>JAKFFB010000173.1:0-5040 GCA_036675425.1 Actinomycetales bacterium | reverse complement strand
GAGCCCTTGACGCCGGCGGCGTAGGTCTTGGCGATCCACGGGCTGTCGTTCTGCGAAGGTCCGCCGTAGACGACGGTGGCGGCAGGGTTGCCGGCCTTGATCGCCGGATAGGCGGCCTTGAGCAGCCGGGTGTAGGCGACGGGGTCCGCGCCGACCATGAAGTCCGGGTGGTTCGGCTCGTTCCAGACCTCCCACGCGGGGACCTGGCCGGCCCAGCGCTGCGCTGCCCAGCCGGCCGCGCGGGCGTAGTCCGCCGGGTCGGTCGGCAGGGTCCGCGGGCCCGCGCCGTTGTTGGCCCAGGCCGGCGTCAGCCAGAGGGTGACCAGGGGCGTCAGCCCACGCGCGGTGATCATGGAGACCACGCGGTCGACGAAGGGGACGCCCCACTTGAGGTCGTAGGCGTCGCGGGAGGTCGGCTGCAGCATCGCCCAGGAGACGTCGAGCCGGACCCACGTCGCGCCGGAGGCGGCGAGCTGGTCCAGGTAGCGCGCACGGGACGCGTCGTCCCAGCTGCTCCACATGCCGTGGAACTGCGCGCCGAAGGCCGGTCGGGTCGCGGTGCCCTCCGCGGCGGCGGGGGAGCCGGGCAGCAGCACGGAGGTCGCGAGAACGGCGGTCGAGACGAGCAGGAGCAGTGCGCGCGCGGCCGAGCGGAGCATTCGGGACTTCCCTCACGTTTCGGTGGCTGGGCTACCCCGCCTCGACGGGGCCCCTGGCTTTGCGTCACCGCGTTGCCGCGGTTTTGCCGTTGTCGTCCGTGTCCTGCCTTGTTCTTCGTCACGCTGCGTGTTCGCTTGAGCCGGAGAGCGGGTGGCATCGCGACGGCGGGGACCTGGGCCGACCTGCGTCGCGCGCGTGCGCAGGCGGGGTACGGTCCCCGCGGCGCGGGACGACGAGCGGAGCGATGTGGCAGAGCAGATGAGCGGGCTTCGTGACAGCGCGGACGCCCTCCGCCGGCGGTGGTACGTCGCGCTGCTGGTGGCGCTGCCGGTGTTCGCGGGTGTCGTCTGGTACGCCGAGCAGCTGCCCGACCTCTACGACGGCGAGGCGGTGATCGCCTTCTCGCCGCGCCCGGAGGTCAACGTCAGCGCGGACACCATCCGGGTCACCGTCCCCAAGTACGTCGCGTACCTCACCTCCCGGGCGACAGCGCG
Source organism: Actinomycetales bacterium (assembly GCA_036675425.1). GTDB lineage: Bacteria > Actinomycetota > Actinomycetes > Mycobacteriales > SCTD01 > SCTD01. The sequence continues at coordinate 3,886 of JAKFFB010000173.1, read as the reverse complement.
GAGCATCGCGGCGGAGTTCGACGTCGACGAGGACGTCATGCGTGGGGCCATCGACGCCTCGGTCACGCCGGACACCGCCAACCTCACCGTCACGGTGCGGCTGCGCTCGCCGGAGGTCGCGGCGCAGGCGGCGAACGCGCTCGCCCGCGAGGCCGTCATCTACTCGACCATCGACCTGCAGCTCAAGGGCTCGGTCGTTGCCCCCGCGCTGCCCGCCACGTCGCCGGCCAGCCCGCCCCGGCGGCTGCTGGAGGCGGGCGGGCTCGTCCTGGCACTCCTCGCCGGGATCACCGTCGCGGTCCTCGCGGATCGCTCCCGGCCGCGCATCAGCGCACCGCTGGACCTTGCCGTCCTCACCGGGCTCGGCGTGCTCGGGCGCATCCCGAAGGCCAAAGCGCTGCGCGACGGGCCGGGTGACGGGTTGGTCGACCCGGCCGCCGGCACGGCCATCCGCGCGCTGCGCACGTCTCTCGACCAGCAGAGCGGCACGCCGCTCCGGACCCTGGCCGTGACCTCGGCGGTCAGCGGCGAGGGGAAGACCACCGTCAGCGCCGCCCTGGCCGCGGCGTACGCGCGCATCGACGTGCGCGTCCTGCTGGTCGACGCCGACCTGCACAAGCCGCGGCTGGCCGAGCACCTCGGGATGGACGCGCACCAGCGCGGGCTCGCCGAGGTCCTGCAGGGCAAGGCCGAGCTGGCGAAGGTCGTCCGGAAGACGGAGGTCCCCGGCCTGTCGGTCGTCACCACGGTGGCGCACGAGGAGGCGGGCGACCTGCTGGCGCGACGCTTCGCCGCGGTGCTGGAGCAGGCCGCGACGACCTTCGACATGGTCGTCGTCGACTGCCCGCCGCTGCTGGCGACCGACGACGCGCGCACCCTCGCGCTGGTCTGCGACGGCACCGTGCTCGTCGTCTCGACGGGCACCGAGTCCGCACGGGTGTCCGAGGCTGCGGCGAGCCTGGAGTCGTTGAAGGTCCGCGTCCTGGGGGCCGTCCTCAACCGCAGCCGCCGCCCCCGGCGGCAGGGGCTCGGGTCCTACGGCGCCTACGGATGAGCCCGCGCCCGGGCGGCGCGCGCAGCGTCCTGCTCGTGGGGGACCCGGCCAGCCGCACGACCCTGTCGGGCGCTCGCGCCCTCGGCCGGGCAGGCTGGGCGGTGCACGTGGCGGGCGCCCCAGGGCGTGGTCTGGTCGGCTGGAGCCGGTGCGTCACCGGGCGGCACGTCGTGGCCCCGCCCACCGACACCGAGGCGTTCGCTGACGACCTCGTCGCCCTGGCCGAGACGCTCCCGGGCGCGGTCGTGCTGGCGTGCGGGGACGCCGAGCTGCTGGCCCTCGCCCGGACGGCCGAGCGCCTGGGGTCGCTCAAGGGGGTGCCCCGCACTGCTGCGGTCGAGGCGCTCGTCGACAAGGGGCTGCTTGCCGAGGGCGCGGCCCGCGCTGGTCTGGCGACGCCGCAGGTGCTCGTGGGGGAGCCGTCGCGGTGGCCGGTCGTGGCGAAGGCCGCGGTGCACTCCGCGCCAGGACGAGCGGACCCCCGGTGGGAGGTGGTCGTCGCCGCCTCCGCCGTCGAGCTCGCGGCAGCCCGGGACCGGGCGCACGCGGCGGGGGTGGAGCTCATCGTCCAGGAGCACGTGAGCGGCCAGCTGATCGCGCTCGCCCTGGTCCTCGATGGGACGGGAACCGTCGTCGGGCGCGCGCAGCAGGTGGCGGAGCGCATCTGGCCGCGCGGCGCAGGCGTGAGCGCGCGGGCCGTCACCGTTCCCGTCGACGACGGGCTGGCCGAGCGCGCGGCGACCCTGCTGCGGAACGCGGGGTGGACCGGGCTGGCCCAGCTGCAGCTGCTGGCCCGACCGGGGCGGGAGCCGGTGCTCATCGACGTCAACCCGCGGCTCTACGGGTCGCTGCGGCTGGCCGTGGCGGCGGGCGCTCCGCTGCCGGACCTGACTGCAAGGGTGCTCGCCGGCGAGCAGGTGGCACGCCGTCCGGACGCCCGGGCGGGAGTGCGCTACCAGTGGCTGCTCGGCGACCTGCGTGCTGCGCTGAGCGAGCCCGCGCGGACCCCCGCGGTCCTTGGCGTGCTGCGCGCCGCGGGCCGGTCCAGCGGCGCCGTACGGGACGGCCGTGACCTTCTCCCCGTAGCAGCGTGCGCCGCCGATCTCGCCGCCCGCGCGATCCGGCCGAAAGGACTACGGACAGTGAGTCCTCGGTCGCGCTAGCCTCGCCCCTCCGAACAGGGGGCCACGTGGCGAGAGTGCACGGCAAGCGGCTGATTGGCGCCGTCACGGCGGCGATCGTCGTGCTGGGTGTGACGGCAGGGACGACGGGCACCGCTGCGGCGGCCGCGTCCGAGGTCGTCGACGTCGTGGCGGCGGCCGACACCTACGTCGACAGCTCCCGGCCGGACACCCGCCTGGGATCGTCATCGGGGCTCGACGTCGACGCCAAGCCGGGCCGGATCGCGCTGCTCCGCTTCGACCTGAGCGGCCTGACCGGCCGGACGGTGCTGGGCCTCCAGCTCCGCATGTTCCAGGTGGACGCCTCCAAGACCGGGGGCCGGGTCCGCTCGGTCGGCGGCGCCTGGGACGAGTCGACGACATGGTCCTCCAAGCCCGAGGTCGGAGGCGTGCTCGGCACGTTCGGCGCGGTGACCCGCGCCCGCTGGTACGAGCTGCCGCTGCCGACGACGCTCGCCGTCGACGGCGCCCTCTCCCTCGCCGTGGACTCGGCATCCAGCGACGGTGCGCGCTGGGCGAGCCGCGAGACGTCCACCCGGCCCGTCCTCTGGGTGACCGTGGCGGTGGAGGGGTCTGCGGACCCGGCCGACCCGGTCGACCCGGGCGCTCCCGCGCTGACCCAGGCAGCGACCTGGGAGCTCGGCTCGAGCGAGCCGACCTACTACTCCGGCCAGCACCGGCTGGCGGTCACCCGCGGCGGGCGCACCCTGGCGGTCTACGGGCGGCACAGCAACGGCGTGCAGCTGACCTGGCGGGACCCAGGCGGCGTGTGGCAGACCACGACGCGCGGCGACAGCACGACCGGAGCGCTGCTGGCGGGGACCGGCACCGGCGACTGGCCGGCGTCGATCGCCGTCGCGACCGACCCGGGCGGCGCCGAGCACGCCTGGGTGGTGTGGAGCGGACCGAACGTCGGCGCCCTGCGGCCGGTGCAGATGCGGCGACTCACCGGACTGGACGCGACCGAGGGGCCGAGCGTGGGGCCGGTCGTGACGCTCGACGCAGCGCCGCGCGGCGCCTACAAGGCCGACATCGCGTTCGAGCGGGGCGCGGACGGGCTCGTGCGCGGCTGCGTCCTGTACTCACGGCGCGTCGGGGACACGTCGTACGAGCTCACCGGCGTGTGGTTCACCGATCTCACGACCGACGCGCCGGTGCTGGACAGCCGGGTCGTGCTCGAGACCGGTACCAGCAGCTCGCACTACGGCTCGCTGGTCGCCGCTCCCGGCGGGCTGCGCGCCGTCACCCGGGCCGGCTCCGGCGGCGGCTCGCTGCGGGTCTTCGCACACGACGCCGGCGCCCCTCTCGACTCCTGGCGCACCGGCGCCACCGGTCCCGCGATCGTCAGCGGCGGCTCGCCGTCGGGGGCGGCGCTGGCCTCAGGTGGGGTGATCACCTCTGTGGAGCACGACGTGAGCACCCACGCCGTCACCGTCTTCCTGGTCAGCCCCGATGGCGCGACCGGTTCCGTGCTGCTCAGCGAGAGCGGGCTGGCGCAGCCCACGGTGACGACCGACGGCGTCCGCGCCTGGCTGATCGCCGTACGCCTCTCGGACGGTGCGCTGGTCTCCCGGGAGTGGTCGGCGGCCGGGGGCTGGGGCAGCGACCAGGTCGAGGTGACAGCCGGCTCCGGTGGGCCGCTGGCCTGGCC
>JAKFFB010000139.1:0-5061 GCA_036675425.1 Actinomycetales bacterium | reverse complement strand
GGTGCAGCAGCAGGCGGAGGAGGGTGCGGCCCGGGCGGAGCGCGCGGTGCGCGAGGCGGCCCGCTCGGCCCCGCCCGAGCCGGGCCTGCTCGAGCGGATCGGCGACTCGCTGGTCGACGGCGTGCGGGAGCTCAACGCCCGCGTGGGCGAGTGGGTCCGGGAGAACGCCGAGCTCATCGCCGCCGTCACCGACGCGGTGTCGGTCGTCGCCTTCGTCGCGGGCTTCGTGCCCGGGGTCGGCACGGGCGTCATGCTCGCCCTGAACGGCGCGGTGCTGGTCAGCACCGTCGCCCTGGCTGCCTACACCGACGAGAAGGGGCTGGCCGACGTGGCGTTCGCCGGAGCCGGTCTCGGCCTCGGCGTGCTGGGGGCGGGGGCCGGTCGCGCTGCCGCCGTCGCGCGCGCCGAGGAGATGGGCACGGCCCTCGCGCCGCTGCCGTCGATGTTCACGCCCGGGCTCGTGATGGGTCAGCGCGAGCTGGTCTGGCGCAGCGTGCAGCTGCAACCCGTGCTGGCCGGCCACGCCCTGGGCCTCGTCGACACGGTGCGCACCGGTCGCGACCGCGGGCTGATCCCGGCGGGGAGCGCGCGGTGACTGCGCCCGGGCTGCGGCTGGACCTGCCCGACGACCTGGTGGTCGTCGCCGCCCGGAACGACGCGCTGCGCGAGGTGCGGGGCGTCGGGCCGGAGCTGGCCGGCTGGCACGAGGAGCTGGCCACCGCCGACCTGGAGCTCGTCGCGGTGCGGGTGGGCGCGGCACCGCTCTCCCTCGTCGTCGCGCTGTCGCCGCTGCCACCCGGTCCCGACGACGTGGTCCTGCAGGGACTCCGCGTGCTGGCTGCGGAGCGGACGGGTGCCGACGGAGAGGCCGCGGTGCTCGACCTGCCGATCGGCTCGGCGGTGGCGACCGCTGACGTCGCACAGACCGAGCGCGGTCCGGCCGCGATCGTCGTCGTGCAGCTGCCGCTGCCGGCTTCCGGGCGGCTGCTCGTGCTGACCCTCAGCTCCCCCGACCCCAGTCGCCTCCCCGACTGCGCGGCGCTCGCCGCCGCCGTCGCGATGCGGGTGCGCGCGGCATGAGCGAGCTGGAGGACGTCCGCCAGGAGCTCGTGCAGAGGCTGGAGCAGGGGGATGCCCTGTCGGGCAAGGAGATCCTCGCGACGACCGCCGGTGGGGCACTCGTCGCGGCGGGGCTCATCGTGGTGCTGGCCGGCGCCGCGGCGCCCCGTTCGCTGGGCACCATCGCGGTCGGGCTCGTCCTGCTCGCCGTGGCGGCGCTCGTGCTCGCGCCGTGGCTGCGCCGGCAGCGCGTCCTCTGGCGCGACGTCGCGGTGCTGCGGCGCCGCGAGCAAGCGCTCCGGGCGGACCTGCCGCCCGGGGCGGACCCGGGACCCGGTGTCCTCGGCCGCTACTACCGGAGACGGCTGGTGCCCCCCGTGGTGGCGGTCGCGCTCGTCGCCGGCTGGCTGCTGGCGCTGCGCCTCAGCCGCTGACCGCGTTCTGTCGGACCCCGCGGGCAGGATGCTGCAGAGGGTCGGGGCAGGAGGCGAGCTGTGCAGCAGTGGGACGGCATCGGACGCAGGACGAGAAGCTCGAGCTCGGGGAGCGAGCGCGCGGCCTGAGAGCCGCCGGGCGCTCCCGGCGGGAGATCCAACGAGAGCTCGGGATCGGCGACGAGCTGTGCGGCCAGTTGCTGCGCGGCACAGAGGTCCCTGATTCGCTTGCGCGGCCTCGAGCCAAGGACGAGGTGCGCGCGGCCGCGGTCGCGCTCCGGAAGGCCGGGAAAACGTACGACGAGATCGCCGAGGAGCTCGGGGTGAGCAAGAGCAGCTGCTCGCTGTGGCTGCGCGACCTCCCGCACCCGGAAGAGGATCCCGAGCGAGCGGCAGCGGCTCAGGAGCGACGGATCGAGGCAAGCCGCGTTCGCGCCCGTCTTGCCATGGACGCCCGCGACGAGGAGGGGCAGCAAGTCGCGGCGAGCATCGCGGCTGCCGTCGGACCGGTCACGTCGCGAGACCTGCTCCTCGCGCTGGCGGTCTCGTACTGGTGCGAGGGCGCCAAGCGCAAGCCATGGAATCGACAGGAGATCGTCAAGTGGATGAACAGCGATCCTGTGCTGGTCGTGCTGTTTCTCGAGGGTCTCGCGGAACTCGGGATCAGTTCAGATCGGCTGTCGCTTCGGTTGCATATCCACGAGAGCGCTGACGAGCACGCCGCGCGCACGTGGTGGGCGGAGCACACCGGTGTTCCCGCCGATCGCGTTCGCCGCAGCACTATCAAGCGGCACAACCCGAAGACCACGCGGCGCAACATCGGTGACGACTACCGCGGGTGCTTGTGCATCTCCGTCCTGCAGAGCCGGACGCTGTACATCGCCTTTGCAGGCTTGGTGCAGGGCCTGGTGACGGGCCCGCGTGCTCCCGAGGAGTGGCACGATGACCACGTTCCCTACGTCGTGAACGGCGCGGGGTGCGCCCCTTCCGCCTTGGTGTAACTGGCAGCACGGGTCGTTTTGGTCGACTCAGGTCCGGGTTCGAATCCTGGGGGCGGAGCGTCATCAGGCGACCACGGAGAGTGATAGTGGCGAGTCGCTAGACTCGTCCCGCCGGGATCCCCGGCGCCAGCCCACCCCCGCGAGGAGCCTTCGTGACCGACGCGCGCCTCGCCGCGGTCGTGGTCCTGGCAGCCGGCGAGGGCACGCGCATGCGCAGCACCCTCACGCCGAAGGTGCTGCACCCGCTCTGCGGCCGCACGATGCTCGGTCACGTCGTCACGACCGCCCGGGCGCTGCAGCCCGAGCACCTCGTCGTCGTGGTGGGGCACTCCCGCGAGCAGGTCACGGCCCACCTGGCCGAGGTCGACCCGGCGGCCGAGGCCGTCGTGCAGGAGCAGCAGAACGGCACCGGGCACGCCGTGCGGGTCGCCCTCGAGGCGCTGCCCGACCTCGACGGCATCGTCGTCGTCGTCCCCGGCGACGCGCCGCTGCTGACGGTCCAGACGCTCCAGGCGCTGGTCGCCGAGCACGCGACCTCCCACGCTGCGACGACCCTGCTGACGGCCGTCCTCGACGACCCGACCGGCTACGGCCGGGTGGTGCGCAGCGGCGGCTCGGTGATGGGCGTCGTGGAGCACAAGGACGCCGACCTCCCCACCCGGGAGATCCGCGAGGTCGCCACCAGCGTCTACGCGTTCGACGCGGCCGCCCTGCAGAGCGCGCTGACGAAGCTCACGACCGACAACGCCCAGGGCGAGGAGTACCTCACCGACGTCGTCGGACTGCACCAGGCCGCGGGCCTGCCCGTCGCCGCGCACGTGACGCCGGACGCCGGCGAGACGATGGGCGTCAACGACCGGGTCCAGCTGTCCGAGGCCCGCCGCCTGCTGCGCGACCGGCTCGTCGCCGCGCACCAGCGCGCCGGCGTCACGGTCGTCGACCCGCTCACCACCTGGGTCGACGTCGACGTGCAGCTCGCGCCTGACGTGACCGTCCACCCCGGCTGCCAGCTGCAGGGCCGTACGACCGTCGCGTCCGGTGCGCACGTCGGCCCGGACACGACCCTCACCGACACCGAGGTGGGCGAGGGCGCGCGGGTCGTCCGGACGCACTGCGACGGGGCCGTCATCGGCCCGGACGCCGCCGTCGGCCCGTACACCTACCTCCGTCCCGGCACCCGGCTCGGCCGGGGCGCGAAGGCCGGCGGCTTCGTCGAGATCAAGGCGAGCGACGTCGGTGCCGGCAGCAAGGTGCCGCACCTGTCCTACGTCGGCGACGCGACGATCGGGGAGCGCAGCAACATCGGCGCCGCCACCGTCTTCGTGAACTACGACGGGCAGCACAAGCACCGCACGACCGTGGGCGACGACGTACGGGTCGGCAGCGACACCATGCTGGTCGCTCCCGTCACGATCGGCGACGGTGCCTACACGGCAGCGGGTTCGGTCATCACCGAGGACGTCCCGGCGGGGGCGCTCGGCGTCGGCCGGGCGAGGCAGCGCAACATCGAGGGCTGGGTCGCGCGCAGGCGCGGCCGCGAAGCAGCCGACGGCGACCAGGGGAAGCAGCAGCCATGAACGGCATCACGATCTCCAGCAGCAAGAGCCTGATGCTCTTCTCCGGGCGGGCGTTCCCTGAGCTCGCCGAAGAGGTCGGGCGGGACCTCGGCGTCGCGCCCGTGCCGACGAGCGCGTACGAGTTCGCCAACGGCGAGATCTTCGTGCGCTTCCAGGAGTCGGTGCGCGGCTCCGACGCGTTCGTCCTGCAGAGCGTCACGACCCCGGTCAACACCTGGATCATGGAGACGCTGCTCATGGTCGACGCGCTCAAGCGCGCCTCGGCCAAGCGGATCACCGTCGTGCTGCCCTTCTACCCCTACGCCCGGCAGGACAAGAAGCACCGCGGCCGCGAGCCGATCAGCGCGCGCCTGATCGCCGACATGTTCAAGACGGCCGGCGCCGACCGGCTGATGACCGTCGACCTGCACACCGCGCAGATCCAGGGGTTCTTCGACGGGCCGGTCGACCACCTGTTCGCGCTGCCGCTGCTGGCCGACCACGTCGAGGAGCGGTGGAGCGACCGCGAGCTGGTCGTCGTGTCGCCGGACGCCGGCCGGGTCCGCGTCGCCGAGCGCTGGACCGACCGGCTCGGCTGCGGCCTGGCGATCATCCACAAGCGCCGCGACCCGAACGTCCCGAACGAGGTGAAGGTCGGCGAGGTCGTCGGTGAGGTGCGGGGCAAGACCTGCATCCTCGTCGACGACATGATCGACACCGGCGGCACCATCACGAAGGCCGCCGAGCTGCTGTTCGACAACGGCGCCACCGACGTCGTCGTGACCGCGACGCACGGCGTGCTCTCCGGCCCGGCGATGGACCGCCTCAAGAACAGCCGGGTCAGCGAGGTCGTCGTGACCAACACGCTGCCGATCGCCGAGGACCAGCGCTTCGACGGCCTCACCGTGCTGTCGATCGCGCCGCTGATCGCCCGCGCCATCTCCGAGGTCTTCGAGGACGGCTCGGTCACGAGCCTGTTCGACGGCGCGGCCTAGCAGCGCGTCCCGGGAG
>JAKFFB010000156.1:0-5072 GCA_036675425.1 Actinomycetales bacterium | reverse complement strand
CCGTCGCGCCGAGGTCGCCGGCGGCGTCCTCCCCGGCCACCACCGTTCCGGGATCGCCTGTCGCGTCGGCGGTCTCGTCAGCCTCGGGCTCGCCGTCGGCCTCGGCAGCGGCGACGCCGAGCGCGAGCTCCGTACCCGCGTCGTCGTCGGCGTCCCCGTCGGCGTCCCCGACACCGTCGCCGACGCCCGGTGCGGTGATCGTCGACCGGGTCGACGACTCCGGCTCGCTCGCCGGACCGCTCGCGGCGCTCGGCGTGGTGCTGCTGCTCGGCGCCGCCGGCGCGTACCAGGTGCAGCAGCGACGCAGCAGGGACGCGACATGAGGTCGGCCGTGCCCCGGGCGCTGCACCCGATGGCGTGGTGGGCCTGGGCGCTCGGCATGGCGACGGCCGCCAGCTTCACCACCAACCCGCTGCTCATCGCGGTGCTGCTGTCGGTCGTCGGCTACGTCGTCGTCGCCCGGCGCGGGGACGCCCCCTGGGCGCGGGCGTTCTCGGCCTACCTGCTGCTCGGCCTGTCCGTCGTCGTGATCCGCGTCGTCTTCAACGTGATCCTCGGCGCCGGGGTCGACGGGCACGTGCTCGTGACGCTGCCCGAGGTGACGCTGCCCGAGTGGGCGCAGGGGATCGACCTCGGCGGTGCGGTCACCGCCGAGGAGGTGCTCGCCGCGGTCTACGACGGCCTGCGGCTCGCGGCGCTCATCTGCTGCGTCGGCGCGGCCAACGCGCTGGCGAACCCCAAGCGAGCGCTGCGCTCGCTGCCCCCCGCGCTCTACGAGATCGGCGTCGCGGTCGTCGTCGCGCTCACCGTCGCGCCGCAGCTGGTGGAGAGCGTGCTTCGCGTACGACGGGCCCGCCGGTTGCGCGGCGCCCCCGGCAAGGGGCTCCGCGCGCTGCGCGCGATCGCCGTACCCGTGCTCGAGGACGCCCTCTACAGGTCGCTGATGCTCGCGGCGGCCATGGACTCGCGCGGCTACGGGCGCACGGCCGGCGTGCCCGCCGGGCTGCGCCGCACCACGGCTGCGCTGGTGCTGGGCGGGCTGCTCGGTCTGTGCCTCGGCCTCTACGGGCTGCTCGACGCCACCGCCCCCCGGGTGCTCGGCCTCGGCGCCCTCGGCCTCGGGATCGTTCTGTCCGTGGGCGGTCTCGTGCTCGGCGGGCGGCGCGTGCAGCGCACCGTCTACCGCCCCGACCCGTGGCGCGCGCCCGAGTGGGCGGTCGCCGCGTCCGGTCTCGCGTGCGGCGCAGTCATCGTGGCCGTCGGGCAGTACGACCCGCTGCTGCTGCACCCCTCGCTCTACCCGCTGCGGTGGCCGGACCTCCCGCTGCTGCCGCTCGCCGCCCTCGGCGTCGGGCTGCTGCCGGCGTTCGTCGCGCCGCGGCCGGTCCGTGCGAGCGTGGTGCTGCCGCAGCGCGTGGTCCGGGAGGAGGTGGCGGCGTGATCCGCTTCGAGTCCGTCACCGTCACCTATCCGGACGCGGCCGCCCCGACGCTGCGCGACGTCGAGCTGGTCGTCGCGGAGGGCGAGCTCTGCGTCGTGCTCGGCCGTACCGGTGCCGGCAAGTCGACGCTGCTCGGCGCGGTCAACGGGCTGGTCCCGCACTTCACCGGCGGGCTGCTCGCCGGGCGGGTCACGGTCGACGGGCGCGACACCCGCACTCACCCGCCGCGCGACCTGGCGGACGTCGTCGGCGTCGTCGGCCAGGACCCGCTGGCCGGCTTCGTCACCGACACGCTGGAGGAGGAGCTGGCGTACGGCATGGAGCAGCTCGCGCTGCCTCCGGCCGTCATGCGCAAGCGGGTCGAGGAGACGCTCGACCTGCTGGGCCTCGCCGACGTGCGCTCGCGCGCGCTGGCCGACCTCTCCGGCGGGCAGCAGCAGCGGGCGGCGATCGGGGCCGTGCTCACCTGTCACCCGAAGGTGCTGGTGCTGGACGAGCCGACCTCCGCCCTCGACCCGACGGCCGCGGAGGAGGTGCTGGCCGCCGTCACGCGGCTGGTGCACGACCTCGGCGTCACCGTGCTGATGGCCGAGCACCGGCTCGAGCGCGTGCTGCAGTACGCCGACCGCGTCGTCCACCTGCCCGGCGACGGGACCGTCCGCAGCGGGACGCCCGCGGCCGTGATGGCGACCGGCGTGCTCGCGCCGCCGGTGGTCGAGCTCGGCCGGCTGGCCGGCTGGGACCCGCTGCCGCTGTCCGTGCGCGACGCCCGTCGGCTCGCGGCGCCGCTGCGCGAGCGGCTCCCAGACGCACCGGTGCGGGTGCTGCCGCGACGCGAGACCGCCCTCACCGCAAGGGGAGTCGTCGTCCGCTACGGCGACGTCGTGGCCGTCCGCGAAGTCGGTCTCGACCTGCACCGCGGCGAGGTGTCGGCGCTGATGGGCCGCAACGGGGCCGGGAAGTCGTCGCTGCTCTGGGCGCTGCAGGGCTCCGGTCGGCGCACGGCCGGGAGCGTGTCCGTCCAGGGTCAGGACCCCTCGCAGCTGTCGCCGGCGGCGGCGCGCGCGCTTGTCGGGCTGGTGCCGCAGTCGGCGTCCGACCTGCTCTACCTCGACACCGTGGCGGCCGAGCTGGCGCAGGCGGACCGGGAGTCCGCGCGTCCCGAGGGCACGACCAGCGACCTGCTCGACGGGCTGCTGCCCGGGGTGGACCGCGGCACCCACCCGCGCGACCTGTCCGAGGGGCAGCGGCTCGCGCTCGTGCTCGCCGTGCAGCTGGCGGCGGCACCCGACGTGCTGCTGCTCGACGAGCCGACCCGCGGGCTGGACTACGACGCGAAGGCGCGCCTCGCGGCGATCCTGCGCGCGATGGCGGCCGAGGGCCGCAGCGTCGTGGTGTCGACCCACGACGTGGAGTTCGTCGCGACCGCCTGCGACCGGGTGGTGGTCATGGCCGAGGGCGAGGTCGTCGCCGACGGGCCCACCGCCCAGGTGGTGCTCGCGTCGCCGACCTTCGCGCCGCAGGTCGCCAAGGTGCTCTCGCCGCGCCCCTGGCTCACCGTCGCGGAGGTGGCCGCCGCGCTCGAGCTGCCGAGGCCGGCGTGACCGCGGCCGCATCCGAGCGCGACGTGCGGGTGGTGCGGATCCGCCCGCGCAGCGCCCTCACCCTGCTGCTCGCCTCCCTGGGCGGGCTCGCGGCGTTCCTGTGGCCGCTGCTGGCCGAGCGGGGTGCGGCGCTGCAGAGCACCAGCGCCCCCCTGGTCTTCGCGCTGCTGCTGCCGGTGCTCCTCGCGGTCGTGCTGGCCGAGCTGTCCGACGGCGGCATGGACACGAAAGCCCTTGCCATGCTGGGAGTCCTCAGCGCGATCGGCGCGGCGCTCCGTCCGCTCGGCGCAGGCACGGCCGGGGTCGAGACCGTCTTCTTCCTCATCGTGCTCGCCGGCCGGGTCTTCGGTCCCGGCTTCGGCTTCGTGCTCGGCGCGACGACGCTCTTCTCCTCCGCGCTGCTCACCGGCGGCGTCGGTCCGTGGCTGCCGTTCCAGATGCTCGGCGCGGCCTGGGTCGGGCTCGGCGCCGGGCTGCTGCCGCGGGTGCGCGGCCGGGCCGAGCTGCTGCTGCTCGCGGTCTACGCGGCGGTGTCGTCGCTGCTGTTCGGCGCGCTGCTCAACCTGTCGTTCTGGCCGTTCATGCTCGGCAGCTCGAACCAGCTGTCCTTCGACCCGGCCGCGGGCCCGCTCGAGAACCTGCACACCTTCGCCCTCTTCACCATGGCGACCTCGCTCGGCTGGGACCTCGGCCGCGGCCTCACCACGATCGTGCTGGTGCTGCTCGCCGGACCTGCCGTGCTCGCCGCGCTGCGCCGCGCGTCCCGCCGGGCCGCCTTCACCGCCCCCGTGACCTTCACGCCGTAGACCCGCGGTGCAGGGCGGTCCGGGTGGTGGCCGCGGCGTGCGCGATCTGCGACGGGGTGAGGTCGGCCCGGGCGGTCAGCCGCAGGCAGGCCTCGCCGTCGGGGACCGACGGCGGCCGGAAGCAGCCGACGAGGACGCCGGCGTCCCGGCAGGCCCGCTGCGCCTCGACCGCACGGGTCGCGTCGCCCACCGGCACGCGCACGACCGGCCCCGGGGTGTCCGCGACCTCGAGCGCGCCGGCGAGCGCCGCGGACGCCGACCGCAACGACGACAGCAGCGCGTCGTCGACCAGCCCGAGCGCGGCGAGCGCCGCCCCCACCGCGGCGGGAGCGAGACCGGTGTCGAAGACGAACGCCCGCGCCGTGTCGACCAGGTGGTCGCGCAGCTCCCCGCTGCACAGCACCGCTCCGCCCTGGCTGCCGAGTGACTTGGAGAGAGTGGCCGTACGCACGACGTCTGAGGCGTCGGCCAGTCCCGCCGCCGCGCAGGCCCCCGCGCCGAGCGGTCCCAGCGCACCGAGCCCGTGCGCCTCGTCGACCAGGAGCAGCGCGCCGTGCCGGCGGACGACGTCGTGCAGCGCGCGCAGCGGCGCGACTGCTCCGTCGACCGAGAAGACCGCGTCGGTGACGACGACCGCGCGGCCGGCGTGGCCCGCGAGCGCCGCCTCGACCGCGGCGACGTCGAGGTGCGGCACGACGCGCACCGTCGACCGCGACAGCCGGCAGCCGTCGACGATCGAGGCGTGGTTGCTCGCGTCCGAGACGACCAGCACGCCGGGACCGCCGAGGACGGTCAGCGCTGCGAGGTTGGCGAGGTAGCCGGACGAGAGCACCAGCGCGGCAGGCGATCCCATCCGCTCGGCGAGCGCCTGCTCCAGCGACAGGTGCAGGGCGGTGGTGCCGGTGACCAGCCGGGACCCGGTCGCGCCGGCGCCGAAGCGGTGCGCGGCCTCGGCTGCGGCCGCGACCACGACGGGGTGTCGCGACAGCCCGAGGTAGTCGTTGGAGGCGAGGTCGAGCAGCCCCGGTGCGACCGGCTGGGGGTCGCGCACCAGCCCGCGCGACTGCACCGAGGCGCGCGCCTCGTGCAGCCAGCCCCAGGAGTCGGCGTCCGGCACCCCATCACGGTAGTCGCCCCCTAGCCTGCGCGGATGGGACGTGATCTCGACGCGCTGCTGGCAGCGCTGACGCTCGACGAGAAGGCCGCGCTCACCGCGGGGCT
>JAKFFB010000163.1:0-24627 GCA_036675425.1 Actinomycetales bacterium | reverse complement strand
GGCCGACGCCCACGACCGCCCCGCCCCCGCCGGCAGCCCCCGCGGCCGCTCCGCTGCGTCCCCTCGCCGGGCTGCCCGGCGTGCAGAAGGGCGCCTCCAGCGCCGTCGCGCTGAAGGCGGTCACCAACGCCCGGAGCGTCATCGGACGCCCCGCCGGGCCGAAGGGCTGGACCGACGTCGCCCTCGTCCGCACCGCCTGGAAGCACGCCGGGGGAGGGGTCCTGCCCACCGACCGGGCCGCGATCGTGAAGCGCGCCACGCCGGTCCCGCTCGCCCAGGCCCGCGTCGGCGACCTGGTCGTCTACGACCGCCCCGACATCCCCCACCTGGCCGTCTACCTCGGCCACGGCTACATGCTCAGCGCCTCGGAGCGGTACGGGAAGGTGGTCGTCCGCCGCGTCTACGACGCGCCCTCCGTACGCCTGGTCCGCCTCGGCTGACGCTCCACCCGACGTGGCGGAGGTCACGTTCGCGGCCTGCCACGAGGCTCATCCGTACGGAACAATGGAACGAACCCTGCGTGTTCAGCGCAGGAGGACTGCCGTCGACCGTAGGAGCTGCTCGTGGCGCGCCCAGGGACCGAGGACCGCCCGCTGAGGGTGGCGATCGTCGGCGCCGGACCGGCCGGCATCTACGCCGCCGACGTGCTGATGAAGTCCGACACCCCGGTGTCGATCGACCTCTACGAGCGCCAGCCCGCGCCGTTCGGCCTGATCCGCTACGGCGTCGCGCCGGACCACCCGCGCATCAAGGGCATCGTCAAGGCGCTGCACCAGGTGCTGAGCAAGCCGCAGATCCGCCTGCTCGGCAACGTGGAGTACGGCGTCGACATCAAGCTCGAGGACCTGCGCCGCTACTACGACGCGGTGGTCTTCACGACCGGCGCCGAGAAGGACCGCGACCTCGACATCCCCGGGATCGACCTGCCGGGCAGCTTCGGCGGCGCAGAGTTCGTGTCGTGGTTCGACGGCCACCCCGACGTGCCGCGCGAGTGGCCGCTCGAGGCCGAGTCGATCGCCGTCGTCGGCGCCGGCAACGTCGGCCTCGACGTCGCCCGGATGCTGTCCAAGACCGCCGACGAGCTGCTGGTCACCGAGATCCCGGACAACGTCTACCAGGGACTGAAGGCCTCGCCGGTCAAGGAGGTGCACGTCTTCGCCCGCCGCGGGCCGGCGCAGGCGAAGTTCACCCCCCTGGAGCTGCGCGAGCTCGACCACTCGCCGAACGTCGAGGTCCTGGTCAACCCCGAGGACATCGAGTACGACGACGGCTCGGTCGCCGCGATCAACTCCGACAACCAGACCAAGCTCGTCGTGCGCGAGCTGGAGAAGTACGCCATGCGCACCGCCGAGCACGGCGAGGGCCCGCGCCCGCGCAAGCTCTGGCTGCACTTCTTCGAGTCACCCGTCGAGATCACCGGCGACGGCAAGGTCGAGGTCTTCCGCACCGAGCGCACCGAGCTCACCGGCGACGGCAACGTCCGCGGCACCGGGGAGTTCCACGACTGGCCGGTGCAGGCCGTCTACCGCTGCGTCGGCTACCGCTCGACCGAGCTGCCCGGCCTGCCGTGGGACAGCCGCGAGCACGTCGTGCCGCACGCCGCCGGTCGCGTCCTGGGCGTCGACGGCGCACCGATCCCCGGCGTCTACGTCAACGGCTGGGTCAAGCGCGGCCCGGTCGGCCTCATCGGCCACACCAAGGGCGACGCCATCGAGACCGTCGGCTCGATGCTCGAGGACCTCGAGACCATGCCGGTCGCGGAGGACCCGTCGACCGAGGCGGTCACGGAGTTCCTCGAGTCGCGCGGGATCGCCTACACGACCTGGGACGGCTGGCAGCTGCTCGACGCCCACGAGCTCGCGCTCGGCGAGGCGTACGGCCCGGTCGGCGACACGCCCCGCGAGCGGGTGAAGGTCGTCGACCGCACCACCATGATCGAGGTCTCCCGGGCCGTCGCTGAGGCGCAGTCCACAGCCTGACCCGCGCAGGAGCCGGCGGCCGTACGGCGAAGTGCTCCGCATGGCTCTCGACCGTCGTCGCTTCCTGCAGTCCGCCGGGCTGGCCGGCGCCGCCCTCGTCGTCCCACGCGTGGCGGCCGTCGCCGACGTGCCGAAGGGCGCTCCGCAGACGGGCTTCGAGTCGCGCGGGGGAGCGGACTGGACCACGCACGACGAGGAGCTGGCCTTCCTGAAGGAGGTCGCCCGCCGGTCGAAGCGGGTCCGCGTCGAGGTCATCGGCCGCACCGAGCAGGGCCGCCCGCTGCACCTGGTGTCGATCGGCTCGCCGACGCCGCAGGGCACCGGCCGGCCGACGGCGATGTTCGTCGGCAGCCAGCACGGCAACGAGCCGGCCGGCCGGGAGACCTCGCTGTCCCTGCTGCGCGACCTCGCCTTCACCACCGACCCGGTCCTGGTGCGCCAGCTCGCGCAGCAGACCGTCCTCGTGGTGCCGAGCGCGAACCCCGACGGGCGCGCCGCCAACACCCGCGAGAACAGCACCGGTGTCGACATCAACCGCGACCACCTGACGCTGCAGACCGCTGAGGCGCAGGCGATCTCGGTCGTCCTGCGCGACCTGCGCCCTGACGTCGTGCTCGACCTGCACGAGTACGGCCCGAGCGTCCCGGTGCTCTACGACGACGAGGTGCTCTACCTGTGGGCACGCAACCTCAACGTCGACGCCGCGGTGCGTGACCTGTCGCGCACGCTGGCCGAGGAGTACATCGGCAAGGGCGCGCGCGCCGCGGGCTTCACCGCGGACGAGTACGGCCTCTACAAGGTAGGGCCGCAGGAGGTCACCCAGACCGCCGGCGACGAGGACGAGGGGATCTGCCGCAACGCGGTCGGTCTGCGCCACTCGCTCGGCATCCTCGTCGAGTCCGCCGTCACGGCCGATCCGCGCAACGGCCCGATGGAGGTCGTCGACGGCGCCGCGCTGAACCTGCGCCGCGTCGCCAGCCAGACCCAGGTCACCCACGACACGCTGCGCTTCCTGCGCGACCAGGGCGAGGTCGCCCGCTACGTCAGCGAGCGTGCGCCGAAGCGCAAGGCCGAGGAGGGGCGTCGCCGCAGCGCGCCGGTCTACTTCGGCGGCGCCGACAACCGCCCGCCGACCGAGGACGAGGTCCTGGACCCGCCGCCAACGGCGTACCTGCTCGACGCCGACCAGGCCAAGGAGGTCGCGGACGTGCTGCGGCTGCACGGCATCGCCGCCCGCCGCGTCGGCAAGGACGTCCGGGTGGACCTGGGCCAGGCCGCGGAGCCGGTCATCCCGCTGCTGCTCGACGCCCGTGGCCGCCGCCACCTGGTGGAGGGCCGGCCGGTCTAGTCCCGGTGCGCCTGCGACTTCTCGTACGCCCGGGAGCGCAGCGCGCGGAACAGCTGCACCGGCTGGAGGTCGTCCGCCCCGAGGGTCGGGGCGAAGCGGAGCTCCTCCCCGTCGACCGTCTCGCCGAGCAGCAGCTCGCCCCAGGGCTGCCAGGGGCCCAGCAGCGGGGCGGCGAGCATCTGGAAGCCGTCGGTGCGCAGAGCGCCGAGCGGCCGGGCACCGATGAGGACCCGTCGGCCGTCACCGGTGCGGTGCGGCAGGATCGCCGACCAGACCGGGCTGAGCGCCGCCGGTGCGAAGACGAAGCGCCAGGCCGAGTTGACCAGCAGGTCCAGGGGAGCGCCGCCGACGCCGAGCCCGGGCAGGCGCAGGGCCAGACCCTCCGCGTCCGGCAGCGACTCCGGCAGCCCGACGGCGCGGCTGATCCGTACGACGCCGTCGTGCACGCCGGGCTCGTCGAGCACGCGCGCGCCCCACGTCGTCGTGGGCGCCACGGTCAGCCGGGCCGAGCAGGTCACGCCCTTCGGGTGGAAGACGCGGGAGCCGCGGACGGCGGTGGCCGCGCCGAGGGACGAGGCGAGGGCGGTGCGGGGCAGGGTCAGCAGGTCCATGCCTCTCGGCCTACCCCGTCCTGACTCCCGCACCGGGTGACGTCCGGCATCCGCCTGACCGCACCCCTTCCGGATATCGCCGATAATCGACACTATGTCAAGTCCGCCCTCCCCGGACATGGCTGCGCCCGGTCCTCCTGGGTGCTCAGACCAGGACGACCGGGCGCAGCCGGGAACGGACAGCTAGAGGGTCAGGAAGACCTGGACGCCGTAGACGCGGCCCGTGGAGGTCGTGACGTCACCGATGCCGATGTGCGTGAAGCCGGCGTTCAGGATGTTGGCGCGGTGGCCGGCGGAGTTCATCCACATCCGGACCATCTCCTCGGCGGAGACGTTGCCGTAGGCGACGTTCTCCCCGACGCTGCGCGCCGTGCAGGCGAGCAGGATCGGAGAGAGCGCCTGGTGCGACAGCGTGCCGGCGACCGACAGCGCCTTGGCCCAGCTGTTCGCGTAGCCGTCGGCGCAGGCGGAGAAGCTCAGCGCCCGCAGGCCGCGACTGGTGCGCTCCTTGTTGGTCGCGTCGAGGATCCGCTGGGCGTACGACACCGTCGTCGTCGGCGTCGTCACCGCCGTGACCGGCGCCGTCACGGTGGTCGTCGGCTTCGCGACGCTCGCCAGGTAGTCGGCGCGCTTCGCGCGCTTGCTGACGCTGCTCTTGTAGACCTTGGCCGTCACCATCGGCAACGAGTCCGAGGTGGCTGCCGACGCGCTCGAGGCACCCACCGGCACCAGCACGACGCCGGCGAGCAGGGCTACGGACAGTGAGCGCAGTCGCACGTCAGGACCTCGAATCGTGAGCAGATGTCCTGGTTCTCGGCGCAACGGCCCGTCACCTTGAGTGACCGGGCTCCCCCGCTGGCTAGGCTTCCCCGCGTGCTGAGCGCCGCCGGACGACGCGTCCGCCTCGCGCTCACGCTGCTGCTGGCGACCCTCACCCTGGCCGGCACCGTCGTCGGCCAGGACGACGACTTCCCGTTCGGCCCGTTCCGGATGTACTCCACCCGCGACGACCCGGACGGCACCGTCGTGTCGACCCGCGTCGAGGCCGTCGACGGCTCCGGCCGGGTGCGCACCGTCGACGAGAGCTCGACCGGGCTCAAGCGGGCCGAGGTCGAGGGCCAGGTCGGCCGCTTCCGCGCCGACCCGTCGCTGCTGGGCGCGCTGTCGCTCGCGCACGACCGGCTGCGCCCGGACGAAGCGGCCTTCGTCGAGGTGCGGGTGGTCGAGCGGGTCTACGAGCTGCGGGACAGCCGCCCCACCGGCCGCGAGAGCGAGCGCGTCGTCGCCCGGTGGCGGCGGTGACCGGCTGGCTGCTCTCCCCCGCGCCGCTCGCGCGGGTGGCCGTCCTGCGGGTGGTGGTCTACCTCTTCGTCCCGGTCGACGTGCTGCTCACCACGACGTGGGTGCGCGCGCACGCCTCTGTGCCGGCCGAGCTGTACGTCCCGCTGCGCATCGGCCGGCTCCTGCCGCTGCCGACGCCGGGGCCGTGGGTCGAGGCCTTCCAGGTGCTGCTGGTCGCAGCCGCGCTCGTCGCGGCCGTCGCGGCTGCACGTGCCGTGCTCCCCCGGCTCACCGGCTGGCTCGTGGCGCTGATGTACCTCGAGTGGATGGTCGTGGCGATGAGCTACGGCAAGGTCGACCACGACCGGTTCGCCTTCCTGGTGGCGCTCTTCGTGCTGCCGAGCGTCGGTCGGGCCGGCCTGCGGTCGAAGGAGCGCACGGAGGCGGCCGGCTGGGCGCTGACGATGATCGCCCTGGCCGTCGTGGCCACGTACACCCTCGCAGCGGTGGCGAAGATCCGCTTCGGCGGCTGGGACTGGGTCGACGGTGCCACCCTCACCCGCGCGGTGCTGCGCCGCAGCACTCCCCTGTCCGAGCCGCTGCTCGAGGTGCCGATCGTCCTGCAGGCCGCGCAGTACGGCCTCATGCTCATGGAGCTCGTCGTCGCGCCGCTGCTGCTCGTCCGGTGGCGCGACCCCCGGATCGGCTGGCTGCTCGCACTCGGCTTCCTCGGCTTCCACGTGATGACCTTCGCGATGATCACGATCATCTTCCTGCCGCACTGCATCGCCCTGCTCGCGCTGCTCCCCCTGGAGCGGCTGACCCTGCGCACGGAGGCTGTCCCTCACATGGATGGACCCGCATGACGCGACCACTGGCCGTCTTCGACGTCGACGGGGTGCTGGCCGACGTGCGGCACCGGCTGCGGTTCGTCGAGAGCCGGCCCAAGGACTGGGACGCGTTCTTCTCCGCGGCGGTCGACGACCCCCCGCTCCCCCAGGGTGTCGCGCTCGCGCAGGAGAGCGCGAAGGACTGCGAGGTCGTCTACGTCACCGGTCGGCCGGAGCGCTGCCGCCGCGACACCCTCGCGTGGTTCGCCGAGCACGGCCTGCCGGAGGGGCGGCTGTCGATGCGCCGCCCCCGCGACTTCCGGCCCGCCCGGGTGGCCAAGCTCGACCTGCTCCGGACGATCTCGGCCGACCGCACCGTTGCGGTGGTGGTCGACGACGACCTGCAGGTGTGCGACGCCTACGAGGCCGCGGGCTTCAGGGTGCTCCGGGCGACGTGGATGAGCGACGAGCCCGCGCTGCACGAGGCCCAGGAGGACGACGGCCGCACCTGAGTCGTTGCGTCCTGCTCACAGGAGCACCTTATGCGGCGCGGAGCAGGACGCTAGGAGGAGGAGAGAGCGCGTACGACGGGCTCGGCCTTGGCGTGCGCCTCCTCGACCTCGGCCGCCGGGTCGCTGCTCCAGGTGATGCCGCCGCCGGCCCACAGGTGCACCCGGTCCTGGTCGGCGGCCACCGTGCGGATGGTCAGGCCGAGGTCCATCCCGTCGGTCGTCACCACCCCGAGGGCACCCATCGACGGGCCACGACCCACCGGCTCCAGGTCCGCCAGCAGCGCGCAGGCGGCCCGCTTGGGCGCCCCGGTGACCGATCCCCCGGGCAGCAGCGCGCGCAGCACGTCCAGCGTCGAGACGCCCTCCTGGAGCCGGCCCGACACCGTGGACGAGGCCTGCCACAGGCCGGACCACTCGTAGAGGGCGTAGAGCTCCTCCACGCGGACCGACCCGGTGCGAGAGACGCGGGACAGGTCGTTGCGCTCGAGGTCGACGATCATCACGTGCTCGGCGCGGTCCTTCTCGCTGGACCGCAGCGCCGCGTCGGAACCGGGGGTGATCCGCGCGGTGCCCTTGATCGGCACCGTCGTGATGCGGTCGCCCACCACCCGGACCAGCTGCTCCGGCGACCCGCAGCCCACGGCCCACCCCTCCCCCGCCAGCACACCCGAGTAGGACGCGCCGGGCAGGGCGGCGACCGCCGCGGCGAGGTCGCGCGGGTCGCTCCGGTGCGGGGCGCTCCGGTGTCCCACGACGTTGACCTGGTAGACGTCACCGCGCGCGATCGCCGCGCGCACCGCCTCCACCGCGGCAGCGTGCTCGGCGTCGGTCCACGACGTCGCCCACTCCCCCACGACGGGCCCGGCGACGGTGCGCACCTCCGCTCGCCCGGGCTCCTGCGCCACAGCGACCAGCTCCGGCACGGCCGGTACCGGCGACGGCAGGCCCTCCGGCAGCCCGGCCAGCCGGGCGCACCCCTGCGCGCCGAGCAGCAGCGCGACGGAGCGTTCGCCCCGGACGTGCTCGGCGAGGAAGCCGGCCAGCAGCTCCCCCGGCTCGCCGCGGTCCTCGGCCCGCCACTCGAGGCGCGCGACCTCCACCAACGGGACATCCGTCACACCTCGGTGCCCGAACGCCAGTTGTCCCCCGATCAAGCGTTCAGGGTTCACGAGGACCGTCCGAAGAGCAGGATGAGACCTGCATCACCTTCGCTTCGACAGCACGACCGTTGACCTGACCCTGGAGCACGACGATGTGCCTTCCCTGCAGTCACAGCCCCGCCTGTCCCCCGGCTGACGCGCCCGACCACGACGCCGCACGCGTCGTGTCCCGGCACCCCGAGCAGGGGTGGATCCTGCTGTGCAACGGCGTGGTCGTCTTCGACGACACCGGGGAGATCCTGCCCGACGGGCGCACGGTCGACCCGCACCGCCCGCTCTGCCGCATCTGGACGCCGGCCGCCTAGACCTCTTCGTACGCGGAGGGCGACGGGCACGAGCAGACCAGGTTCCGGTCGCCGTACGCCCCGTCGATCCGCCGCACCGGCGGCCAGTACTTCGAGGTCCGCGACACCCCCGGAGGGAAGGCCGCCGTCTCCCGGGCGTAGGCGCGGTCCCACTCGCCCGCGAGGCACGCCGAGGTGTGCGGGGCGTTGTGCAGCGGGTTGTCGTCCTTCGGCCAGGTGCCGGCGGCGACCTCGTCGATCTCGCGCCGGATCTCGATCATCGCGTCGCAGAACCTGTCCATCTCGGTCAGGTCCTCGCTCTCGGTCGGCTCGATCATCAGCGTGCCGGCGACGGGGAAGCTCATCGTCGGGGCGTGGAAGCCGTAGTCGATGAGCCGCTTCGCGACGTCGTCGACGGTCACGCCGGTCTCCTTGGTGATCTGCCGGAGGTCGACGATGCACTCGTGCGCGACCAGGCCGCCGCGGCCGGTGTAGAGCACCGGGAAGTGCGGCTGCAGCCGGTGCGCGACGTAGTTGGCGTTGAGCACCGCGACCTGGGTGGCGCGGGTGAGGCCCTCGCCGCCCATGAGCCGGACGTACGCCCAGCTGATCGGCAGGATGCCCGCGCTGCCGTACGGCGCGGCGCTGATCGGCCCGGGCCCGGTCTCCGGCCCCGCCTCGGGCGCCAGCGGGTGGTTCGGGAGGTACGGCGCGAGGTGCGCGCGCACCGCGACCGGACCGACGCCGGGGCCGCCGCCGCCGTGCGGGATGCAGAACGTCTTGTGCAGGTTGAGGTGGCTGACGTCCGCGCCGAACCTCCCGGGCCGCGCGAGGCCGACCAGCGCGTTGAGGTTGGCGCCGTCGACGTAGACCTGGCCGCCGGCGTCGTGCACCGAGGCGCAGATGTCGGTGATGGTGTCCTCGAAGACGCCGTGAGTGCTCGGGTAGGTCACCATCAGCGCCGCCAGCCGGTCGCCGTGCTGGGCGATCTTGGCGTGCAGGTCGTCGGTGTCGACGTCACCCGTGGGCGCGGTCGCCACGACCACGACGCGCATGCCGGCCATCACCGCTGATGCGGCGTTGGTGCCGTGCGCGGAGGCCGGGATCAGGCAGACGTCGCGCTCGGTGTCGCCGTTGGCGAGGTGGAAGCTGCGGATCGCGAGCAGCCCGGCGAGCTCGCCCTGGCTGCCGGCGTTCGGCTGCAGGCTCACCGCGTCGTAGCCGGTGATCTCGCACAGCCAGCGCTCGAGGTCGTCGATGAGCGAGCGGTAGCCGCGCGCGTTGCTCGCCGGGGTGAACGGGTGCAGCGCCCCGAACTCCGGCCAGGTCACCGGCTCCATCTCGGTCGTCGCGTTGAGCTTCATCGTGCAGGAGCCGAGCGGGATCATCGTGCGGTCCAGCGCCAGGTCGCGGTCCGACAGCCGGCGCAGGTAGCGCAGCATCGCCGTCTCGCTGCGGTGCGTTGAGAAGACCGGGTGGGTGAGGTACGAGCTCGTGCGCACGAGGTCGGCCGGAAGGGAGTCGGCGGCGCTGCCGTCGAGGGCGTCCCAGTCGGCCGGCTGCCCGCCGAAGGCCGCGACCACCGCGTCGAGGTGCGCGCGGGTGGTCGTCTCGTCGCAGCTGATGCCGACCGTGTCCTCGTCGACGAAGCGGAGGTCCACCCCGGAAGCCGCTGCAGCGTCGACGACCGCCCGCGCCCGGCCGGGGACGTCCACGGTGAGGGTGTCGAAGAAGGCGCCGTGCCGTACGCCCTCCCCCAGCGCCGCGGCGAGCAGCGTGGCGTAGCGGTGCGTCCGCAGCGCGATGTCCTTGAGGCCGTCCGGGCCGTGGTAGCAGGCGTACATGCCGGCCATCACGGCGAGCAGCACCTGGGCGGTGCAGATGTTGCTGGTCGCCTTCTCCCGGCGGATGTGCTGCTCGCGGGTCTGCAGCGCGAGCCGGTAGGCGGGGTGGCCGTCCGCGTCGACGCTGACCCCGACGAGGCGTCCGGGCATGGTGCGCTCCAGGCCCTGCCGGACGGACATGAAGCCGGCGTGCGGGCCGCCGTAGCCGAGCGGCACGCCGAAGCGCTGGCTGCTGCCGACGGCGACGTCGGCGCCGAGCTCGCCCGGGCTGGTCAGCAGGGTGAGGGCGAGCAGGTCGGTCGCCATCGTGACGATCGCGCCGCGCTCGTGGGCCGCCTCGACCAGCGAGCGAGGGTCTCGTACGACACCGCTGGAGGCGGGGTACTGCAGCAGCACGCCGAAGACGTCGCCCTCGGGCAGTCCCGCCGACAGGTCGGTCACCCGCACGTCGATGCCCAGCGGGACCGCGCGGGTCTGCACCACGGCGATCGTCTGCGGGTGGCAGTCGGCGTCGACGAGGAAGGCCGCGCCGGCCGGTGCCTTGCTGCTCCGCCGGGCCAGCGTCATCGCCTCCGCCGCGGCAGTGCCCTCGTCGAGCAGGCTCGAGCCGGCGATCGGCAGGCCGGTCAGGTCGGTGACGACGGTCTGGAAGTTGAGCAGCGCCTCGAGCCGGCCCTGGCTGATCTCGGGCTGGTAGGGGGTGTAGGCGGTGTACCAGGCCGGGTTCTCCATGACGTTGCGCAGGATCACCGGCGGCGTGTGCGTGCCGTAGTAGCCCAGGCCGATCATCGGCGTCGTGACCGTGTTGGCGTCGGCCAGCGCGCGCAGCTCGGCCAGCACCTCGGGCTCGCTCAGCCCGGCAGGCAGGCCCAGCCGCTCGGTCGCGCGGATCGCCTCGGGCACCGCCGCCTCGGCGAGGTCCTCGAGGCTGCTGCGGCCGAGGACCGCCAGCATCTTGGCCTGCTCGTCCGGGCTCGGCCCGATGTGCCGGCCGGCGAAGGGCGCGGCGGTCTCGAGGTCACGCAGGGAGGGGCGGCTGCTCATCTAGGGCTCCGGGCGGCAGGGGGCGACGAGGGTGCCCTCCCCGCTCTGTCATGGGACCTGAGAGCTTCACCCGGCGAGCCGGGCTTGCACCGTCGGTGGGACCCGGGGGTCCGCTTTCCAGAGTCGCCTGACCCGCGCGGTCCGGTGGCCTGAGAGGTTGTGGTCCTGGGGAGGATTGCTCCTTCGGCGCCCCCCACTGGCGGTGAGGGGACTCTCCCGCGCGGGATCGTCAGCACCCTCAGGCTACCCCGGCCGCGCGCCCGCGCCGGGTGCCCGACGCGCGCTGCATCTCGTTGATCATCCGCAGCATCGCCGTCCTCAGCGCCAGGGACATCGCCCTACGGCGGGGATCCTGCGGATGATCAGCAGGAGGTGTACGTGCGCTCTAGGCCGTGGTGCGGCGGCGCCGGCGGCTGGCCAGCTCGTCGGCGGCGGCATCGGCCGCGGCGTCGCTGCTGCCGGCCGCGGTGGCCCGCTCCCCCGGGAGCGACGCCAGGGTGCCCTCGACATCGCGGACGTGCCGGCCGACGGCGATGGCGAAGACGGCCTGGCCGCCCTGCAGGAGGTCGACGACCTCGTCGGTGGACGTGCACTCGTAGACGGTCGTGCCGTCGCTCATCAGCGTGATCTGGGCGAGGTCCGCCACGCCGCGGTCGCGCAGGGTGCCGATGGCGGTGCGGATGTTGACCAGGGAGACGCCGGCGTCGAGGAGCTTCTTGACGACCTTGAGGACGAGGATGTCGCGGAAGGAGTAGAGCCGCTGGGTGCCCGAGCCGGAGGCCTCGCGGACGCTCGGCTCGACCAGCCCGGTGCGCGCCCAGTAGTCGAGCTGGCGGTAGGTGATCCCGGCGGCGTTGCACGCCGTCGGTCCGCGGTAGCCGACGTCCTGCGGGGTGCCCCCCGGGCGCTGCTCCTCGGGCAGGTCGTCGAACAGCGTCCCCTGCAGTCCGAGCGGCGCGCGGGTACCGGGCTCCACGGGCTGGTCCACGTGCTCGTCCACCGGCTCGTCCACGGGGGGCTCCTGTCTGCGGGGATCGCGGCCCCGGCAGGGGCCCGGTCGTGCGGCTCCGTGGGGGTCGATCAGGAAGGGCACGCTAGGGAGTCCTCGAGGCCAGGTCAACGACGTGCCGCGGGGTGTCGCAACCCTCGACCTCGACTGGAGCCTCAGGCTCGAAGCGTCAGGACTCGGGCCCGAAGTCCTCGGGCGTCACGGTGTCGAGGAACTCGCGGAACTTCTCGACCTCGTCCTCCTGCTCGTCCGGGATCGCGATGCCGGCCTCGGCCAGCACCGCCTCCTCGCTGCGGATCACGGCGCCGCTGCGCATCGCCAGCGCGATCGCGTCGGAGGGCCGCGCGCTCACCGTGACGCCGCCCTCGAAGGCCAGCTCGGCGTAGAAGACGCCCTCGCGCAGCTCGGTGATGGTCACCGTCTGGAGCGGCTTGCCGAACGCCTCGAGCAGGTCGCGGAGCAGGTCGTGCGTCATGGGCCGGGCGGTCACGACGCCCTGCTGGGCGAAGGCGATCGCGGTGGCCTCGACGGCACCGATCCAGATCGGCAGGTAGCGGTCGCCGTCGACCTCCTTGAGCAGCACGATCGGCTGCTGGCTGGGCAGCTCGACGCGCACGCCGACGACGCTCAGCTCCGACAGGGAGGTGTCGTCGGGGGGCTCCACGGGGCTCCTCTCGGGGCAGGTCGGGGTCCGGTGGGAAGACGCGTGCGGACGCCTCCGACCCTACTCCGCGACGTCGGCTCCGACAGGG
Organism: Actinomycetales bacterium; assembly: GCA_036675425.1. Classification (GTDB taxonomy): domain Bacteria; phylum Actinomycetota; class Actinomycetes; order Mycobacteriales; family SCTD01; genus SCTD01. The sequence goes on along the minus strand of JAKFFB010000163.1, from coordinate 11,973 downwards.
TCGGGTGAGCCGTCGATCAGCGGCGCAGGCCGGGGCCGAGCCCGGCCCGCACGAGCGTGGCGTGCAGCTTCACCGAGAGCGCCGCGAGCTCGCGCGCCACCTCGTCCGCGCGGGCGCGGGCCTCGGGGTTGCGCTGGCGCACCAGCGGCGTCACGACCTGCTCGACCAGGCCGATCTCGCGCTCTGCGGCGCTCTTGAACGGCCGCAGGTGCCGCGCCTCGATCCCGAAGCGCGCCATCTCGGCCACGGTCTTGGCGATCACCAGGGCGTCGCCGTCGTAGTGGCTGCCGCCCGACCGCGGGGCGACCAGGCCGTACTGCTCGAGCTGGTCGAGCTGCTCGGGCTCGAGCCCGGCGGCCGAGAGCAGCTCGTCGCGGGACAGCCGGATCTCGCTGACCTCGGGCAGGAACGCGTCGGCACCGGGCAGCCCCTCGGCGGCGACCAGCGCCCGCGGCACCTTGGGCCCGCCGCCGCCCAGCGCCGGGGGCTCCAGCCCGCGGTCGATGGCGTCCAGGTGCTCCTTGATGACCCGCAGCGGCAGGTAGTGGTCGCGCTGTGCGGACAGCACGTAGCGCAGCCGGCTGAGGTCCTCGCGGGAGAACTTGCGGTAGCCGGAGGCGGTGCGCTCGGGCTCGATCAGCCCCTCGGCCTCGAGGAAGCGGATCTTGGAGATGGTGATGTCCGCGAACTCCGGACGGAGCTGACCGAGCACCTCGCCGATGCTCATGAACGCCCGTGAGGCCACGCCGTTCGCCGCGGTGCTGCTGCTCATCCCTCGTGCCCGCGCGGGCCGACGAGGAAGACGAGCCGGTACTTGCCGATCTGGACCTCGTCGCCGCCGGCCAGGCCGGCCGCGTCGATCCGCTCGCGGTTGAGGTAGGTGCCGTTGAGGCTGCCGACGTCGCGGACGACGAAGCCGCCGCCCTCCCGCGCGAACTCGGCGTGCCGGCGCGAGACGGTCACGTCGTCGAGGAAGATGTCGGACTCGGGGTGCCGACCGGCCGTCGTGACCTCGGCGTCCAGCAGGAAGCGGCTGCCGGCGTTCGGACCCCGCTTGACGACGAGCAGCGCGCTGCCGGGCGGCAGGGACTCGGCGTGGGCGGCGTCGGGACCTGCATCGGTGGCCGCCGGAGCGGTGTCGCCCTCGAGGGCGCCCTCCAGCGCGGACAGCGAGATGGTCGACGTCGTCTCGACCGCGCTCGCACCCTCCGGGCCGCGCGCGAGGGCCGCCCCGCAGCGGGCGCAGAAGCGGCTGCCCTCGACGTTCTGATGGCCGCACTGGGTGCAGAACACGGTGTCGCCCGCCTCCGGAGGTCGCTCGTCGCGGGCCGGAGCCCGCCGGGCCCGCGGCGCGGGTCCGTGATGCGGAGGGCGGACCGATGGCCCGCCCGGAAGCGCGAACCTAGTCGTGCGGCGCGTCGAGGGTCAACCGCTGCTCGACAGACGACGAGGGCGCACTCTCGACCTCAGGTCCAGACGTCGAGAACGCCCTCGCCGCGGGCGATCAGGACGCGGCGTCCGTGAGCGCCGCGTAGCCGTCGGCGTCGAGCAGGGCGTCCGACGACAGCGCCGCCTCGACGCCGTCGGCCGGGCGCAGCTCGACCATCCAGCCGTCGCCGAGCGGGTCGGAGTTGACGAGCTCCGGGGCGGTCTCCAGCTGCTCGTTGCGGGCCGTCACGGTCCCGGCCACGGGGGCGTAGACGTCGGAGACCGACTTGGTGCTCTCGACCTCGCCGAACGACTCCCCCGCGCTGACCTCGGCCCCGACGGCCGGCAGCGTCACGAAGACGATGTCGCCGAGCGCCTCCTGCGCGTAGGCCGTGATGCCGATCCGGAGCACGGCGTCGTCGCCGGAGCCGACGACGGCGATCCACTCGTGCTCGGCGGTGTACTTCAGCTCCACGGCGGAGGCCTTCTCTCGTTCGCGTGCGGCGGCCGGGAGCGGTCGCTCCCGGTCAGTCCCCGTCCTCCGGGGCGGGCCGAGCGTAACGAGGCTCCTTCAGCACCCGCAAGGCGTCCACCACGACCTGCTCCCGCTGCTCGACCAGAGCCGACCCGCTGCGCTGCTCCACGTTGTCGACGACGCCACCGGGGATGCCGACGGCGGACGCGAGGGTGTCGGAGTCGCCGACGACCACGAAGCGGTACGGCGCGTACAGCTGGACGCCGTCGACGACCACGCCGCCCTCCTCGCCCTCGACCAGCGCGGTCGAGGCGACCACCCGGACGCGCTCCCCCGTCGATGCCTGCTCCGCGTCGACGCTCAGGTCGACCGGCCCCTCGAGCTGGATCGCCTCCGCACCGGCGGCTCGCAGCTCCTCCAGCGCGTCGAGCAGGACGTCCGGGCCGATCCGGTCCTCGGGGTCGGTGATGGTGAGGAGCAAGCCCGGTCCGCGCGCGGGGACGGTCCCGGCGAGCACCCCGAGCAGCTGCGCGCGGCGCCGCGCCTCGGTGAGAGCGGCCTCGCTGCGGTCGCCGCCGGTGCCCAGCTCGACCCGGGCCTGGTTGAGCGCCGAGACCTCCGCACGCAGCCGGTCGTTGCGGTTGGCCAGCTCGTCGAGGATCTGCACCAGGTCCTCCTGGCGGGCGGCCGCGAGCGGCCCCTCCTCCTGCGTGGCGCGCACCTGGACGACGGCGGCGAAGCCGAGCACCGCCAGCAGGAGGGCCACCGCGAGGTCGACCCGGCGAAGCCGCGGTGCCAGCAGCCGGCGCCACCACGCGGGGCTCGGCTCGGTCATGCGTGGAAGACGCGCCGGCGGATGGCCGCGGCGTTGGAGAAGATGCGGATGCCGAGGACGACGACGACCCCGGTGGAGAGCTGGCCGCCGACGCCCAGCTGGTCGCCGAGGAAGACGACCAGCCCGGCGACCAGGACGTTGCTCACGAAGGAGACGACGAAGACGCGGTCGTCGAAGATCCCCTCGAGCTGCGCCCGGATCGCGCCGAAGACGGCGTCGAGCGCGGCGACCACGGCGATCGGCAGGTACGGCTGGAGCGCACCGGGCACGGTCGGCTCCAGGACGAGCCCCAGGACGACGCCGACGACCAGGGCCAGGGCGGGGATCACGAGCGCTCCTCGACGGGCTGTGCGGTGCGGAGGTCCGGGGTGCTCGCCCCGGGCAGCGCGAGCGACTCGGCCCGGGCGACGTCGAGCCGCAGGCCGTAGAGCGAGACGTACGTCTGCAGGCGCCGCCCGGCGGGGCCGTCGACCAGCTCCAGCTCGAGGTCGCTGGGGCGCCCGACGGCGCGCACGACGTACGGCGGCGAGAGCAGCTGGAAGTCGACGAGCACCGCGTCACCGGCGCTGCGGATGGCGGTCAGGGCCGTCAGGCGGACGTCGTTGATGCTGATCGCCTCGGCGCCCGCGGCCCAGAGCCCGTTGACGAGGTCCTGCAGGTCGCGGTCCTGCACCCGGCCGTCGACCGGTGTGCCGCCGCGCAGCGGGTCCTCCCCGGCGTCGTCCGGCGGCGCGTCGTCCAGCCGGACGACCAGCCCGGGACCCTCGACCGGCAGCGTCGCGCTGGCCAGGCCGAGCGCCAGGAGCTGCTCGGCCATCGTGCGTCCGGCGGCGTCCGCGCCCAGCAGCGCGTTCTGCGTGGCCTCCACCTCGGCCCGCAGCTGCGCCGCCGACGCCGCGAGGCGGTCGGTCTCCGCCGACCGCTCCCGCACCTGCGCCGCGAGCTCGGCCCGCAGGCCGGTGCTGGCGTCCTGGCGCGCGCGGACCTGCGCGACGGCCGTGCCGGTCACCAGGCCGAGCGCCAGCAGGGTGAGCGCGGCGGTGCCCCGCGTCAGCAGCCCGGGTCGCGCCGCAGCCGTCGCCGAGGCGCCCCCGGCGGCGGTGTCGGCCCGGCGGGCGGCGCGCTCGGCGTAGGCCTCGTCCAGGGTGCTGGACATCATGTCGTTGAGCAGCGACATGGACGCGTCCACGCGACGCGGCGGCACGTCGCGGGAGGTCGTCGTCACGTCCCCCATCCTGCCCCAGTCGGGTCGGTCAGGGCTGCGTCGACTCGACCACCTCGGCCCAGTGCGTCACGAGGTCCGCGGCCTGGGCGGCGTCCTTGCCCTCGGCCCACACGTGGGTCACGGCCTCGGCCGGGTCGGGCAGGACCAGCACCCAGCCTCCGTCGGGCTCCACCACGCGGACGCCGTCGGTCGTGTCGACCTCCAGACCGGCCGCCGCCTCGAGCACCGTCCGCATCACAGCTCCCTTGACGGCCCAGGGCGTCGGGACGGTGCGCCGCACCAGGTGTGCCAGCGGGATGCGCGCGTCGATCTGGGACAGGGTCAGCCGGGTCCGGGCCACCAGCCCCAGCAGCCGCACGAACGCCGCGATGCCGTCCAGCGCCGGCGAGAGCTCCGGCAGCACGAAGCCGCCGCGCCCGTCGCCGGCGAAGATGACGTCCGGGCTGCCGGCGGCGCGCGTGAGGTCCGCAGGTGAGGTGGAGGTCCAGAGCACCTCGGTGCCGTGGTAGGTCGTGACCTGCTCGGCGACCCGGGTCGTGGTGACGGGCAGCGCCACGCGCCCGCTGCGCCGCTCGGCGGCGACGAGGTCCAGCACCACCAGCAGCGCACGGTCGTCGGAGATCAGCCGTCCCCGCTCGTCGACCAGCGCGATCCGCTCCCCCACGTGGTCGAAGCGCACCCCGAAGGCCGCCCGGGAGCTCGACACCAGGTCGCCCAGCCGCTCGAGATCGCGCATGTGGTCGGCGACCGACCCGCTCGTCGCGCGCTCGTCGAGCCGGTTGTTGACGGTCAGCACCTCGACCTCGAGGTGACCGAGCAGCGCCGGCAGCACCGTCGCGACCGCTCCGCCCGCCGTGTCGAGCACGACCTTCAGGCCTGCCTCGGCCACCCCCGTCACGTCGAGGGTGCGCAGCAGCTCCTGGACGTACGTCTCGACGGTCCGCGAGGGGAACGTCAGCTCGGCGATCTCACCGGGGAACGCGCGACGGAACTCCTGCCGGCTGAAGACCCGCTCCAGCGCGCGCTGCCGGGCCGGCGAGAGGTCGCCGCCGCCGGCCTCGAGGAAGACGATGTCGACGGACTCCGGGTCGTTCGGGGTGGTGCGCAGCACGATGCCGCCGGCGGCGTCGCTGCGCGAGGTCATGAAGCGGGTGACCGGCAGCGGCGCCACCTCGAGGTCACGGACGTCGATCGCGCTGGAGTTCAGCGCGGAGATGACCGCGCGCTTCAGGGCCCGGGCCGCCCGCGAGGCATCGCGGGAGGTCACGACGACGCTGCCCTTGGGGAGCGTCGAGGCGTACGCCGCCGCCAGGCGGACGACGTACTCCGGCGTGATCTCGACGTTGACCAGGCCCGACACCCCGCGCTGGCCGAACAGCGACGCGCTGCCACGGCTCTCCCAGATGACGCTGGTGTGCAGGACGGCGCCTGCCTCGATCGTCTTGAACGGGTAGACCTTCACTCCGTCGGCGAGGAACGCCTCCTCCTCGACGACGCACTCGTCGCCGACGACCGCGCCCTCCCCGACCCGGGCGGCCCGCATGATGTCGCTGTTCTTGCCGATCACCGCGCCGCGCAGGCTGACCTGCGGGCCGATGAAGACGTTGTCGTGGACGATCGCGCGCTCGAGGACGGCACCGCCCTTCACGACGACGTTGTCGCCGAGCACGCACAGCTCGCCGATCGTGGCGCCGCCCTCCACCTTGACGTGGGCGCCGATGCAGAGCGGACCGTTGAGCTTGGCGTCGGGGTCGATGTCGGCGCCCTCGCCGATCCAGATCCCCGGTGCCACCTCGAAGCCGTCGATCTCGACGTCCACCCGGCCGCGCAGCACGTCGGCCTGGGCCCGCAGGTAGGACTCGAGGCTCCCGACGTCCTCCCAGTAGCCCTCGGCGACGTGCCCGAACAGCGGCGCGCCCATCTCGAGCAGCGTCGGGAAGACGTCGCCGGACCAGTCGACCGGGACGCCAGGCTCGACGTGGTCGAAGACCTCGGGCTCCATCACGTAGATGCCGGTGTTGACCGTGTCGCTGAAGACCTGGCCCCAGGTCGGCTTCTCCAGGAAGCGCTCGATCCGGCCGTCCTCGCGCTGGATGACGATGCCGAACTCCAGCGGGTCCGGGACCCGGGTCAGGCAGGCGGTGACCAGCGCGCCGGACGCGCGGTGGGTGCGGACCAGCGCGCCGAGGTCGATGTCGGTCAGCGCGTCGCCGGAGATGACGAGGAAGGCGTCGTCGCGCAGCGCCGACTGCGCGTTGCGCACCGAGCCTGCGGTGCCGAGCGGCGTCTCCTCCGTGGCGTACGACAGGGACATCCCGAGGTCCTCACCGTCCCCGAAGTAGGTGCGCACGAGGCTGGCCAGGAACTGCACCGTCACGACGGTCTCGTCGAAGCCGTGCCGCTTCAGCAGGCGCAGCACGTGCTCCATGATCGGCCGGTTGACCACCGGCAGGAGCGGCTTGGGCTGGTTCGCGGTCATGGGGCGCAGGCGAGTTCCCTCGCCGCCGGCCATCACGACCGCCTTCACCCGCCGGTCCCCTCCGTCACGGGGTCGCTCGCGCGGTCGTCGCGCAGCACCTGTCGCACCTGCACGACGTAGAGGACGCCGGCCCACAGGTAGAGCACGCTCCCCCAGGTCGCGAAGGCCCAGCCGATCGGGCGGAACACCTCGGCCAGCAGCCCGTCGTTGCCGGGCAGCGCCGCCAGCAGCATCGGGAACGCGTAGAGCAGGTTGAAGGTCGCGGCCTTGCCGAGGAAGTGGACCGGCAGCGGGCCGTGGCCGGCGCGCCGCAGGACCGGCAGGAAGGCCGAGAGCACCACGTCACGGCTGATCAGGGTGAGCGCCCACCACAGCGGCAGGCCGTCCCGGGCGACGAGCGCGATGAGCGTCGCGAGGATGTAGAGGCGGTCCGCGGCCGGGTCGAGCAGCTGCCCGAGCCGGGTGAACTGGTTGTACTTGCGGGCGATCAGCCCGTCGAAGTAGTCGCTGGCCCCGGCCGCCATCAGCAGCAGGATCGCCCGACCGTCCTGCTCCGTGACGAGCACCCAGTAGAGGAAGAGCGGCACCCCGGCCAGCCGCAGCATCGACAGGATGTTCGGGATGGTCCAGATGCGGTGGGAGACCTCGACGGAGGGCGCGCTCAGCTGCTCGGTCACGCCACCTCCTCCCGCCGCGAACCGGTCGACGCGACCCTATCGGTGCCGGGGCGTCAGGCGTGGTGCTCCGGCGTGCCGATAGGGGCATCTGGCGCTTTCGGGGGCTTGACGGCGTCTGGCGCCAGGCTCACCTTGCCTGGCAGCGGCATCCGCGCCGCTCGGAACCGGGGGGTCCCATGTCCACGACCGACGCCGGACGCACGAGCGTCCCCGGCAAGCACAGGACCATCGATCTCGACGCGCCTCCGCCGGCGGCGTCGGGCCACACGCGCACCGACACCGTCCGGGACGCCATCCACGCCGGGGCGTGCGTGCTCGCCGGCGTGCTGGTGACCGTGGGCTCCCTGCTCGACCCGGCGTCCGACAGCGACGGCGCCGCCGACGTCGTGGCCGCCGCCGCGGACGACACGGGCCTGTTCTACTGGTCCAACACTATGGCCGCGTTCGGCCTGGCGATGGTCGCGGCCGCCGGGCTGGCGGTGATCCGGCTGGTGCGTGGGCGCGGTCGGGTGCTGGCGACGATCGGCGGGCTGCTGACGGCGATCGGCGGCGTGGCCGCCGGTGCCGGGATCTTCATGTACGGCGCCGTGCTCGCCGGGATGGCCGAGTCCGACGTCGAGACGTCGACCCAGGTGGCGCTCCAGGAGCACCTCGAGGACAGCCTGCGACCCGGGCTGGCGTTCCTGCTGGGCTTCGTACCGCTGCTGCTCGGGCTGCTGCTCTGCAGCATCGCGCTCTACCTGTCCCGCGCGGTTCCCGTGTGGGTCGGTCCGCTGCTGGGACTCGGGGTCGTGCTGATCATGGTGCTCGGCGACACGTCGATCTCGACGCTGGGCGATGTCGTGCTCACGCTCTCGCTGGCGGCCGTCGGCGTCTGCCTGTGGCGGGCGACATCGGGGGCGCGCACGGGCTGAGAGGGCTGGACGACGCGAGGCCGTCGCCGGTACGACCGGCAACGGCCTCGTGCGTCCTCTGTCGGGCTGACAGGATTTGAACCTGCGACCCCTTGACCCCCAGTCAAGTGCGCTACCAAGCTGCGCTACAGCCCGCCGCAGGTCGATCATGCCCCTGCAGGCGCTCGGAACACTAGCAGCGCAGGGCCCGGACGCTCCGCCTCATGATCGCGGTGAGGATCCGACCGATGCGGTCGGTCGGATCGGTCGAGACGTCACCACGATCATGGGCGAGCCCGTTAGCGCTTGCCCTTCTCGCGCACCTTGACGCTGACCTCGATCGGGCTGCCGGCGAAGCCGAAGTCCTCGCGCAGCCGCCGCTCGATGAAGCGCCGGTAGCCGGCCTCGAGGAAGCCGCTGGTGAACAGCACGAAGCGCGGCGGCCGCGTGCCGGCCTGCGTGGCGAAGAGGATCTTCGGCTGCTTGCCGCTGCGCACCGGGGGCGGTGTCGCGGCGACCAGCTCGCCGATCCAGGTGTTGAGGCGGCCGGTGGAGATGCGGGTCTCCCAGCCGTCCAGCGCGGTGTGCAGCGCGGGAGCGAGCTTGTCGACGGCGCGACCGGTCAGCGCGGAGACGTTCAGCCGCGGTGCCCACTGGACGCGGGCCAGCTCGCGCTCGATCTCCTTGGCCAGCTGGGGGCGGCGGTCCTCGTCGACGAGGTCCCACTTGTTGAAGGCGATGACGAGCGCGCGGCCGGCGTCGACGGCCATGCCGATGACCCGCTGGTCCTGCTCGCTGATCGGCTCGCTGGCGTCGAGCAGCACGACGGCGACCTCGGCGGCGTCGATCGCGGACTGGGTGCGCAACGACGAGTAGTACTCCGCGCCGGAGGCGTGCGACACCCGGCGGCGCAGACCGGCGGTGTCGACGAAGCGCCAGGTCTCGCCGCCGACCTCGACGAGGGAGTCGACCGGGTCGCGCGTCGTGCCGGCGACGTTGTCGACGACCACCCGCTCCTCGCCGGCGAGCCGGTTGAGGAGCGAGGACTTGCCGACGTTCGGGCGGCCGACGAGGGCGACGCGGCGCGGGCCGGCCTCCTCGTCGAAGCGCTCGGCGGGTGTCTCGGGCAGGGCGTCGAGGATGACGTCGAGCAGGTCGCCGCTGCCGCGTCCGTGCAGGGCGGAGACGGCGTACGGCTCCCCCAGTCCGAGCGACCAGAGCATCGCGGCGTCGGCCTCGGCGCGCTCGTCGTCGACCTTGTTGGCGACGAGCACGACGGGCTTGCCGGCCTTGCGCAGGACGCGTACGACGGCCTCGTCGGCGTCGGTCGCCCCGACGGTGGCGTCGACCACGAAGAGCACGGCGTCGGCCGCTGCGACGGCGACCTCGGCCTGCGCGGCGACGGCCTTCTGCAGCCCGACCGCGTCGGGGTCCCAGCCGCCGGTGTCCACGACGGTGAAGCGGCGGCCCCGCCACTGCGCGTCGTACGTCACGCGGTCCCGCGTCACCCCGGGCACGTCCTCGACGACGGCCTCGCGGCGGCCCAGGATGCGGTTGACCAGGGTGGACTTGCCGACGTTCGGACGGCCGACCACGGCCAGCACCGGCTGCGGGGTCAGGTCCTCGGAGTCGAGCAGGTCGTCGCTGGTCATGCGTCGATCCCGGCGGCAGCGGCCAGCTCGAGCACCCGCGCGACGACGGCGGCCGGGTCGAGCGCGCTGCTGTCGAGCACCACCGCGTCGTCGGCGGCCTGCAGCGGGCTGGTGGCCCGGGAGCTGTCCAGCCGGTCACGGCGGGCCAGGTCCGCGGCGACCTTGGCGAGCACGTCGGAGCCCTCGGCGGCGACACCCGGGTCGCTGTCGAAGGCACGGCGAGAGGCGCGCACCTCGGGGCTGGCGTCGAGGAACACCTTGACCGGCGCCTCCGGGAAGACCGCGGTGCCGATGTCGCGGCCCTCGAGCACGGCGCCCTTGTCGCCGGCGAGGTCGCGCTGGAGGGCGACGAGCTGCGTGCGCACCTCGGGCACGGCGCTGACCGCGCTCACCGCGGCCGTGACCTCGGGGCCCCGGATGACGGCGCTGACGTCCTCGCCGTCGAGGGTCGTGCCGGGCAGGTCGGGGTCGGTGGAGATCGCGATGCGGGCTCCCGCGACAGTGGCGGCGATGGCCGCGTCGTCGGCCAGGTCGACGCCGGCGCGCAGCACGGCGAGGGTCGCGGCGCGGTAGGTCGCGCCGGTGTCCAGGTAGCGCCAGCCGAGCGTGCGGGCGAGGGCACGGGCGACCGTGCTCTTGCCGGAACCGGAAGGACCGTCCAGCGCGATGACGCGCACGGTCTCGATGGGCACGGCTCTCCAGATGTCGGGGCGGGCTCACCAGCCTAGTTGCGCGGCCCTCCCGGGCTCAGCCGCCGACGACCGTCCAGCCTGCCGCAGCGAGCGCACGACGCGCGCCGGCTGCCGAGTCGGGGTGCACCAGCAGCTCGATCACGCCCGTCGGGCGACCCGGCAGGTGCTCGACCCGGACGTCCTCGACGTTGATCCCGGCGTCCGCCGCGCTGACCAGGACGCCGGCCAGCTGGCCCGGCTCGTCGGAGACGGCCACCGACACGAGGACGAAGTCGCGGTCGTGCTCCCCGCGCTTGCGAGGTACGAGAGCACGTCCGCGGTTGCCGCGCACCAGCAGGTCCTGCAGGGCGACGGCGTCGGCGCCGGCGTCGGCGTCGGCCGCGAGCCGCTCCAGCGACTCCGCCGCGGCCGCCAGCTCCTCCCCCAGCGCGCGCACCAGCGGCGCGACGGCGGCGGCGTTCTGCCGGAGCACCTCGACCCACAGACGCGGGTCGCTCGCCGCCACCCGGGTGGTGTCCTGCAGCCCCGGACCGGCCAGGTCCAGCCGACCGCTCGACCCGGCGAGCACGGCGGCAACCGCGGACGCCGCGACCTGCGGCAGGTGGCTGACGAGCGCGACCGCGACGTCGTGCTCCTCGGCGGTCATCTCGACCGGCTCGGCCCCGCAGGTCTCGGCGACCCGCCGCGTCGCCGCGAGCGCGGCCGGGGAGGTCGATGCCGACGGGCACAGCACCCACGGCCGCCCGACGAAGAGCGTGGCCGACGCCGCCGCAGGTCCCGACTGCTCCTTGCCGGCCATCGGGTGGCTGCCGCACACCCGCTCGAGGTCCACGCCGGCCGCGACGAGATCGCCGTGCACCGCGCGCTGCACGGACGCGACGTGGCTGATCGTCGCTCCGGCCGGCAGGCCGGCCACCACGGCCGCGACAGCGGACGGCGGGGCCGCGACCAGGCAGTGCCTGGCCCCCTCGGCGCCGTCCCACCGACGTCCCGCACCCCGCGACACGGCGACCTCGACAGCGTCGGGATCGGGATCGGCGAGCACCACGTCGTACGACCCCCGCAGCGCCAGCCCGACCGACGTGCCGATCAGCCCGGTGCCGACGACCAGCAGGTCCGCCACGTCAGTTGGGCAGGTCGCGGCGCAGGGCGGCGGCCCCGCGCAGGAAGGCGTGCTTGACCTCGGCACGCGGCAGGTCGGTCTCGACGTGCGCGAGCACGCGCAGCACCCGTGGCATCGCACCGGGGACGGCGATCTCGCTCGCGCAGAGCAGCGGCACGTCGACGAAGCCCATCTGCCGGGCCGCGTAGGCCGGGAACTCCGCGGTCAGGTCAGGCGTCGCCGTGAAGACCACGCTGATCAGGTCCTCCTGCGTCAGCCCGTTCCGCTCCAGGACCGTCGTGAGCAGCTCGGTGGTCGCGTCGAGGATCTGCTGCCGGTCGTCGGAGTCCACCTGCGTCGCGCCGCGCACCGCTCGTACCGCCATGCCCGCAACCCTAATGGGCTGGTAGCCAGCCGCGGTTCTTGGTGATCTTGCGGTTGTCTGCGGCTCGAGCCGCCGGCGGGGACACCACTGCCAGACCCTGCGACGCGATCGCTACGCCTAGATCGTGACC
>JAKFFB010000270.1:0-5121 GCA_036675425.1 Actinomycetales bacterium | reverse complement strand
GGTCGCGGCGGTCAGCGCCACGGCGGCGCGCCGGCCGGCACCGCGCGGCAGCGTCCGCGGCGCCGGCCGCCGGGACAGCCACGACGACCGGCGCACCGGGTCCTCGACCAGGTGGTGGCAGAGCGCGGCCAGGACGAACGACGCGACCAGCGGCACCACGACGTGCAGCTCCTCGGGCAGCACCGCGACGCCCAGGATCAGCACCGGCCAGTGCCAGAGGTAGAGGGAGTACGACAGGCGTCCCACGTAGCGGCTGACCGGGTTGACCAGCACCGGGTTCCGGTCGGCGGCCCCGGCCTCGCCGCCGATGAGCACCAGAGCCGTCGCGAGGACCGGGATCAGCGCGGCCGAGCCGGGGAAGGGCGTGCGGTCGTCCAGCAGCCACGCCGACATCGCGATGCCGTAGAGCCCGAGCCACCCGAACGCGGTCCCGAAGGCCGGCCGTCGGGGGAGCCGGCCGGAGTGCGCCCACACCGCCACGAGGGCGCCGACGCCGAGCTCGAAGGCGCGGGCCGGGGTGGAGAAGTACGCCGCCGTGGCGTCGGCGGCGGTCGAGGTGACCGACCAGGCGAGGGATCCGGCGGTGACCACCAGCAGCAGCGCGAGCGGTCCGCGGCGGCGGCTCAGCCACAGCGCGAGCAGCAGCAGGCAGGGCCAGGCGAGGTAGAACTGCTCCTCGACCGACAGCGACCAGTAGTGCTGCACCGGCGAGGCCGGCCGGGTGTCGTCGAAGTAGTCGGTGCCGATCTGCGAGAAGCGGACGTTCGCGAGAAAGCCCAGCGACCACAGCGAGTCGCGTACGACCTGGCTCGCGCGCTCCCCGCTCAGCAGCAGGTACGCCGCGACGTTCGTCGCCGCGAGGACCAGAACGGCGGCGGGCAGCAGGCGGCGGACGCGCCGGGCGTAGAAGTCGCGCAGGCTGATCCGGCCGGCCCGGCGGTGCTCGCGCAGCAGCAGCCCGGTGATGAGGAAGCCGGAGATGACGAAGAAGACGTCGACGCCGACGTAGCCGCCCGCGGGAGCGCCCAGGACGTGGCTCGCGACCACCAGCAGCACGGCCACGGCGCGCAGCCCCTCGACGTCCGGGCGGAAGGTCGGCACGGGTGCCGGCTGCGCCCGGTCACGCACCACCGGCGGCACGTGCAGCCGCGTTCCACCCATGCGAGCACGGTACGTCGGGAGCGTCACGGCAGGGGTCCTCCGCGCCGCGTCGAACTCTCTCCGGACCTACCCCCGGAGGTCTCTCGTGTCCCGCTCCCGCGCCCTGATCACCGCTGCCGTGTCAGCGGTGCTGCTCGTGCCGGCGTCCGCGCTCGCCGACCCGGTGCAGGAGGCCGGGGAGCGCTTCGCGCAGAAGGGCGTCGAGCAGGCCGCGGCGACCTGCCGGCGCGACCCGGTCGGCGCCGACGAGTGCGCCGAGGTGCTGGGCACGCCGGACGCGAGCGCGGCCGCGGTCGACGCCTACGAGGGGTCCGAGACCTCGCGGCTGCTCGACCTGCAGCGCGACCTCGGCGACTCCCTGCCGGTGCAGGCCGGGCTGTGGGTCGGCACCCACAACAGCGCCAACTCCACCAGCGAGCGCGCCACCCTGTCGCAGTCCGACAGCAACCAGCAGCTCTCGCTCACCGACCAGCTGCGGCTGGACGTGCGCAGCCTCGAGCTCGACGCGCACTGGTGGCCGTCGGTGACCTCGGCCGGGCAGGCGCCCGTGCTCTGCCACGCGCAGGAAGCGCCGACGCACGTGGGCTGCACCACCGAGCGGCTGCTCGCGGCCGGGCTGGCCGAGATCGCGGCCTGGTTGGAGGCCAACCCGCGCGAGGTCGTCCTGCTCTACCTCGAGGACCACCTCGAGGGGCAGGCAGGCCACGACAAGGCCGCCGCGGACGTCGTGGCTGCCCTCGGCGACCGGCTCTACGCACCTGCCGGCGGCGAGTGCACGCAGCTGCCGCTGACGCTGACCCGCGACGCCGTCCGGGCCGCCGGGGCGCAGGTCGTGGTCATGACCGGCGGCTGCCGCACCGGTGTCGGCTCGGCCTGGCACGGGGTGGCCTTCGCGGAGACGCAGCGCAAGGAGGGCCGGCCGGTCGGCTACGGCGGCTACGGCCCGACGAGCGACGACTGCGGCGGGCTGGACCGGGTCGCTCAGGTCGCGGACGACCGGGTCTTCCGCCGCTGGTTCGAGGACTCGACCTTCGTGAACCCGGCCACGACGCTGGTCGGCCAGGCCTCCCTGGACGACGGGCTCACCCCCGAGACGGTGTCCGCGATGGTGCGGTGCGGCGTGGACCTGCTCGGGCTGGACCAGCTGGTGCCGTCCGACGGCCGGCTGGACGCGCTGGTCTGGAGCTTCGCGCCGGGTCAGCTCGACGCAGCGGCCGGCTCGGTGGCCGTGCAGCGCGTCTCCGACGGGCGCTGGGAGGCGGCGTCCGCTGCCGGGCGGCTCGCGGCGGCGTGCCAGCGCCCCGACGGCTCGTGGCTGGTGACGGCGCCCGGCCCGCGGGTCTCGGCCGCCGGCCGCTGCGAGGAGCTCGGAGCGGTCTTCTCGGTCCCGCGCCGGGGCCGCGACGCCCAGCTGCTGCTCGAGGCCCAGCAGGCCGCCGGCGCGGACCGCGTCTGGCTGGCCCTGTCGAGCGCCGGCGCCGGCACCTGGCGCTGAGCCCGCCCCCCACCAGCCTGGTCAACGCCGGGGTTCCTCGCTCCTGACGCGCGTCAGAACTGAGCAAGCCCGGCGTTGATCACCTGCAGCAACGAGCAGCGGCCGCCGTTCCCCACGAGGGGGAGCGGCGGCCGCTGAGGCGTACGAGGGTCTTACGCGACGTACTCGCGCAGGGCGTCGGCGCGACCGCCGGCGCGGATCTCGGCGAGGGTGTCGCGCTCGATCTGGCGGATCCGCTCGCGGGTGAGGCCGAGGAAGCGACCCACCTCGTCGAGGGTGCGCGGCCGGCCGTCGTCGAGGCCGAAGCGCATCCGCATCACGATCGCCGAGCGCTCGGGCAGCGAGTCCAGCACCTCGGACAGCTGGCCGTGCAGCATCTGGGTCTCGACCGCAGCCTGCGGGTCGATCGAGTCGACGTCGTGGATGAAGTCACCCAGGACGGCCTCGTCGTCGCCGACAGGAGCCTGCAGCGACAGCGTGTCGCGGCCGTGGCGCAGGATCTCCTCGACCTTCTCGGCCGTCATCGCGAGCGGCTCGCCGATCTCCTCGGACGTTGGCTCGCGGCCGAGGGACTGGGTCAGGTCGCGGCGGGTGCGGGTCACCTTGGTGATCAGCTCGGCCATGTGGACCGGCACGCGGATGGTGCGGCCCTGGTCGGCCAGCGCGCGCTGCAGCGCCTGGCGGATCCACCAGGTGGCGTAGGTCGAGAACTTGTAGCCCTTGGCGTAGTCGAACTTCTCGACGGCGCGGACCAGGCCGAGGTTGCCCTCCTGGACCAGGTCGAGCAGGTCGAGCCCGCGGCCCTGGTAGCGCTTGGCCAGCGAGACGACCAGGCGCAGGTTGGCCTCGAGCAGGTGGCGCTTGGCGACCTCCCCGTCGCGCTCGATCTCGGCCAGGTCGCGGCGCATGGCGGCCGGGATCTTGGTCTCGCCCGCGTTGTGCTGGCGGAGCTTCTCGGTCGCGAACAGGCCGGCCTCGATGCGCTTGGCCAGGTCGACCTCCATCTCGGCGGTCAGCAGCGCGACGCGGCCGATCTCGCGGAGGTAGGCCTTGACCAGGTCGATGCCGGGCGGCGGCTCGTCGAGCGCCAGCGGCTTGTCCTCGTCGGGGATGACGGCAGGAGCGGTCACCGGCTCGGCGAAGACGGTGTCGCCCTCGG
The DNA here is from genome assembly GCA_036675425.1 of Actinomycetales bacterium. Classification (GTDB taxonomy): domain Bacteria; phylum Actinomycetota; class Actinomycetes; order Mycobacteriales; family SCTD01; genus SCTD01. The sequence goes on along the minus strand of JAKFFB010000270.1, from coordinate 1,306 downwards.
GCAGGGCGGCCTCGGCGACGGCGGCCTCGGCCTCCGCGCGGGTCTGCTTCGGAGCGGTCTTGGCGGCCTTCGCCGGGGCCTTGGCGGCCTTCGACGTGGCGGCGGCCGAGGGGGCCGCGACGGTCTGCGTGGGCACTGCGATGTCCTCTCCGGACGGGTTGGCCGACGTGGAGGTCGGCACGGTGCGCCCTGCGGGGCGCGTCTCCTGGGGTCCGGCGGTCCGCTTCGCGGGCCGGGCTCCAGAGGTCTTGGTGGTACGACGAGCACGCCCTGCCGGACGTTCCGGCTCGCTGCCGATGACGGCGCCCTGCTCCGACAGCGCCCGGAGCACCCGACCGGCGTCGGCCGGACCGATGCCGGCGGCGTCGAAGGCCGTGCGCAGCTGCTCGAGGGACAGGGGTCCCTCGGACTGGGAGCGCGCGACCAGCGTCTCGACGACGTCGGCGGGGCGTGCGGGGGCGGACATGTCTCTCCAGGTGCTGGTTGTCGTTGTCGGGTCGGTCCGTCGGCTGCGCGCGCAGCGCAGGGGCGCCGTGCGGAGACGGCGGGACGTCCCGGGGGTGAGCAGCCGAGGTTCGGCTCCTTGCAAGTGTCCAACGATCCCGCGCCGGAGAGGATTCCGGTAGTCACTGCTCGGGTGAGGTCGCTCACAGGACTACCCGGGACGCGGCGCCTCTACCCCGGACGAACCGGACGTCAGTCCCAGCCGAGCTCGTGCAGCCGCTCGTCGTCGATGCCGACGTGGTGGCCGAACTCGTGGATCACGGTGATGGCGATCTCCTCCACGAGGTGGTCGGTGTCCTCCGCCATGAGGCAGAGCGGGATCCGGTAGAGGCTGATCTTGTCCGGCAGGACCCCGGAGTAGTGCTCGCGCTCGGTGAGGGCGACGCCCTCGTACAGGCCGAGGATGTCCGGCTCCTGCTCGTTCTCGTCCTCCACCACCACGACGACGTTGGAGAACCGCGCCGCGAGCTCGGGCGGGAGCGTGTCGAGGGCGTCGGCGACGTAGTCCTCGAACTCCGCGGGCGAGACGGGCTGCACGACGGCACCGTAGCGGCGGGGTGTCCAGGCGGTCCGCCGTGCGTGTGGTTGACAGGTTCGTTGGTTGACGGATCCATCAACCAAGCGGACGATGGCGGGCATGCCGTTCACCGCAGGGCGCCCGCTGACCGACGCCGAGGCCGAGCTGTTCAAGGCCCTGGCGCACCCGGCGCGCGTGCGGGTGCTGGAGCTGCTCGCCGAGGGCGAGCACACCGTCGGCGAGCTCGCCGAGCAGGCCGGGCTCGAGCTGAGCCACCTGTCCCAG
>JAKFFB010000282.1:0-5234 GCA_036675425.1 Actinomycetales bacterium | reverse complement strand
CCGACCAGCCCGCCGGCACCGGCGTCCGCCCGACGCTCTGGCAGGCGTCGACCAGCAGCGGCACCCCGGCGGCCTCGCAGGCGGCAGCGACGGCGCCGACCGGCTGCACGGTCCCGACCTCGTGGGAGGCGCTGATCAGGCAGGCCAGCGCGGTGCCCGGCCGGAGCGCGTCCGCGAAGGCCGCCGCGTCCACCCGGCCGAGCCGGTCCACCGGAACCGCGGTGGTCGGCCTCGAGCCGACCACCGCCAGCACGGCGGAGTGCTCGACCGCCGAGCGCACGACGTGCTGCCCGGTGCGCGCCCGCCCGCCGAGCAGACCGAGGACCCCCAGGTGCACGGCGAAGGTCCCCGACGGCGTGAGGAGCACCTCGTCCGGCCGGGCGCCCAGAGCCGAGGCCAGCGCCTCGCGGGCGCCGTCGAGGAGCCGGCGGGCGCGGCGGCCGGCGGCGTACAGCTTGGTGGGGTCGGCCCAGCCGTCCTCCAGGGCCGCGAGCAGCGCCTCGCGGGCGGCCGGGTGCAGGGGCAGCCCGGCCGCGGCGTCGAGGTGGCCGGGCACCCGCCGGACGCTAGCCCGGCAGGCCCGTCGGCGAGGCGCGCGGCCCCCGGCAGGAGACGAGCGAGGCGCTGGGATACGCTCGCCGACGCGAGTCGAGAGCCCTGCAGAGCACGGATTTCCGCGGGGGTCCCGACCGTTCCATGTCCGCTTGTCAGGAAGGCCGAAGAGGTTGATCCCGACCCCCTCCCCGGCGCGTCGCGACCGGTGGCGCCGGGCTGCCCGCACCGCCGCCGTGCTGCTGCCGGTGAGCGTGCTGGCCGCCGGCTGCGACGTGCGTGACGCGTACGAGACGGCGTTCTCCATCGGCTTCCCGAAGCCCGCGACCGAGCAGGCCGAGAGCATCTACGAGCTGTGGCTCGGCTCCGTCGCCGCCTCGGTCGTCGTCGGCGTCTTCGTCTGGTTCCTCATGGGCTGGGCGGGCTTCCGCTACCGCAAGAAGAGCGACCAGCTGCCTCGCCAGGTGCGCTACAACCTGCCGATCGAGGTGCTCTACACCGTCGTGCCGTTCGTGATCATCGCGGTGCTGTTCTTCTACACGACGGTCAGCCAGAACTTCGTCAACGAGCTGACCGACGAGGAGGAGGGCGGCGCCGACGTCAACATCGGCATCGTCGGCTTCCAGTGGAACTGGACCTTCAACTACACGGACGAGGGCGTCGGCGTCACCGGCCAGACCACGCAGCCGGCCGTGATGGTGCTCCCGACGGACCGCACCATCCGCTTCACCGAGACCTCGCCCGACGTCATCCACGCCTGGTGGGTGCCGGAGTTCCTCTTCAAGCGCGACGTCATCCCGGGCCGTGAGAACACCTTCGAGATCACGATCAAGAAGGAGGGCGAGTACATCGGCCGGTGCGCCGAGTTCTGCGGCGAGAAGCACTCCGCCATGAACTTCGTCGTCCGGGTCGTCTCCCCGGAGGAGTACGACGCCTACATCGACGAGCTGCAGGCCAACCCCGCGAACGCCATCGGCACCGGACTCGGGACCGGCAAGGTCATCAAGCCCGGCACCGAGGACCACACCGCCGACGGCGCGGACGACGAGCACGGGAGCGACTCATGAGCCTCATCGCCGACGCCACGACACCGGTCGACATCCGTCGACCGCGGCGGTCGCCCGGCGCCAAGGTCGTGAGCGTCCTCACGACCACGAACCACAAGACGATCGGGCTGCTCTACCTCTGCACGTCGTTCGCGTTCTTCCTGTTCGCCGGCGCGATGGCGATGATCATCCGCGCGGAGCTCGCCCAGCCGGGGCTGCAGGCGGTCAGCCCGGAGCAGTACAACCAGCTGTTCACCATGCACGGCACGATCATGATGTTCCTGTTCGCCCCGCCCGCGGCGTTCGGCTTCACGAACTACATCATGCCGCTGCAGATCGGCTCGCCGGACATGAGCTTCCCGCGGCTGAACGCCTTCTCGTACTGGCTCTACCTGTTCGGCGCCCTCACCGTCGCGGCCGGCTTCCTCACCCCGAGCGGGGCCGCGTCGTTCGGCTGGTTCGCGTACGCGCCTCTCAACGACGCCATCCACTCACCCGGCCTCGGCGCCGACCTGTGGATCGTCGGTCTGGCGATCTCGGGTCTCGGGACCATCCTGGGCGCCGTCAACTTCATCACGACGATCATCACGCTGCGCGCTCCCGGCATGACGATGTTCCGGATGCCGATCTTCGTCTGGAACATGCTGGTGACGTCGATCCTGGTGCTGTTCGCCTTCCCGGTCATCACGGGCGCGTTCTTCGCGCTGCTGGCGGACCGGCACCTGGGTGCGCAGATCTTCAACGTGGACAGCGGCGGCGCCATCCTGTGGCAGCACCTGTTCTGGTTCTTCGGGCATCCCGAGGTCTACATCATCGCGCTGCCGTTCTTCGGGATCATCACCGAGATCATCCCGGTCTTCAGCCGCAAGCCGCTGTTCGGCTACAAGGGCCTGGTCTTCGCGACCATCGCCATCGGCGCGCTGTCGATGACCGTGTGGGCGCACCACATGTACTCCACCGGCGCGGTCCTGCTGCCGTTCTTCGCCTTCCTGTCGTTCCTCATCGCGGTGCCGACGGGCGTGAAGTTCTTCAACTGGATCGGCACCATGTGGCGCGGCCAGCTGACCTTCGAGACGCCGATGCTGTTCTGCATGGGCTTCCTCATCACCTTCCTGCTGGGCGGCCTCACCGGTGTCCTGCTCGCGGCCCCGCCGATCGACTTCCACGTCACCGACACCTACTTCGTGGTGGCGCACTTCCACTACGTCGTCTTCGGCACCGCCGTCTTCAGCTTCTTCGGCGGCGTCTACTACTGGTTCCCCAAGTTCACCGGCCGGATGATGAACGACCGGCTGGGCAAGGTGCACTTCTGGATGCTGTTCGTCGGCTTCCACATGACCTTCCTGGTGCAGCACTGGCTGGGGAACGAGGGCATGCCGCGGCGCTACGCCGACTACGCCCCGACGGACGGCTTCACCACGCTCAACGCGGTGTCGAGCGTCGGTGCCCTGGTGCTCGGCGCCTCGACGCTGCCGTTCATCTACAACGTGATCGTCAGCTTCCGGCGGGGTCAGAAGGCGGTCGGCGACGACCCGTGGGGCTTCGGCAACTCGCTCGAGTGGGCGACGTCCTGCCCGCCGCCGCGGCACAACTTCGTGACGCTCCCGCGGATCCGCTCGGAGCGCCCGGCGTTCGACCTGCACTACCCACAAGTGGCCGCCAACGGCGACTTCCACGCATCCCCCGAAGCGAGGTAGCGACATGAAGATCGAGGGCTACCTGTTCGCGGCCATCGCGCTGTTCCTCGTCCCGGTCACGGTCGTCTACTGGCTGCTCTCGGAGGACCCGACCGGCACGACCTGCCTCGCCCTGTCGATCGGGCTGGCGTTCATGGTCGGCTACTACCTGCTGTTCACGGCGCGCCGGATGGACGCGCGACCGGAGGACCGGCCGGACGCCGAGATCAGCGAAGGCTCCGGCGAGGTCGGTTTCTTCGCCCCGCACTCCTGGTGGCCGATCGCCCTCGGCGCCGCCTTCAGCGTCACGCTGATCGGGACCGTCATCGGCCCGTTCCTCGCCGCGATCGGCGCGCTGTTCCTCACCATCGCGGTCTGCGGCCTGCTCTTCGAGTACTACGTCGGCATCAACCGCTCGCAGGCGCAGACCCTCGGCCAGCTGGCCGCGCAGGGCGACGCTCCGACCAGCAACCGCAAGTTCCTGGGGGAGTAGCCCCGCTCGCACGTACGACGGCCGGCCCGCACCGCGGGCCGGCCGTTTCGCGTTGCCGGGGTGGGTGCCGACCCGTGACCGGGTGCCGCCGCCCGCTCGGAGTGATCCACGCGCATCTCGAGGTGCTCTACGGCCGCAGATCCGCCTGAGATCCCGCGTGGATCACGGGGAGAGCGCAGCGCGACGGGGGCGCGGCGACGGGCGATCAGGGCTTAGGGGGGCGGGTGCTCCAGAGGCTGCCCACGGCACCGAGGCCGAAGAACGCGGTGAGCGCGCCGGTGCCGCTGACCAGGTCGCCGTCGACGCGCTGCGCCAGGAGCACGGCGACCGCCGCCTGGACGGCCGCTGCCACGCCGTTGACCAGCCGGTAGGCCGTCGGCCGCTCGCGCTCCCACCTGCTGAGCCGGTGCTGCAGCCGCGTGCTCTCGGGCGGGTCGTAGTCCCCGCGGGCCGCAGCCGCGATCGCCTCCCGCACGCCCCGGGGCCGCTCGTGAACCAACCCCGGCACCTCCGCGGCGGGCATTCCGGACAGCACCGCTGCGGCCTGCTCGGGCACCCCGAGCCGCTCGGTGAGGGCGGCGAGCACCTCGGCTGGCTCGCCCGGGTGCGCGAGCAGCTCGGCGAACGCCGCCGCGTCGTCGCCGAGCGGAGCGACCAGGTCGGCGGCAGCGTCGTGCGCCTGGCCGTCCCACACGTGCGTCCCGCGCTCCTTCCCGCGGTGCATCAGCACCAGGTGCAGCTCGCCGTACTCCTGCGACAGCAGCAGCGCCGCCCCGCGCCGGCCGAGGGACGCGGACATGCCGGCAGCCTGGGCGTACGCCTCCTGCTCGTCGACCTCGCGCACCGCGACGGTCCAGCGGTCGCCGGCCCGCACCCAGGTGTCGTGCTTCGAGGGCCACAGCGCCTCCTGCGCGGACTGCGGGGGCGCGTGCAGCAGCACGACCCGGCGGGCGCCGCTGCGGGCCGCGTCGGCCTGGGCCTGCAGCTCGACGGGCACGGCGGCGCGGACCCGGGCGAGCGCCGCCTCCCCGTCCTGCCAGTCGCCGGCCGAGAGCGGCACGCTGATGCCGTCGGCGCCGAGCAGGGAGGACTCCCCGGGACCGAGCTCCAGCAGCGCCCGGGCGTCCGCCCAGCGGACGGTGAGCACCTCAGAGGGGTTGAGCACCACCGAGACGCCGTCGTCGCCGACGACCAGCCGGGCGCCCCGCGGGGCCTCGCCGCCGCGCCGTCTCGGGTAGGCCTCGCCCGTGACCGCCTCTGCCGACCAGGTCGGCAGCCGCGGGGCGCCGGCCAGGGTCACCTCGGTGTCGAAGGGCACCCCCACGAGGGCGCCGTCGCGCAGCGCCGCGGCAGCCGCTGCCACCTCGGCAGGGGTCACCCGCGCCAGCCGGTCCCGCAGCTCCGTCGCGGCGACGAACTCCCGCCCCGTCACCTCCGCGACGGCGGCCTCGTGCAGCTCCTCGTGCA
>JAKFFB010000141.1:0-5290 GCA_036675425.1 Actinomycetales bacterium | reverse complement strand
CGGTGGTTGAGGTGCGAGCGCAGCGAGCCTCGAAACCCGCAACCGCAGCGACAATGACGGTGCCCGATGGTCGTCGACGTCGACGACCGCGCGCAGGACGATGGCGTCGCGGTCGCTCTCGACCACCATCAGGCCCTCCACCTTGGCGACCTCGCCGTCGACCAGCGGCAGGGGTACGACTTCCGTGGCGACGCCGTCGACGACGTCGGCGCGGTCCCAATGCTCCCGAATCAGCGGCATGCAGACGAACCTCAGGCTCCTGGCCTGATGTGCACAGCGCTTCACCTGCGCTGGGCACTCATGTGGTGCGTGCTGAGAGCAGGTCAAGGGCCTCTCGCCTCGCCGTCGGCGCGGATGAGCTGCGCCCACCCGGGGCCGACCAGCGGGGCCAGTGGCATGCCCGGGCGAGCCAGCGAGAGACCACCCAGGACGAGCAGGACCTGGGCAGCGGTCTCGCGACGGCCGCCCAGGCAGCCCCTGCCGATGTGGTCGGACCACTGTTTACGGATCACGGTCGCCACACAGGATTGAACCTGCCGTAGCCCGTCCGCCTCAGGGGCGAGGCGAGACCGCGAGGCTACCCCGGCAGGTGAGCATCGAGCACCTCGACCAACGGGCTGCAAGCCCACTGCAAGGCTGTCCCGGCACGCTCGGTCCTGTCAGAATGAGCCGAGCCGAGGAGTCGAACATGTCCCAGCCATCAGCGGTCGACCGCTTCCTGGAGGCCGTTCGGTCCGGCCGGATCGACGAGTGCGACGCCTGGTCACCGGATGCCACCCTGGATGCCACGGTGCCGAACTGGCGCTTCCACCGGACGGGCGCGGACCAGATCCGGGAGACCTACCGCGGGTGGTTCGCCGACTCGGGGGCGTTCGAGCAGTTGCGCCGCGAGCCCACGAGCAGGGGCGAGGTCGTGGACTACACGTTGTCGTGGACCGAGGGCGGGATCCCGCATGCCGCCCACCACGCCCACCTGCTCGATGTCGTCGACGACAAGATCGTGGCCGACGTGGTGCTCTGCGGCGGCCGCTGGCCGGCGTCGTTGCTGGCCGAGATGGAGGCCGCAGATGTCTGACGTCTGCCCGGTCCTCGACTCCGTCGACGCCCTGCTCGTCGGCGCCACCGACTGCACTCCGCTCGATGCGCCCGGCAAGTCCGGCGCCGTGCTGGACCGGGTCACGATCGACGGGGCGTCGTACGTCGTGAAGTACCTCGACCACGACGGCGACTGGTCGTTGCGGGCGGCGGGAGTGCCCGGCAGTTCGACGGTTGCCCTGTGGCGGCGCGGCATCCTCGCCGCCCTGCCCGACGAGATCGTGCAGCCGATCGTCGCGGTCGCGCACGATCACGAGCGGCCGACGCTGGCGGCCATACTGATGCACGACGTCGGTGACACCCTTGTGCCGGCCGTCGACGACCCGATCACGATCGAGCAGAACGACCGGTTCCTCGACCACATGGCTGCCGTCCACGCGGCGTTCTGGGAGACCGAGCTCGACATCGACGTGGTCTCGCCGACGGATCGCTACCTGGAGCTGTCGCCGAGGATGGCGGCTGCGGAAGCGGCGCTCGGTTCCGATCACCTCGTCCCCAGGCTGGTGGCTCAGGGCTGGCCGTTGCTCGAGACCGTCGCACCCAAGGCAGCGGCCATCGTCGTACCGCTGGTGCATGATCCGGGGCCGCTGGTGAACGCCCTCGCCGCGACGCCCAGCACGCTCGTCCACGGCAACTGGAAGCTCGACAACCTCGGCACCGACCGTGAGGGCCGCACCGTTCTGCTCGACTGGGAGCTGCCGGGCCGGGGCGCCGCAACGGCCGACCTGGCGTGGTACCTCGCCATCAACTGCCGACGCCTGCCGGTCACCAAGGAGGAGGCCATCGACACTTACCGGACCGCCCTCGAACGCCGCGGCATCGACACCGCGCCGTGGTGGGACACCCAGATCGCGCTGAGCCTCCTCGGTGCCCTGGTGCAGTTCGGCTGGGAGAAGGCGTTCAGCGGGTACGACGACGAGCTGGTCTGGTGGGAGCAGCGGGCCGTCGAAGGAGCAGCGTTCCTCGCGTGACCGCGATCGGCTCGGCCTACGACCTCTCCGCTGCCGCCTGGCGGAGCGGTCCGGCTGCGCTGTACGCGCGGCTCGCCGGCGCGATGCTCGACGACGCGCGACTCCCGTTGGCGGGGGCGAGGGTGCTCGATGCGGGCGCCGGGACCGGGGTCGCGGGCGAGCAGGCGGCCGCGCGCGGTGCGGCCCGGGTGGTTGCGGTCGACCTGGCACCGCAGATGCTCCCGCGCCCACCGGCGCTCGCGGTCGGTGGCGACCTGCTGCGGTTGCCGTTCCGCGACGGGTCGTTCGACGTTGCCGTCGCGGCGTTCAGCCTCGGCCACGCGCCGGATCCCGTGCAGGCACTCGTCGAACTGCGTCGGGTGGCCGGGACGCTCGCGGTTTCTGCCTTCCCCGTCGGGTGGACCCACCCCGCCAAGGAGGTGGTGGAGGTCGCCCTTGCCCAGCGTGGCCATCGCCCGCCGGACTGGTACGTCGCCTTCAAGGACGGTGCCGAGGCGCGGGTCGGGAACGCCGACCGACTGGCGGATCTGGCCAGGGCGGCCGGCTACCGGACCTTCGGCGTGGGGCGCGTCGACGTCGACGGCGGCCTGGCGACGCCGGCGGACATGGTCGCGTGGCGGCTGGGCATGGCGCACACGGCACCCTTCGTTGCCGGGCTCTCGGCAACCGAGCGGGCCGACCTCCGGGCCGAGGCCGAAGCGGCCCTCGTCGGTGCGCCCGCGGTCGTCGTACCGATGCTGGTGCTCAGCGCGACCTAGACAGCGCCTCGTGGCGCCAGGCCTCCAGCCGACGGGTGGCGTCGGCGCGCAGGGTGTCCGCGTGGTCGCCGCTGCGACCAGCCAGGCCGACGACGAGTTCCTCGGCGCGATCGAGCCAGCGTTCCTGGCCGAGCTCGGCGCCCGTCTGGCCGGCCCACCACCACGCCTCGATACCGACGGAGCGCTCGACCTCTCCGAGGTCGGTCCAGGCCTGCTCGAGGTCGACCGGTTCGCCGAGTGCGGCCCGTGCCCGGTGTTCGACCAGCCGGGCGCAGGAGACGTAGCGCGGCACACCCGCCGACGCGGCCGACGCAGAAAGCGCCGACGCCACCTCCAGCGCCTTCTCGGCAGAACCGCCCAGCAGGAGGACCTGCGCATCGAGCAGGTGCAGCTTCATCTGCAGCCGCCAGCCGAAGACCAGGTCGCCGACCAGCGCGACCCGCGCCTGGTCGAGCAGCACTCTCGCGCCATCGGGGTCCCCGTCCCGGATCCGCGCGTCGGCGAGGTCCTCGAGTGCGGCGACGAGCACCTCCGGGATCACCACGCCGTCGACGGTGGCGACGGCTTCCTCATGCGCGGCGACACCTGCGCTCGTTGCGCCGAGATTGCGCAGCACCCAGCCCCCGAAGTTCACGCCGCGGCCGGCGAACCGGGGCACGTCGCGCCGCGCGACCTCTGCCGTGTAGCCGGCGAAGCAGGCCAGCGCCTCCTCGCCGCGGCCTGCGACGGCGAGGGTGTGACCGGTGAACAGCAGCGCGTGCATCGAGGCAGGGGTGTGGGTGACACTGACGCCCGGCCGGGTGACCGGGCGCAGCAGGCCGAGCGCTTCGTCGACCTTGCTCCGGTGGGCATGCAGGACCCCGAGCCAGGCGGCCGCCTCGAGTCGGTCCTCGCCCGTCGCGTCCCGCAACGCCGTCTCCAGCCTGCGGGTGGCGCGCGCCAGATCGCCCTGCGCATGCAGGAACCGCCCGGACGCGACCAGGCAGCGGGTGCGCGTCCGGTCGTCCTCCGCGCCGAGCGCCCCGTCGTCCGCGTACGACGTCGCGTCATCGAAGCGGCGGTCGAAGTACGCCGCCCAGGCGGCTGCCTCCCAGCGCTCCGGTCCCGCTTCCGTCGCCGCGAGCGCGTCCTCCTCGGCCGCCCGGTAGCGCCCGCGGCGGATCCGCACCCGGGCGCGTTCCAGCCGGGTCTGGTCGTCGGGCACGAGGGTGAACGACTCGTCGAGGAGTTCCTCCGCGGTCGCGTGGTCGAACCGTTCGGCGGCCCGGGCAGCGGCCGCGCGCAACGACACCGAGGCGAGCTGGCGGTCACCGCCGAGTCGCGCGTGCTCGGCCACCGCCGACGGGTCGGCGTCGGCCCGGCGGGCGAGTGCCCGTCCGGCCTCGCGGTGCAGCAATGCCGACCGGCCGGACGTCGTACCCGAGACCAGCGCGACGCGGACGAGGTCGTGGCGCAGCTGGAGGCGGCCGGCGTTGTCGACGAGCAGTCCGTGCCGGACCGCGCGCTCGGCGTCGGTGAGGACCTCGAGCGTGCCCCGGCCCAGGACTCCGGCGAGCAGGTCGATGTCGAGGTCACCGCCGAGGATGGCGGCGGTGCGGACGAGGTCACCCGCTGGGCCGAGCTGGTCACAGCGGGTCGTCACCGCGGCCACCAGCGACTCGGGCAGCTCGCCGGCAGCAACCGCAGCCAGTTCGGCGAGGAACAGGGGATGCCCGCCCGAGCGGAGGTAGAGGTCGTCGGCGCGGTCATTGCCCACGATGGCCGCGACGTGCTCGCGATCGAGGGGACCGAGGCCGACGAAGTCGGTGGCCGGCAGCGGGCCACCCTCGTCGGGTCGGCCGCCGAGGACCACGACCACCGGGACCGGCCGCCGCTGGAGATAGGTCAGCCAGTCCGCCAGCGTCGGGCCGGCCAGGTGCGCGTCGTCGATGACCACCACCGCGCACCGGTCGCCGGCGATCCGGGCCAGGACCCGGGACACCGCCGCATAGACGACCGACGGTCCCAGGGACGGGTCGATGGCGTGGGAGCTCTCGCCCGTCGTACCGAGCAGGGCCGCGAGCAGGGCGTCGTCCTCGCCGAGCAGGGCCGTCGGGTCCGTCGCCTCCTGGACGTACCGCCCGATCGCGGACAGTACGACGTCCAGGGGTGCCGCGCGGTCGAGCGCCCCGCAGGTGCCGGTCAGGACCCGGTCGCCGAGGTCCTTGCGGGCGGCGGCCCAGTTGGTGAGCAGGGTGGTCTTGCCCATCCCGGCCTCACCGGCGACCAGCGCGACCCGGGGGAGCCGTTCGGCCAGGGCGCGGCCGATCAGGGCATCGAGGTGGGCGACCTGGCTGTCCCGGCCGACGAGCGCCGGCGTCAGGGACACCGCGGTCGCGGCCGGGACCTCGCCGCGCAGGATCGAGAGGTGCAGTGCCTCGGTCTCCTCGGAGGGATCGGCACCGACCTGCTCGGCCAGGACCTCCC
>JAKFFB010000142.1:0-25356 GCA_036675425.1 Actinomycetales bacterium | reverse complement strand
CCCGCGACCTCATCGGTTACGCACCCGGGCAGGAGCCGCCTCCCCGCTACTGCGAGCTCGGCGTCGACGTCGAGGGCGTCGACCTGTCCGCACTGACCGACCGCCGTGAGAAGGCCGGCGCCGTCGAGGGAGTCGCGACGCTGACGGGCACCTACCGCGACGGCACGCTCGTCGTCGAGCAGCAGGAACGCCCGGCCGAACCGGCGCCCGTGGAGCAGGAGCCGGACGTGCCGCCGTGCGAGGCACCCGACGGCGGCTGGCCGCGCGATGCCGGCCTGCTGCGCGGCCCCGGCCACGAGCCGGAGGGAGACGTGAACATGATGGCCGAGCAGCCGGCGATGGACGCCTACCGAGCCGAGCACCCCGACGACGTCGTCACGATCGCGCTGCTGCGGCCGTTCCCCGACTCGGTGCTGATGGGCGTCAGCGCCGTGGACGCGGCAGCGGCGGAGCGTGCCGAGCAGGCACTGCGTCCGGCGTACGGGAAGCGGCTCTGCGTCGTCGTCAGCCGCTTCACGCGGTCCCAGGTCACCGCCGCCCAGGCGGAGATCCCGATCGGCGACGCGGAGGGCACACGCCTCGGTGTGATGGGCGGCGCCGGCGAGGGCGTGAGCGACGACCTGCAGGTCGAGGTCGGCTACGACGTCGTGATGGTCACCGAGGAGCTCCGGCGTCGAGCGGACCGGCACCCTCCCGGCCTCATCGCGCTCAGGCCCTGGCTGATCCCGGTCCGCTGACAGCTCGAGGGACCGGCGCCGTGCTGACCAGCCCCGCCGCCCACTCCCGCACCCGCTCGAGCTCGCCGTCGCGGAGCGGTCCCGTGGTCCCGCCGACCCAGAAGCTGATGGCCGGCGCCACGACGAGCAGCCCCAGGTGACGCAGCCTGCGGTCCGCGGCACGCGCCGCCGAGCCGGGCACGCGCGGCGGGCGGACGCGCGTGTCGAACGTCGCGCAGCGGACCGTGCGCTCGGGCGCGACCAGGAGGTCCAGCCACTCGCGGATGCCGGTCTCCGCCGCCGCAGCAGGGGCACCCTGCTTGACGGCGTCAGCGCGCGTGCTCGCGCGGGTCATCCCGAAGGCGTGGGTCGGCCCGCCGACGACGAGCAGGTCGACGTCGGAGAGGTCGGTCGGCGCGTTGCCCACGTCCGTCAGCGTCACGTCCTCACCAGCGGCGGTCAGCGCCGCTGCGGCTGCCTCCGCCACCTGCCGCGTGTTCCCGAACATGGACTCGTAGACCACCAGGGCCTTCATCGCGTTCCCTCCCTCGACAGCGACCGGGCACCGATCGCGAGCAGTACGGCGGCGGCCGCGGTCAGCAGCGCCCCCACGACGAGCAGCACACCGGCGACCGCCGGCAGCGCCGGGGCCTCGACGCCGACGTCGGCGGACACGTCCACCCCGGGGCTGCCGCCCGCACGCATCACGACCGCGGTCCACCGGCCGTCCTCGGGCGTGACGGTCACGCTCTGCGTGCCGGCGCCCTCGGAGCCGACCACCCAGAAGTCCTGTGCTGCAGGCCGTCCCGCGACACCGGAGCCCGCCGTACGGCGGTAGCTCACGTCGTCGGAGGCGCGCACCTCGCGCACGACGTCGTACGCCACTCCGGCGAGGTAGCGCTCGACGTCAGCAGCACGCGCGACGCCGACGAAGACCTCGTCGTCGGAGGTCACCCGGAGCCGCACGTCGCCGAGCACGTCGTCGAGCCACAGGGCGTCCGGCCCGCGCAGCCCGAGGTCGACGGGCTCGGTGACGAGCGCGGCGGTCGACGTGGACAGCGACACCGGCGAGGACGTGACGAACCCGGCGGAGTCCCGGTGCCCCTGGTCGGCCCAGAGCGCGACCGCTCCCCCGGCCACCAGTCCCAGCGACGGCAGCAGGAGCAGCGCGCCGAGCACCAGCGCGACGGTCCCGCCGGTCGACGACCGCGGCCCGGGCGGGACGCGGGGAGCGGGTGTCGGCACGTCGAGCACTCCGCGCTCCTCGCCCCCCAGGTCGAGACGGAACGGCGGGTAGGTGTCGGTCATCAGGCCGGCGTAGGCCGCCACGCGCAGCACCCACCGGTTCAGGCCGACGACGAGGTCGAAGACGCCGGCCGGGTAGCGACCGGAGAAGGCGAGGACGACACCGGCGACGAGGACGAGCAGTCCGATGAGCCCGGGCGCCCGCGCGGCCGCGTCGTCGGCGAACCACCAGCCACCGCCGAGGAGCAGCGCCAGCACCAGGTAGTGCGGCAGGGCCAGCAGCCACCACTTCACCAGGACGAGCCCTCGGGAGAGGTGCTCGGGATAGGAGATCTGCAGCCGGGCGGGGTAGTCCTCGACGTCGGCCAGCGTGAACGGCGGGTAGCGGTCGGTCGCCAGCGCGCCGTAGGCGTAGTAGCTGACGCGCCAGGTCCAGCGCAGGACGCCGGCGTTCAGCTCGAACAGCGACCGCGGGTAGCGGCCGGTGAGCAGGATCCCGCAGGCGGCGATCACGGTCGTGACCACCAGGACCGGCCACAGGAAGGCCAGCACGACGTAGTGCGGCAGGGCCAGCAGCCACTTGACCAGCCAGAGCCAGCGGGACAGCGGAGCGTCCAGCCGACCGGTGACCACCACCGGCGGGGACGCGACAAGAGCGCTCATGCGTGCCTCCTCGAGCCGCGCGGGCCCGGGGTCGCGAGGCACCGCCCGGCAGCTCGAAGTCTGCTCCGCCGCGGGTGCCGCGCCCAGAGGCGAAGGTCCTCAGGCGGTGGCGATCGCCTGCAGCACGTCGAGCCGCGCGGCCCGGCGAGCCGGCAGCAGCGCCGCGAGCACGCCGCAGCCGGACGCCACGACGGCCACCACGACCAGCTGCGTCCACGGCATGACGAAGGTCGCGTCGGCCACCGCCTGCGAGACGGCGAAGACCATCGACCAGCCGAGGAACAGGCCGACGCCGAGGCCCACCAGCGAGCCGAAGGCCGCGATGAGCGCCGCCTCCCAGCGCACGGCCGAGCGGACCTGCGCCCGGGTGGCGCCGACGGCACGGAGCATCCCGAGCTCCCGGGTCCGCTCGACCACCGACAGCCCGAGCGTGTTCGCGATGCCGATCAGCGCGATGAGGACCGCGAGCGCGAGCAGCGCGAAGACGATGGCGAGCATCGTGTCGAAGAACGCGATCGACGCCTCCCGCAGCTCGCCGCGGTCGCGGACGACGGCGTTCGCCCACGGCTCGGAGACCCGCTCGACCGCGGCCCGGGCGGCAGCCGCGTCCAGGCCGTCGGCGGCCTTCGCGTAGACCGCGACGTCGAGCGACTGCGGCAGCGCCGCGTCGAAGACCGCGCGGTCCACGAAGCTGCGGCCGATCCAGTCCGACTGCTCGTAGATCGCCCTGACGGTGACATCCCGGGTGTCGCCGCTGGCGAGCACCATCGGCACGATGTCGCCGACCTCCCAGCCGCGGTCGTCGGCGATGTCGTCGGCCACGGCGAGGCCGTTGCTGCCGAGCCCCTCGGCCGACCCCTCGAGGACCTCGAGGGTGAACACGTCGGCGACCTGGGGCGACCAGGCGGCGAGCTCGGTGAGCTCGCCGTCGATCTGCGCCTCGGTGAGGCGCCGCGCCGCGACCGCCGACAGCTCGGGCAGCTCCGAGAGCGCTGACGCCAGGTCCGCGGAGACGCCGCCGTGCATCCACGCGCCGGTGTCGACGGCGAGGTCGCCGCGGAACTGCTCGTCGAACGACCCGGCGACCGACTGCTTGCCGGAGGCCGCGAAGCAGGTGATGGCGGTGACCAGGCTGACGCCGACCATCAGCGCCGCGGCCGTGGACGCGGTGCGCTTGGGGTTGCGCACGGCGTTCTCGCGGGCCAGGCTCCCGCGGATGCCGCGCGCCGACGGCAGCCACCCGCCGAGCGCGCGCACGACGGGCGACGCGATGACGGGACCGAGGGTGGCGACCCCGATGAGCAGCGCGAGGGCGCCGGCCATCACCGGCGGGACCTGCTCGCCGAGGATGCCGCCGACGATGCCCAGCGCACCCAGCGCCACCAGCACGAAGCCGAGCGCGATCCGCGTGCGGCTGGTGCCGACGCGCTCGATCGCGACGTCGCGCATCGCCGCGACGGGTGGCACCTTGGCGGCCCGGCGCGCGGGAAGCAGCGCCGAGACGACGGTGATGACGACACCGGCGACGAAGGCGAGCAGCAGCGAGCCCGGGCGGATCGCGAGCGGCCCCTGCGGCAGCGGCAGGCCGGCGACGTCGAAGAGCTGCTGCAGCCCCGCCGCGACGCCCACGCCCGCCCCGACGCCGATCGCGGAGGCGCCGAGGCCGACGACGAGCGCCTCCAGCCCGACCGAGCGCCGTACCTGCTTGCGGCTGCCACCGAGGGCGCGGACCAGCGCCAGCTCGCGGACCCGCTGCGCCACCAGGATCGCGAAGGTGTTGTTGATGATGAACGCGCCGACGAGCAGCGACACCACGGCGAAGACGGTGATGAAGACCGAGAAGAACTCGACGTCGGTGTTGCCCTTCTCCGCTGCCTCGGTGGCGTACGCCGCTCCCGTCATCGCCTCCTGTCCGTCGGCGAGCAGCGGCTCGACCGCGGCCAGCAGCTGGTCCTGGTCGACGCCGTCGTCCGCGCGCAGCGCGATCGCGCTGACCGTCCCGGGCTCGCCGAGCTCGCGCTGGGCGACCTCGGCCGGCAGCAGGACGGTGCTGATGCCGGCCCGGCTCTCGGCGTCGCCGAACGTCGCGATGCCGGCGACGACGGCAGCGCGCGGCGTGTCCCGCGTCAGCACCGTGGTGCGGTCGCCGACCTCGAGCCCGGCAGCGGTGGCCGTACGCCGATCCAGCACCACCTCGTCCTCGCGGGTCGGACCGCGGCCCTCCACGAGGCGGTAGGGGTTGAGCGCGGCGTCGTCGCTCCAGGCCTGGCCCATCGGCGCGGCACCGGAAGCGAGGTCGTCGACCGGCTCGCCGTCCGCGTCGAGCACCTGGGCGAAGCCGTCGACGCGCACGGCCACGGCGGCGACGCCGTCGACCTCGCGCAGCTCGTCCACCAGGACGGCCGGCAGCGGGCCGCGCACGGCGCCGTTCCAGCCGTCGAAGGCCGGCTCGGCGCGGACGAGGACGTCGGTGCCGCCCTCCGCCTCGGTGAGCACTCCGGACAGCGCGGCGGACATCGTGTCGGTGAGCACCCGGGCGCCGGACATGAAGGCGACGCCGAGCACGACGGCGAGGACCGTCGCGAGCATGCGGCGCTTGTTCGCGCGCAGGCCGCGCAGGGTGAGCAGCAGCACGGCTCAGCGCTCCAGCGCCAGCAGGCAGTCGAGGACGCGCTCGGCGGTCGGCTCGAGCAGCTCGTCGACGACGGCGCCGTCGGCCAGGAACAGCACGCGGTCGGCGTGCGACGCGGCACCCGGGTCGTGGGTGACCATCACGAGCGTCTGGCCGAGGTCGTCCACCGAGCGGCGCAGGAAGCGCAGCACGTCCGCTCCGGAGCGCGAGTCGAGGTTGCCGGTCGGCTCGTCGGCGAAGACGACGTCCGGCGCGGAGACCAGCGCGCGGGCCACGGCGACCCGCTGCTGCTGGCCGCCGGAGAGCTCGGACGGCCGGTGCGCGAGACGGTCCTGCAGCCCCAGCACCTCGACCACCTGGCTCAGCTTGTCGGTGTCGGCCTTCCGACCGGCGAGCCGCGCCGGCAGGGTGATGTTCTCCTCGGCGGTGAGGGTCGGCAGCAGGTTGAACTGCTGGAAGACGAAGCCGACCCGGTCGCGGCGCAGCTCGGTGAGCTCCTTGTCCTTCATCGCGGTCAGCTCGCTGTCGCCGATGAAGACGCTCCCGCTCGTGGCCGTGTCCAGCCCGGCGCTGACGTGCATGAGCGTCGACTTGCCCGAGCCGGACGGGCCCATGACGGCGGTGAACCGGCCGCGTTCCATCTCGACGGTCACCCCGGCGAGCGCCGTGACGGCGCTCTCACCCGTGCCGTAGGTCTTGGTGACGTCGACGACGCGCACCGCGGCGCGGTCGGACGGGACGCTCGACAGGACCGGCGGAGCGACGACGGGATCCGTGGCGGACGACATGACGACTCCAGGAGCGGTAGGCACGCGGCGTACGACGGGCAGGATGGCCGCGCGGATCCCGGCTGTCCCCGCTTTTTCCGAACCGGCTCGTCGAAGTGTCGGCTTCGTCACCAATGCCGGGCAATCCGCGACAGCGGTCGGCACGAACGCCAGGCATGACCATCGACGTTGAGGAGTTCGCGGCCTCCGCCCGCCCGGTGAAGTTCGACGACCTGGACCTGGCGAACGCCTTCAAGGACCGGCCGCTGAAGCCGGAGACGCTGCGCTGCCTCCGCTACATGCACGACATCGAGAGCCACACGGTCTGCTACCTGCGCGACCTGCTGCTCACCGAGTCGCACCGCGACCCGCGGATCACGACCTTCCTCACCACCTGGGCGTGGGAGGAGCAGTGGCACGGCGTGGCCCTGGGCAAGGTGCTCGAGGCGCACGGCGAGGTCGCCGGCAACGAGCGCGTGTCCGCCACCCGCCGCGCGCTCGGCGTCAAGGACCGGCTCGCGCCTCTGCTCAACACCCTCGGCAGCGTGCTGGCCCGCCGCGACTTCGTCGCCGTCCACATGACCTGGGGCGCGCTCAACGAGTGGTCGACCCAGGCCGGCTACGCGCGGCTCTCCGAGCTCGACGACCACCCGGTCCTGGTCGAGCTGCTGGAGCGGATCATGCGCCAGGAGGCCCGTCACATCGCGTTCTACGCCACCGAGGCCCGCGAGCGGCTCGCCGACAGCCCGCGCGCCCGCAAGCTCGTCCGCATGGCGCTCACGAAGCTCTGGGCGCCGGTCGGCAGCGGGGTAGTCCCCAAGGAGGAGACCGCCTTCCTGGTGCAGCACCTGCTCGGCGGCGAGGGCGGCGATGCGTGGGTCAAGAAGCTCGACCAGCGCCTCGAGCGGCTCCCCGGCATGGAAGGCATGAAGCTCGTGCAGGGAGAGGTCCAGCGCTGGTACGCCGTCGCGGCCTAGTGCCCGATTCGATCAGTCCTGGGGCCGGCCGCGTGGCACCCGCAGCCCCAGCAGCGCACAGGCCGCCACGACCACGGCGCTGACGGCGAGAGACGTCCCGAAGCCGGCGGAGGAGATCAGCAGGCCGGCGCCGACCGGCCCGATCACCGAGCCGAGGTCGCTGGCCATCTGCCAGACGGCGATGGGCCGCCCGCCCCTGCCCTGCACGACGTCGCCGACGATGGCCGCGGGCGCGACGCCGAGGAGTGACCCGCCGGCAGCGAAGAGCACCATGGACAGCATCAGCCCGACCGCGCCGTCGGACAGCGCGAGCGCGGACAGCGCGAGCGCCGTCACCAGCCCGCCGCCGACGAGCGTGGTCCGCCGCCCGATCGTGTCCACGGCCTTCCCCGCCGGCAGCAGCAGCGCCGCGGACACGAGCGCCGCGACCGCGAACGCCGCTCCGATCCAGCCCGGTGGCAGGTCCATCCCCTGCACGACCAGCAGCGGGACGACGGTGCTGCGCACGCCGAGGACGCTGAAGCCGACGGCGAAGTTGCCCGCGAGCGCCGCCTGGTAGGCGGGGTTGGCCAGCGCCGAGCGCAGGGTCGTACGCGGTGCCTCCGGAGGCACGACGAGAGGCACGCCGTCGTCCTCCCCGACGCCGAGCGCGACCTGCGGCTCCGGGGTCGTACGAGGAGGTGGCTTGGGCAGCAGCGTCGCGGCGGCGACGGCGGCCAGCACGAGCGTCCCGGCGTAGAGGAAGAACGGCGCGCGCAGCGAGATCCCGATGACCGCTCCGCCGAACGCCGGTCCGACGATCCCGCCCAGGATGAAGCCGCCGCGGTAGACGCTCTGCGTCTGGCCGCGCTGCGCGGCCGACGCGACACGCAGCAGCAGGCTGGTCGCCGCGATGGTGAACACGGCCGAGCCGATGCCTCCCACGCCGCGCAGGATCAGCAGCTGCGGGTAGCTCACGGCGAGTCCTGCGAGCAGCGAGGACACGGCGACGACGAGCAGCCCGACCTGCAGCGCCGCGCGCTCGCCGACCCGGTCGACGAGTCCCCCGGCGCCGAGGCCGGAGACCAGCCGCAGCAGCGCGAACGCCGACACCACGGCACCGGCCGCGGTCGGCCCGACGCCGAGCTCGACGGCGAACAGCGGCACCGCCGGGACGACGATGCCGAAGCCGAGCGCGACGCAGAACGCCACCAGGGCGAGGACGTAGGTCTCGCGCGGCAGCCCGGCGAGGCCCTTCGGCAGCGTCACGCGTCGCATCGTCGCAGCCGGTCGCGCTTGCCCCGCCGCCGAGGTCGGACTAGACCCGGGACACGACGGGAGGAGGCGGGATGCGCTTCGACGACCGCGTCGCGGCCGGGCAGGCCCTCGGCGAGGCGCTGCGCGGGCGCTGGACGGCAGAGCCCCCCGTCGTCCTCGGCCTGCCTCGCGGCGGGGTGCCCGTGGCGGCCGGTGTCGCCACGGCGCTGTCGGCGCCGCTCGACGTGCTCGTGGTCCGCAAGCTCGGCGTGCCGGGGCAGCCCGAGCTCGCGATGGGAGCCGTCGCCGGCGGTGGCGTGCAGGTGCTGAACCCGTCGGTCATCCGCGAGCTCGCCATCCCCGACGACGAGGTGGAGCGGGTCACCGCGGCGGAGCAGGCCGAGGTGGCCCGGCGCGAGCGGGCCTTCCGCGGCGACCGGCCGCACCCGGTGCTGCGCGACCGGGACGTGGTGCTCGTCGACGACGGGCTCGCCACCGGCGCGACGATGCGGGCAGCGGTCGACGCCGTCCGAGCCGCCGGTCCCAGCAGGGTGGTCGTCGCGGTGCCGGTGGCCTCCGCCGAGGCGCGCGACCTGGTCGCGGCCGTGGCCGACGAGGTGGTGTGCCTGTCCGTGCCGGTGGGCTTCGGCGCGGTCGGCCTGCACTACCGCGACTTCCGGCAGACGACCGATGACGAGGTGCGGGCGGCGCTCGAGCGGCCGTGAGCGGTCAGACCCGCACGCCCTCGGCGCGCCGCACCAGCTCGGCGATCTGGTGGGCGAACTCCGGCCACAGCTCGCGCGGCAGGTCGTGGCCCATCCCCTGGAAGCCGATGAAGCGCGAGCCGCGGAGCCGGCGAGCCAGCGCCATGCCGCCGCTCGGGGCGACGAGCGGGTCGTTCAGCCCGTGCATGACGAGCGCGGGGACGCGCAGCGCGCGCAGCTGCTCCGACCGGTTCGGCTGGGCGACCACCGCGGCGAGCTGCCGGCGGTAGCCCCACGGGTCGTGCCCGCGGTCGTAGCTGCGGGCGCCGACCTCGCGCAGCCGCTCCTCGTCGAGCGCGAAGCCCTTCGACCCGATGATGCGGAACGTCTCGACGACCGCCTCGACCGCCTCCTCGCGGCTGCTCACGACGCGGCCCTTGAGCAGCCGGCCGATGAGCTTGGGGTTGGCCTGACCGACCCGGCGGGACCCGGTCGACGTCATGATCAGGGTGAGGCTGCGGACCAGGTCCGGCCGGCGGATCGCCAGCGTCTGCGAGATGAAGCCGCCCAGGGACGCGCCGACGACGTGCACCGGCCCGAGCTCCAGCGCCTCGACCAGGCCCGCGGCGTCGTCGGCCATGTCGTCGATCGTGTACGGCGGACGCGCCCGCTTCGTGGCGACCTTCGCCGCGTGCGGCGCGCGTACCCCGTCGAAGTGCGTGCTGGCACCGGCGTCGCGGTTGTCGAAGCGCACCACGTAGTGGCCGCGCCGGGCGAGGTCCTCGCACAGCTCGTCCGGCCACGCGAGCATCTGCGTGCCCAGCCCCATGACCATCAGCAGCGGGGGCGCACCCGCGTCGCCGAACGTCTCGTACGCGATCTCGATGCCGTTCGCCGGCACCTTCTTCAGCTCAGGCACACCGGGAACGCTAGACGAAGCGCTGGGGGTCCCCCGCACCGACGCGGACGACCTCGGGATAGCCCTGCGAGAAGTCGACCACCGTGGTCGGCGAGGTGCCGCAGTCCCCGGCGTCGAGGACCGCGTCGACGAGGTGGTCGAGCTCCTCCTTGATCGCCCAGCCGTCGGTCATCGGCTCCTCGTGACCGGGCAGCAGCAGCGTGCTCGACACCAGCGGCTTGCCGAGCTCGCGCAGCAGCGCCTTCACGACGGGGTGGTCCGGGATGCGCACGCCGACGGTCTTCTTCTTCGGGTGCGCGAGCCGCCGCGGCACCTCCTTGGTCGCCGTGAGGATGAACGTGTACGGCCCGGGCGTCGCGGCCTTGATGCTCCGGAAGGCCGCGTTGTCCAGGTGCACGAACTGGCCGAGCTGCGCGAAGTCGGAGCAGACCAGCGTGAAGTCGTGCCGGTCGTCGAGGTGCCGGATGGTGCGGATGCGGTCGGCGCCGTGCGGGTTGTCGAGCGCGAAGCCCAGGGCGTAGCAGGAGTCGGTCGGGTAGGCGATCAGCCCGCCGTCGTGCAGCAGCGCCACGGTCTGCGCGATCACCCGCGGTTGCGGGTTGACCGGGTGGATGTCGACGTAGCGGGCCATGCGCGCAGGCTAGGTGACGATCCGTCGCAGACCGCTCGCGCGCAGCACCTGCCGTCCCACGGCCGCGCGCACCGACTCCTCGGTGCCGATGACGCGCACGTGCTTCCGCGCCCGGGTGATGGCCGTGTAGAGCAGCTCTCGGGTGAGCAGCGCGGACGCCGTCTCGGGCAGCAGGACCGACACCGTGTCGTACTGGCTGCCCTGACTGCGGTGGATCGTCATCGCGTAGACGGTCTGCACGTCGGCCAGCCGGCCGGGGTGCAGCAGCACCGGCGTGCTGCCGCGGCCGAATGCCGCGATGAGCGAGCCGTTCCGGTCGACGACGACACCGGTGTCGCCGTTGTAGACCTTGGCCTCGTGGTCGTTCTTGGTGACCAGCAGCGGCTGCCCGGCGTACCAGTCGTCGGCGTACGCCGGTGCCCCCGCCCACTCGGCCGCGCGACGCGACCACTCGCTGACGCCGAAGCGACCGCGGCGGTGCGCGCACAGCAGCTTGTGCGCCTCGAGCCTGCGCAGCGCCTCGTCGACGTCGCCGGCGGCCGCCGCCTCGGTCAGCGCGACGGACGACGACCGCACGTCGTCGACCAGGCCGTCGAGCGAGCCGGGGCCGACGAAGGAGACGTCCTTCTCCCCCGCGTTGAGCAGCGACCAGGTCAGGTCCGCGTCGCCCTCGCGGACAGCGACGGCGAGCGTCGCGATCGTGCCGCCGAAGCGGCGTCCGCGGCTGAGTCGCACGATGCCGTTGCCGAGCCGCTCCCGCTCCTTCGCCGTGAGCGCGGCCTCCGCCGGGTCGTCCGCGGCGGTGAGGTCCGCACCGACCAGCGAGTCCAGCGTCGGGTCGGCGGCGCCGGTCACGGGCCGCGCGACGAGATCCGCCAGCACTGCGCCCGCGTCGACGGACGTGAGCTGGTCGGGGTCGCCGACGAGCACCAGCCGCGCGTCCGGGCGGAGCGACTCCAGCAGCCGCGCCATCATCGTGAGCGACACCATCGAGGTCTCGTCGACGACCACGACGTCGTAGGGCAGCCGGTTCGTCGCGTCGTGCCGGAAGCGGGTCCTGCTGTCCGGCCGCCACCCGAGCAGCCGGTGCAGCGTCATGGCGGACAGCTCGGGCAGCCCGAGGCTCCCGGCCTGCTCGCGCACCGACTCCTGCAGCCGCGCAGCGGCTTTCCCGGTGGGCGCCGCCAGCGCGACCCGCAGACCCGGCCGGTCGAGCAGTGCGAGCACCCGCGCGACGGTCGTGGTCTTGCCGGTGCCCGGCCCGCCGGCGAGCACCGTCGTCCACCGGGTGGCGGCCAGCGCCGCGGCGATCCGCTGCCGGTCGGGTGCGGCGGCGTCCGGGAACAGCGTCGCCAGCCGGGCGCTCACCTCCGCGACGTCCACGGGGGGCGGGACCAGCGCGCGGTCGTCGAGCAGGTCGCGTACGGCCTGCTCCTGCCGCCAGTAGCGGTCCAGGTAGAGCAGCGGACCGGCGTCGGTGTCCACCAGCCGCAGCGGGCGCAGCTCACCGAGCGGGCTGCCGATCACCAGCGCGCTGCGACGGAGCCCGTCGACGACGGCGTCGAGCGAGGGCCAGGGCAGCGCCGAGACGTCGACCTCGGACTCCTCGTCGACGACGACGTCACGCATCCGCTCGAGCTCGAGGCAGGTGGATCCGAGCCGCACGGCGCGCACCGCGAGCGCGGCCGCGAGCAGCACCGGCTCGGCGTCCTCCCGGCCGAGCCGGCCGAGCCGGCGGGCGACGTGGACGTCGGCCGGCGCCAGCACCTCGGCGGCTGCGAAGGCGGCGAGCAGGCCGGTCACGACGACCCCGCCAGCAGGTCGGAGAGGTCGGTGACCAGCGCCGGCGGCGGGTCCCAGTCGAAGACGCCGCAGCCCGCGGGCGTCTGCGGCCCGACCATGCCGCGGACGAAGAGGTACTGCACGCCGCCGAGGTGCGTCGCCGGGTCGTAGCCCGGCTGCCGCCAGCGCAGGAAGCGGTGCAGCGCGACGCAGTAGAGCAGCGCCTGCAGCGGGTAGTGGGCGCGCAGCATCTCGGCCGCCATCGCCTCCCGGGTGTAGTGCAGAGCGGTGAGGTCGCCGCGCGCGAGCCGGTTGGTCTTGTAGTCGACGACGACGTACGACGGGCCGGCCAGCCGCAGCACCGCGTCGACGGAGCCGGACAGGTAGCCGCGCAGCGGTGCCGCCTCGACCGTCTCGAGCAGGTCGGCGTAGGACGCCAGCGGGTCGTCCGCGGGCAGGTGCTTGCGCAGCAGCGAGGCGACGTCGCGCAGCCGCGCGGACACGGTCGCGACGTCGTCGCCGCCGGACAGCGGCAGCTCGAAGTCGAGCTCGGACAGCCGGTCCGCCGGGGAGATGTCGGCGAGGCTGACGCCGTCGCGCAGCGGGGTGCGCATCACCGGCTCGAGTGCCGTGGCGAGGGCATCCGCGTCGACGGCGGCGAGCCGTCGCGCGACCGCCTGCCGCGACGCGCGCTGCAGCTCCGCTGCGAGATCGGGGGCGGCGGTGTCGACGACCTCGAGCACCTCGTGCACGAGCGTGCCGAAGGCCGCTCCTGCGGGCAGGTCGTTCATCGTCGACGGCGGTCCGTCGAGGGCGACGTCGACCGGTGGCGGCGCCTCCGGCTCGTCGGTCCGCTCCGGCGCCTCGGGCTCGCTCGTCACGTGCGGCGCGTCGTGCACCGCGGCGGTGAGCCCGGAGTAGGAGGTGCGCCGCCAGGAGAGGTCCAGCTGCCGGTCGAAGCGCGCCGCCGCGAGCGCCGGCAGCGGTTCGGCCGGCGGCGTCCACCGCAGCGCGGTCACCGCCGCGACCGGTTCGACAGAGATCTCCTCCGGCCACCCCCAGGCCTCCAGTGCTGGCAGCACGACGGAGTCATCGGCGACCTTCACCTTCGCCGCCGGCTCGGGATCACCGTCGGTGCGACCGAGCAGCAGCCGGTGCAGCGGTGCGCCGGCGGCCTGACCGGACGGCGCCCACCACAGCACGACCTGGCACATCGCCCGGGTCAGCGCGACGTAGAGCAGGCGCAGCTCCTCACCGGCGTCCTCGGCCTCGGCCGACTTCTTGCGCGCCGACCAGCCCGGGCCCTGCTCACCACCGACGTCGAGCACCCGGTGCCCGTCCGGGTCGTGCAGCAGGAGCGTTGCCTGGTTGGGGTTCTTGGCCCCGTCCCAGCCGTACGGCACGTAGACGACCGGGAACTCGAGCCCCTTGCTCGCGTGGACCGTCACGATCTGGACCGCGGCCGCGTCGGTCTCGAGCCGCCGGCTGCGCTCGGAGGAGCTGCCGCTCTGCGGGTCGTCGACGCGCTCCCCCAGCCAGCTGACCAGCGCCGAGATGCCGAGCGACTCCTCGACGGCGACGCGGTTCAGCACCTGGGCGACGTGACGCAGGTCGGTGAGCCGCCGCTCCCCCGCGTCCTGCGACAGCAGCCGGCCCTCCAGCCGGGTCGTCGCGGCGAGCCGCTCGAACACCGCGGCCAGGCCCGCCTCCTCGAAGCGGCGCGCGGACTCGCGCACCAGGTCGCCCACGTCGTCGAGCGCGCGATCGGGGTCGGCGTCGAGCTCGGCGGCCGTCCGGCCGATCAGCGGCGTCAGGGCGGCGAGGCGGACCCGGGCCGCGCGGTGCGGCTGCTCGATCGCCTGCAGCAGCCACAGCCAGTCGCGGGCGCTCTGCGTCGCGAAGACGCTGGTGCTCGTCGACACCACGCACGGCACGCCCGCCGCCTCCAGCGCCGCCTGCACGAAGGGCACCTGCACGTGCTTGCGCACCAGCACGGCGATGTCGCCGGGCCGCACGGGCCGGGGATCCCCGTCGACGGAGAGCTCCGCGCCGGACGACAGCAGTCGTACGACGCCGGCAGCGACGTCACGCGCGACCTTGTCACGCAACGCAGGCATCGCGGGGTAGCCGGTCTTGCCGAGCGGCCCCGCGTCGGTGCGGTCGAGGACACGCAGCCGGAAGGGGACCTGACCCGGCATCCGCGAGGTCGCGTGCTCGGCGTCGACGTTCCGCACGACGATCTGCCGGTGCCCCAGAGCGGCGCCGCCGTAGAGGTGGTGCAGCGCGCGGAGCAGCCCTGCGTCGCTGCGGAAGCTCTTGCCCAGGTCGTAGGCCTCGGCCTCGCGCACCGCGTCCAGGTAGCTGAGCACCTCGGCGCCGCGGAACGCGTAGATGGCCTGCTTCGGGTCGCCGATCAGGACGAGCGCGACGTGCCCGTGGAACGCGCGGCGCAGGATCTCCCACTGCACCGGGTCGGTGTCCTGGAACTCGTCGACCAGCACGACCTTGTAGCGCGCGCGCAGCCGTGCGCACGCCGCCGCACCCCGGCTCGGGTGGGCGAGCACGTCGCGCAGCAGCACCAGCAGGTCGTCGAAGTCGCGCACGCCGACACGTCGCTTGCGGCGCTCCAGCTCCTTGCGCGCCGCCTCGCCGAGACGGACCCGCTGACCCGGGGCGGTGTCGGCGTCGGCGCCGGCCGGCTCGAGCCGCGCCTGCCGATCACCGGTGGCTGCCCGCGCCACGTCGCGCGCCTCCTTCGGCGACAGCAGCGGCGGTGCCGCGTCATGGGTGGCGTACTTGCGCAGGTAGAGGTCGTCGACCACCTCGCGCAGCAGGTCGTCGACGGACTCGACCATCGTCACGCCCGGCTCGGAGTCGCCGGCCATGCCGAGGCCGTCGAGCACCTGCTGGCAGAAGCTGTGCGTCGTCGCGATCGTGGCCGCGTCGAACTCCGAGAGCGCGTGGGCGAGCCGGTGCCGGCGCAGCGCCAGCTCCTCGGCTGAGCAGTCGAGCAGGTGCGTGACGAGGGGGTCGCTGCGGTCGCCGGTCGCGAGCCCGCGGGCGGTCGAGGTGAACCGCTCGCGCACCCGCTCGCGCAGCTCCTGCGTCGCGGCGCGGCTGAACGTCGCGAGCATCAGCTCCGACAGCTGCGCGTGCCCCTCGGCGACGTAGCGGGTCGCCAGCGCGGCGATCGTCCAGGTCTTGCCCGTGCCGGCGCTCGCCTCGAGCACGGTGGTGCCCGTGGGCAGCTGTCCGTAGAGGTCGAAGCGCACCCGACGTTCCTACCGCGCCGGGGCGGGCTCCACAGCGACGATGGCGGCGTTCCCCCGGCCGTCCACCTTGATCCGGGCGACCGCCCCGTCGCGCAGCTGCTGCTCCAGCTCGCGGGCGCGGTCCTGCGAGGCGAAGAAGCTCTCGATGCCGCAGCGGACGCGCCAGCCCTCGGACTCGCAGCGCAGGTAGGGCCCGCTGTCCGGACGGTCCGCTACCGCGCGGCGCCCCTCCCACACGTCGCCCTCCTCCTCCAGCGGTACGAAGACCGGCCCGGTCAGGCTGCCGTTGTCGGGGAGCACGTCGGCCAGGCCCGGGTAGCCGAGCGTCACGTACGCCCCGCGGAACGGGTCGATCGGGTCCACCGGCTCGACGGCGAGCAGGTACTCCTCGCCGGTGAGCCGCGCCGACAGCGGCGACCACACCGCGACCCCGACGAGTGCGAGCTGCACGGCCGTCGCGGCGGCGACCAGGGTCCTGCGGTTCACGACGTCACCTCCGTGACGAGCCGCCGTCGGCCGCGTTCGACGAGGTAGCCGGTGCCGATGAGGATGGCTCCGAGGACGAGGAAGAGCGCGGCGCCGGACAGGATCGGCTCGAAGACGGCGAAGCTCTGCACGACGGTGAACAGCACCAGCCCGGCGGTGGCGAGCTGGGTGAGACCACGGCCGTCGCGCAGCACCCCGAGCGCCGCGATACACGCGGCGGTCAGCAGGTAGATGAGGATCGCGACGACCGCGCGCAGCAGGCCCTCGCCGCTCAGCTCGGCGACCGAGTCCACCTCCGGTGGCGTCCAGAGCAGCAGCAGCGCCGCGAGGCCGGCCGCGAGCACGACCGCTCCCAGCTCCTGCCTGCCGCGGGTGTCCGCGCGCACCCCGACGGCAGCGGCCGCCAGCAGCGCGACGACGGCGCCGACCCAGACGAGCGCGCCCAGCGGGTCGTCGTCCACCTCGCCCAGGCGAGGGAAGGCGGCGATGAAGAGCCCGACCAGCACGAGCAGGGCTGCCGCGAGCCGCCACGGCGCCGCGAACTGCGGCTGCCACCGGCCGGTGTGCGCGACCGCGACGGCGGTCGCGAGCACGGCGCCGAGCACGAAGGCCATCACCACGCCGCGCACCGACTCCTGCTGCTCGACGACGGCCCACACGAACCAGCCGACCCCGGTGACGATGCCGACGAGCAGCGGTGCCACGGCAGCCGAGGCGTAGGCGTAGAGCAGGGCGCCGGCGGCCCACACCCCGAGCAGACCGGAGTCGTACGCCGGGACCTGCAGGCTCTGCGCCGCCTGGAAGACGACCGCACCGAAGGCGAGCGCGGCGATCAGCCGCACGGCGCCGACGAGCGCGTCGCGCGGGGTGTCCCGTCGGTCGTCGAGCAGCTCTCCCGCAGCGACCGCGAGGAGCCAGAAGGCGGTGATGCCGACGAAGCGGGTGACCGGGGACAGCTCCTCGAGATTGGCTGCCACCAGCCAGATCAGGCCGACACCGACGAACGCGCCGCCGAGCGCCAGCAGCAGCCGAGAGAGCGAGAAGCGGCGGCTCGCGGTGTACTGCCCGCGGATGCCGGCGGCGGTCGCTGCGTCGATGCGCCCCTGCGCCACCCACCGGTCGAGCTCCTGCTCCAGCCACTGGAGCCGGTCGGCCGGTGCGCTGACGGACGGTCTGCTCTCGGGTTCCACGCTGGAAGCATCCTCGCCCCGCGCCCGGCTCACGTCACGGCGCGCCGACGGTCTCGCAGGCGAGCAGCGGCGCCCACAGCCGCCGCGCGAGAGCTCCGAAGCGCGTCCGCTCCTCCCCCGGATCCGCCTGCGCCAGCAGGCAGTCGAAGGACGGCGCATCCCCGTGCACGTAGGCCAGGTGCCGGTCCTTGCCGTCGCCGAACAGCGACGACCACTCCTTGCGCGCCGCCTCGAGAGCATCGTCGACGGAGGCGCCCGCGCGCCGTCGTTCGGCGTACGTCGCACTCGCTCCCGTCGCGAGCGGCACCGCCTCGCGCAGCCCCTCGTCGTGCAGCGCGACGAGGTCCCGGAGCACGGCGGCTGGGTCCTCGGGCAGGACCAGCGTCGAGCGCCAGGCGCGGCGTCCTGACCGGCCGGTCGTCAGCGCCTGCGGGCACCCGGACGCGAGCAGCCGGACCCACGCGGCGAGCCGGTGCTTGGGCGCGAGAGAGGAGTACGACGTGCTCGCCACCGTGTCGCCGTGCACGCCGTTCACCGTCCCGGTGAGCCGTCGCCCGTTCCCCAGGTCGACGTCCACGTCGATCGCCCGCGCGATGCCGTGGTGGACAGGCAGGGCGGCTTGCGCGATCGGCTCGACCGCGGCCTCCAGCTCCGCGAGCAGTCGCAGCCCGAGCGGCCCCGGCGGGAGGGTGCCGCGGCGGAGCTCCGCCTGGTTGAAGACGCCGGCCTCGACGCCGGCCAGCCGGGCCGTGAGCATCCGGTCGCCGACGTCCCACTTCTCGAGGGAGTCGAGGTCGGCGCGCAGGGCGTCGGCGATCGACTCCTGGGCATCAGGCACGCGGATGCCCAGGCGCTGGGTGAGCAGCGCCTTGACCGGGTGCACGACGAAGGCGATCAGGTCCTGGAGCGCGACATCCCCCGTGCGCTGCTCGAGGGGAGCGCTCAGCAGCGGCGGCACCGGCGTACGCGCCTGCAGGGCCGCACGCGCACCGGCGAGCGCGGCCGTGTCGAAGCTGAACGGCTTCGCGGCGTCGAAGCTCCTGCCGTCGAACGGCTGCAGCGGGTGGCGGGTCAGCACGTCGTCGAGCGAGCCGGCGGTCTGCTGCACGACGTCGAGCACCTCGCCGAGCGGGACGGCGGGCGGGCGGGTCGCACCGGTCACCGGATCGGCACCGGTGTAGAGCAGCAGCAGCGTGTCGCCCGCCGACATCAGCGCGTCCAGCAGCAGCTGCCGGTCCTCGCTGCGCACGTCGCGCTCGCCCAGGCACGGGTCGCGCTGCAGCACGTCGTCGCCGTCGACGCTGCCGCCGCGCGGGAACACCCCGTCGTCGAGCCCGAGCAGCGCGATGACCCGGTGCGGAACCGACCGCATCGGCACCATCGTGCAGACGGTCAGCTCGCCGGTGCGGAAGTTCGCGCGGGTCGGCCGTCCCGCCAGCCGACCGGCGAGCAGCACGCGCAGGTCCGCGAGTCGCAGCACCGCGTCGGCGCCGTGCTCGGCGGCCTCGCTCAGCTGGCGCCGAGCCTGCGCGAGCTGCCACGCGTCGTCGTCGCTCACCTCGGTCAGCAGGTCGAGCGCGTCGCTCAGCGCCGCGACCCACGCCGACACCGGCTGCGCGCCCTGCAGCCGGTCGAGCACGGCACCGAGCCGCTCGACGAGCTCGGCCAGCCGGCCGGCCAGGTCGATGTCGCTGCTGTCGACGTCGTCGAGCGGCAGCGCGAGCCCCAGCCAGGTCAGGTCGCTCTCGTCCGCGGCGACGCCGAGCAGCACCCGGTCGAGGCCGGTCTCCCAGGTGTTCTGCGGCACCCGCGCCAGCGAGAACGCCTGTCGCTGCTGGCTTCCCAGCCCCCAGCGCACCCCCGCCCGCGCGGCCCAGTCGCGCAGCCGCTCAAGGTCGTCGTCGCCGAAGCGGAACGCTCGGCGGACCGGTGCGCCGGCCGCGAGGTCGAGGACCTGGCTGGCGGTGACCCGCCCGTCCGCCAGCGTGAGCAGCGTGGCGAGGACGTCGAGCAGCGGGTTGGTCCGGCGCAGGCTGCGGTCGGCAAGCCGCACCCGCAGCCCGTGCCCCGGGTGCCCGGTGCCCGGCTGACCGAACGCCGCCTTGACGAGCGGCGCGTACGTCTCGACGTCCGGGCACATCACCAGCACGTCACGCGGCTCGAGCGTCGGGTCGTCCTGGAACAGGCGCAGCAGCGTCTCGCGCAGCACCTCGACCTGCCGGGGCGGTCCGTGGCAGGCGTGCACCTGGATCGTGCCGTCGGCGGTGGCGGCCGTGGGAGCGCGGTCCTCACGGATGGCGGCCTGCACCTCGCGCAGCAGCGACGGCGTCTGCGCCTCCGCACGGTGGTGAGCTGCATCGACATCCGAGAGCAGCAGCTGCAGCTCGCGGGTGTCGCGCGCGAGGCTCGCGAGCAGCGGGTGCTGGACGACCAGCGCCGAGTGGTCCTCGCGTCGCCTGCGGCTGACCGGCGTCGTCTCCAGTGCCGTCCACATGGCGGGGCTGGGGTGCGGCAGCCACAGGTGCATGTCGCGGTGCTCGGCGAGCGCCCGCAGCACCGCGCGCTGCTCGGTGGTCAGCCGTGTCGCGCCGAAGATCGACAGTCGCTCCGGCAGGTCGCTGCAGCCGGGGTCGTCGCGCAGCGCCGCGCACGTGCTCTCGAGCCGCTCGGCCGGGCTGGGTGCGTCGAGAGCCGTACGCAGCCGTCGCCACAGCTCGGCCTGCCACAGCTGGTCGGCGTCGAGCGGACCTCCTGCGCCGTCGGTGTCCTCGCCGGCGGCCCAGTCGACGAGCAGCTGCGGCCGGTGCGCGGCGTAGGAGCGGAAGAGGTCGCGCAGGTGCTCGGCCGCGGCGTAGCGACGACCGGACCGGTGGTCGTCCTCCCCGTGGCCGAGGTGGCCGGCCAGCACCGAGCACCAGGGCTCGCCGACGCAGGTGTCGATGATGTCGAGCAGCTGCCACAGCACCCGCTGCGGCGCCCACGGGTCGTCGTCGGCATCGGTGCCGCTCGCCGCGGCGATCGCCTCGTCCACCAGCCGGGTCGGGCTCGGGAAGGCGATGTTCGCGGCGACCCCGTCCGTCGTCCCCGCACCCAGCACGGTCGACAGCCGCTGGGTCAGCCAGCGCTCGACGCCCTTGGCCGGCACGGCCACGACCTCGCGGGCGAACGGGTCGGGCAGGGGCGTGCTGAGGACCTCGGCGAGCGCGTCGGCGAGGACCGACGTGCGCTCCGCGCGGTGCAGTCTCAGCACGGTCGGGGCCTCACGGCTCCTGTCTATCGCGTCGGGGTGGACAGGCGCAGCGCTCACCCTGTGGACAACGAAGATCCGAGCTGCCGAGGTTCGGCCATCCTCCCGGGCCATGCACTCGTTCCGCTTCCGGGCGCTCGGCTGAGATGACGACGCTCGACGTCCTCCCGTCCGCGCTCGTCAGCGCTGCTGCGGCGGTGCGCTGCTTCTCCGCGGAGCTGGACCCGGTCACCCTGCGGTCCGACCTGCTCACCGAGGCGGTGGCCGCGTTCTCCTCGCGCTGGACGACCGCGCTGGGGGTACTGGTCACTGATGCCGACACGACCGCCGGGGCTCTGCGCGACGCTGCCAACGGTTACGCCGAGATGGACGCGCTGCTCGTCCCGCGGGTGCTGCGGTGACCCTCGCCGCCCCGGAGCTGCGGCCCGCGCTGGCCGGCCGGCACGCACCTCAGCAGGCCGCCGAGCTGCGGGTGCTGGCGGCGCGACTGTCGGATGCGGCCGAGCGCCTCGCCTCGGCAGCCCGGCGGCTCAGGTCGCGCACGGTCGGGCTCGCGGATGCCTGGAGGGGCGACGCTGCCGCCGCTGCGCGGCACGACCTCGAGACGTTGCAGCAGCGAGCCCTGGCGGCGGCGGACGCCCACCTCGAGGCATCGCAGGTGCTGCTCGCCTGCGCCGCCCGGCTCGACGACGCGGAGGCCACCTGGCAGCGCGCCGAGGCGCTCGAGCGGCAGGACGCCATGGAGCGCGCGGCGCGCGCGACCAACGCCGTCGTCGCCCCCTTCGAGGCCGATGCCAGTCCGCTGCGGCTGCAGGCACGCCGGCTGGCCGATCAGGCTCAGGCTGACGCGGAGGAGGCGCTGGCCCGAGCGGCTGCGCAGCTGCACGACCTGGCCGACCGGGCCATCGCCTCGCCGATCGCTCAGCTGACTGCCGCGGACCAGGTGAGAGGTCTGGGTCGAGGCGCGGTCGACGCGATCTGGGGATCGGTCGTCACCGTGGCGGGGCTGTCGCTGCCCCGCCTCCTCGCCGACCCGGACGGCTGGCGCGAGCAGGTGCGCGGTCTGCGGGACGGCGCGTCGTACGCCCTCCGTCATCCGGGCGACGCCGGCCGCGCGGTGATCGGCTGGGACCAGCTGCAGGCCGGCCGGTACGGCGAGTGGGCCGGCGGCCTCGTCCCCGACCTGCTGAGCGGCGCGTTCACCGGCGGCGCGCTCCCGATGGCGCGGCGCGGGGCGGATCTCGCCGACGACCTGGACGACCTCGCGGACGACGTCGACGACCTGCAGCGCGTGCACGGACGCGCGCTGGACTCCAACGCCGGAGGTCCGGTCGAGCCGGGACCGCACCTGCCTCCCGGCTACGTCACGCACGTCAACGACCTGACGCCCGAGCGGCGGCGGCACATCCTCGACGGCGACAAGAGGGGCGGAGGGCACCGTCCGGGAACGGGCAGACGCAACAAGACCGAGTTCCCCGCGCACTGGACCGACGACGAGATCATCTCCCGCGTCATGCAGACTGCTCGCGCACCGCAGAAGGTGGAGTGGAACAGCCGGCACGAGACCTGGAACGTGACGTGCGAGTTCGACGACGTACAGATCGTCGTGGCCGTGGATGAGTTCGGCAACGTCAAGACGGCCTTCCCGCTGGAGGGCGGAAAGGGAGTGGTGAGGAACCCGTGACCGAGGACGAGGAGTGGGCCGACTACCTGGCGCGGTGGGACGCGCTGGTCGACGGCCTGCGCGGACGGGTTTCGGACAAGGAGGTCGAAGAGATCCGGTACGAGGGCACTCAGGTGCCGTGCTGGGCCATCAGCGGCGTCCTGGGCGGTCACGAGCAGGGCATGTGGGACCTGACGACTGACGAGGAGAACGAGCTGTGGGAGCTCGCCTCGTTGATGCAGTGCGACGACGGCGACCTCATGAACGACCGCGTGCGCGCGAAGTCGATTCGCAACCGCCCGATCCGCAAGGTCCGGGACCGGTTCCCCCTGCGGGGCGGCGGTCACGGTGCGCGGACCGGACTGCCCGGCAAGCGCGTCTTCCCTGCCGACTGGTCCGACGACATCGCCATCGAGCACACGATGGACGTGGCACGCGCGCCCGACAGCGCAGTGAAGCTCCCGACCGACGAGTGGCTCGCGCACGGTGAGCGCGACGGTGTACGACTCGCAGTCATCGTGGACCCTGACGGAGATGTGCTCACTGCCTATCCGGTGCACGGCCCGGGCGTGATGCAGAACCCGGTCGACGCGCTGAGCGTGGGAGCGATCGATCGACTCCGCGGCCTGATGGACGCGGTGCTGCCGGCCGAGCACGAGGCGCGACCCGCGTTGGACGAGCTGCATGCCGTGGGTGAGTGGCCGTACGTCATCGCCGCGCTACGCACGCTCAATCTGGACATGAGCAGCGAGCAGCGGGCCGAGCTGATCGAGCTGGCCGGACTCTCATATCGCGACGAGTGACGTCCTCACGGCGGCGCGTTGCTCCAGCCGTCCTGGGTCAGCCATCTGATGCCGTCGCGATGCGGCAGGTCGAGTCTTCGGTCGTGGTGGTCGTGATGATGGAGGTGGCAGAGCAGGACGAGGTTCGACAGGTCGGTCAGGCCGCCGTCGGCCCAGTGCTTGACGTGGTGGGCCTCGCACTGCGCCGGGCGGCGGTGGCAGCCCTTCACGACGCACCGGCGGTCGCGGACGACGAGCGCCCGCCACAGCTCGCGGCTGACGATCCGGGCGGCCCGGCCGACGTAGAGCGGGTCTGAGCGCCGGCCCTGGTCGATGGCGACGAGGTCGATGAGCCCGTCGCAGGCCAGCCGTCGCAGCGCACCGCGGGACAGCGTCCCGCAGTCCCCGGCGATCCCTGCCGCAGCGGGCAGGTCGCCGTCGCGCAGGTCGTGCTCGAGCAGGTCGGTCAAGGTCGGCGGCTCGGCCTCGGGCGTGCCGGCGGCGGCCAGCTGCTCCGGCGTGCAGATCACGTGCGTGTGGGTCCGGACGGTGTGCGCGTCGTCGGCCAGGCTGTCCCCCGGGCCGTGCGCCCGGGCGAGGTAGTCCCGCGCCCACTCGACCAGCACGTCGGCCTGTCGCGCCGCCTTGCCCCGCTCGTCGCCGGCCTCCCGGGCCGCCTCGACCGCGAGGTCCATCGCCAGCCGCACGGTCGCGCCGTCGTCGCCGGCCAGCGTCCCGTCGACCGCGGTGTGCGCACCGACATCGGCCAGGCGCAGCCCCATCCGCTCGCGCGCCCGCCGCTCGGCGTCGGCGGCGATCCGGTCGTCGATCGCGGCGGCCTTGTCGCGCAGCCGCTTGCGCAGGTCGACCGGGTCGGTGACCTGCGCCAGCGCCCCGAGCCCTTCCTGCGCCTCCCGCACGACGTCACGGTCCAACCCGCGCACCCCGGTCACGACCGCGGAGGCGTGCTCGACGGTGATCGCGCCACCGACGAGCAGGGCACCCACCACCGGCAGGTCGTCCCGCAACGTCGTGGCCAGCGACACCGTGGCCCGCGCCGCGGCGTCGGTCAGGTGCTGGGCATCGCGCAGCCAGGTCGCCGTCGTGCTCTGCACCCCCGGACGCAGGTGACCGCCGGTCGCGTCCATCTCCGCCAGCTCCCGCAGCGCCAGCCCCCGCGCCCGCTCAGCCAGGCGCAAGAGCGCCAAGGCGTCCCGCCGATTCCCCGACACCGGCCCGTGCGCCGCCAGACCGTCCAGTGCCCGCTCGAGATCCCCGAGCACAGGCGACGGCGCCTGCGCCGTCCGCGCCACCCCGGGAATCGCCCAGTCGACCGGCTGCTCGACCGAGACAGCGACCGAGACAGCGTCCGCGCCCTCGGCCTCGGCCTCGGCCTCGGCCTCGACCTCGTCCACCAGGCAGCACCCGCACAACCCGAAGCATCCCGGCTCGTCAGCCGGCTCCGGGAACGGCCCCGGATCACCCACCGTCAACCAGAAGGCGGACGCGTCCAGCTGTTCTGTCACTCGCCGGCCTCCCTTCATCGTTTCGTACGTATGTTCGATACTAGGCAGTCTCGCGACGCCCTGTCAAGCGCATCGCGCCCACGATTTATGGACTGTGGACAACGAGCTCCGTGCCGCCGCTTCTCCGCCATCCTCCGCACCATGACCGATGACCACGACAAGCTCGCCGACGTGCTCCGCATCTACGCCGACCACCCCCTGCGCGACGGCGACGTCGTGCTCCTCCTGGACGACCGGGTCTGCTTCGAGGTCGAGGGGCTGGCCGTCCACTGGGACGCCGTGCTTCGCCGCAACACCGCGAACGTCGTCCGCGAGACCGCGCCGCGCGTCGTGGTGTGCATCGCACGCCGGCACCAGAAGCTGCGCGACAGCGACTACCAGCTCTGGCGGGACCTGCACGCCGACCTGCGCGACAGCGACGTCCACCTGCTGCCGGTCCGCGCGCTGCCCGCTGCCTGACGTGCGTGACACTGAAGGACATGATCGTCGCCTTCAGCATCAGTCCCCTCACCTCCGAGCTGGACGGCAGTGTCGGGGAGGCCGTCGCCGACGCCGTGCGCGTCGTACGCGAGTCCGGGCTGCCGCACGAGACCAACGCGATGTTCACCAACGTCGAGGGCGAGTGGGACGAGGTGATGGCCGTCGTGAAGCGTGCTGTCGACGCCGTGGCCGCCAAGGCGCCGCGGGTGTCCCTCGTGCTGAAGGCCGACATCCGGCCGGGTCACACCGGTCAGCTCACCGCGAAGGTCGAGCGCGTCGAG
Organism: Actinomycetales bacterium; assembly: GCA_036675425.1. Classification (GTDB taxonomy): domain Bacteria; phylum Actinomycetota; class Actinomycetes; order Mycobacteriales; family SCTD01; genus SCTD01. Next base: position 157 of record JAKFFB010000142.1, on the reverse strand, counting down.
CGGCTCCTCGAAGGCTGATCCACAGCCGCGCGCCGAAGCTCCTATTGCTTGTCAAGGAGGAGCAGTGAGCGGTCGTGCTGGAGCGCGGCGTAGACCTCGCGGGCGACGTAGCGCTTGAGGCAGCGCATGATCTCGGGCTTGCTGAGACCTTGCGCCG
>JAKFFB010000204.1:0-5311 GCA_036675425.1 Actinomycetales bacterium | reverse complement strand
CAGGAACGGCTCGCGGTAGAACGACACCCAGCCGACGCCGAGGCCCTCGGCGGTCGCGGCGAGCCAGAGGTTCTGGATGGCGAGGACGGTGGAGTAGAGCCCGGCGTCGGCGATCGCGTGCCGCCCCAGCACGTGCTGGCCGCCGCGGCTCTGGTCGTGGGTGACGACGATGCCCATCGAGGACTCGCAGATGCCCTCGACCTTGATCTTGTCGAACGTCGTACGACGCTCCGGCGGCAGCGACGCGGCGAAGGTGTCGCGCTCGTGGGCGACGTGGTCGCGGAACGTACGACGAAGCTCCGCATCCCGCACGACGACGAAGTCCCACGGCTGGCTCATGCCGACGCTCGGGGCGCGGTGTGCGGCGCCGAGGACCCGCAGCAGCGTGTCCTCGTCGACCGGCTCACCGGTGAACTCGGCGCGGACGTCGCGACGGCGCTGGATGACGTCGTACAGGGCTGTGCTCACGCTGCCCAGCTCCGGGCCGCGGAGATCAGGTCCTCGGCGCTGACCTCGCCGATCGGGACGTGCTCGGCACCGAGGTGTTCGGCCAGGGTGGCGGCCAGGCCCAGCCGCATCGGACCGCTCTCGCAGTCGATGACGACGCTGGTCACGCCGGTGTCGGCGAGCAGTGCGGCGGCCATCCGGGACCGGTGGACGGCCTCGGCTCCGGCAGTGGCCCGGCCGTCGGTGACGACGACGAGGAGCGGCCGCCGTTGCGGGTCGCGGGTCCGCTCGACGGCCAGCAGGTGCGCGGCTTCGAGGAGGCCTTCGGCGAGCGGGGTGCGTCCGCCGGCGGGGAGTTCTTCGAGTCGGCTGGCGGCAGCGTCGACCGAGTGGGTCGGCGGCAGCGCGACCTCGGCGCCCTGGCCACGGAAGGTGATCAGCCCGACCTTGTCGCGGCGCTGGTACGCGTCGAGGAGCAGGCTGAGGACGGCGGTCTTGACCTGCTCCATCCGGCGTCGCGCGGCCATCGATCCGGACGCGTCGACGCAGAACAACACCAGGTTGGACTCGCGTCCCTCGCGTACGGCGATCCGCAGGTCCATCGCACGCAGCAGCAACCGCCCGTCGACGCGACCGCGCGCGAACTGGTGCGGTGCGGCGGCGCGGATCGTCTCGGTCAGGTGGACGGCGCCGCCCTGGCCGGTGGGGACGGTCGCGCCGATCCGGCGACCGCTCGACGTGCGGGCCCGGCTACGACGTCCGGCCGTGCCGGTGCCGACGCCCCGGACCGTCAGCAGGCGGGTGCGGTACGTCGACGTGGTGCCGGCGAGGCTGGTGGCGCCGGTGCCCTTGTCGTCCGGCCCGGTGGGTGCGCTCAGGTCGTTCGGTGCCGGGACGTCATGCGAATCGTGGGCGTCCGCCTCCGTTTCGTATGACGTCTCGGGGTCCTGGCCGGTGGGCGGTTCCGTCTCGCCGGGGACGTCATGCGAATCGTGGGCGTCCGCCTCCTCTTCGTATGACGTCCCGGGGTCGTCCGGGCCGCCCGGGCCCTCGGGATCCGTCGGGTCCTCGGGATCGGTCGGGTCCTCGGGCGGCAACTCGTCGTCACCGAGCACCTTGTCGAGCAAGTCCTCGTCGAGGCCGGGGGCGTCGAACGGCTTGCGGCGACGGCGGTGGGGGAGCGCCAGCGTGGCGGCGACCCGGATGTCGGCGAGAGTGACCTCGTCCCGACCCGACCACGCCGCGTGGGCGACGGCGGTGCGGGCGGTGACGATGTCGGCGCGCAGTCCGTCCACGTCGAAGGCTGCGCAGGCCTCGGCGATCTTGAGCAACGCGGCATCGGTCAGCCGGACCGCGCCGACGAGCGACTGGGCCGACGAGATCCGGTCGCGCAGCGCCTGCTCGGCCTCGGCGTAGCGGGCGGAGAACGCGACCGGGTCGGCGTCGTACGCCATCCGTCGGCGGACGACCTCGGCGCGCAGCGCGGGGACCCGGGGTGCGGCGACCTCGACGGTCAGGCCGAACCGGTCGAGCAGCTGCGGGCGGAGCTCGCCCTCCTCGGGGTTCATCGTCCCGACGAGCACGAACCGGGCGGCGTGCTCGACGGAGACACCGTCACGCTCGACCGTCGAACGGCCCATGGCGGCGGCGTCGAGGAGCAGGTCGACGAGGTGGTCGTGAAGCAGGTTGACCTCGTCGACGTACAGGATGCCGCGGTGGGCGCGGGCCAGCAGGCCGGGCTCGTACTCGGCCTTGCCCTCGGTCAGGGCGCGCTCGAGGTGGAGCGAGCCGAGCACGCGGTCCTCGGTCGCACCGACGGGCAGCTCGACCAGGCGCACGGCCCGGGTCTCGACAGCCGCGTCGGCGGCGAACGGGCCGTCGGGCGACGAGTCGGGGTCGTGCGGGTCCGAGGAGAACCGGTCGCCGGCGACCACGTCGATGGGCGGCAGTACGGCGGCCAGGGCCCGCACGATCGTGGACTTCGCGGTGCCCTTCTCGCCACGCACCAGGACGCCACCGACGTCGGGAGCGATGGTGGTCAGGATCAGTGCCAGCGCCATCGGGTCAGGCCCGTCGGGGCCGTCGGCTCCGACAACAGCGCTGAACGGGAAGTGTTGGCTCATGTGAGACGTGCCTTTCGTTGGACGCGCTCGGTCGAGTAGAGGTACGACTCCGCGTCGGATCCGGAGGCCAGGGCGGGGCCGACGAGGATCACGGCCGCCTGCCGGAGACCGGCTTCCTCGACGAGGTCGGCAATCGTGTTCACGGTGCCGCGGAGCAGCTGCTCCTCCGGCTGACTGGCCCGGGAGACGACCGCAACCGGGCAGTCGGCCCCGTAGAACGGCTCGATCTCGGCCATCAGCTCGCGGGTACGCGTGATCGCCAGGTGCAGCACCAGGGTCGCGCCCGTGGCGGCGAATGCAGCCAGCGACTCGGTCTCGGGCATCGCGGTGGAGCGCGCCTGGGTGCGCGTCAGTACGACGGACTGGGCGACCAGCGGCACGGTCAGCTCCCGGCCCACGATCGCGGCTGCGGCGGCGTACGCCGGAACGCCGGGCGTCACGTCCCACGGCACCCCCGCGGTGTCGAGGCGGCGGGTCTGCTCGTGCAGCGCGGAGTAGAGCGACGGGTCACCCGAGGTCAGGCGTACGACGTCCAGGTCGGCCACGTTCGCCTCCACCATCACGGCGGTGATCTGGTCGAGGTCGAGCTCCTGGGTGTCGACGAGGTTCGCGTCCTCCCGGCAGTGGGAGAGGACGGCCGCGTCGATGTAGGTGCCCGGATAGAGGACGACGTCGGCGCTCGCCAGCATCGAGGCGGCGCGGAGGGTGATCAGGTCGGCGGCACCCGGGCCGGCTCCCACGAAGTGGACTGTCATTGAACCTCACCTGCGTCTCGATACACCGCTCGTGCCTCACGGCTACTCGACGAACCTGGGGCCTCCCAGGTCCACTGGACGACGGCCCGCGAGGGGGTCCAGCCGGTGAACCGGCCGCCCAGCGGGGTGACGTGCTCGACGGACAGCCGGGTGAGCTCGCCGCCGTACTCGTGGAAGGCGTCCAGCAGCAGCGACTCGGTCTCCAGCGTGACACCGTGGACGACGAGGCGCCCGCCGGGTCGTAAGGCCTCGCGGCACAGGTCGAGCAGGTCGGGCGCGGTCGCGCCGCCGCCGACGAAGATCGCGTCGGGCTGGGGGAGTCCGGCGAGTGCCTCGGGTGCGGTCCCGAGGACGACCTTGAGTCGCGGAACGCCCAGTGCGGTGGCGTTGCGGCCGATCCGTGCAGCGCGGTCCGAGTTCGCCTCCACCGCAACGGCGTCGGTCAGCGGGTGCGCGCGCAGCCATTCGATCGCGACCGATCCGGCGCCGGCACCGACGTCCCAGAGCAGTGCTCCGGGGCGGGGTGTGAGCCGGGAGAGGGCGCTGGCGCGCACGTCGCGCTTGGTGATCTGGCCGTCGTGGTCGAAGGCGTCGTCGGGCAGGCCGGGCGCCCACGACACCGTGTCGGAGCCGGGTCCCCGGACGTCGATGGCGAGCACGTTGAGCCGGGGAAGGTCGGCCGGCAGCTCGTCCGTGTCGGCGGTGAAGTCGATCTGGCTCTCCTGCGGGCCGCCGAGGTCGCCGAGCACCGTGATCACGCTGGCGCCGTGGCCGGCCTCGAGCAGCAGGCCCGCGACGGCGATCGGCGTCCGGTCGTCGGACGACAGCACGACGAGCTTGCGGCCGGTGGCCAGTTCCCGGCGCAACGCGGCGGGATCGCGGCCCACGAGCGTCACGACCTCGGACTCCTCGGCCGACCAGCCCATCCGGGCGCGGGCCAGCGCGACCGACGACACGGCCGGGACGACCGTCACCGCGTCGTCGCCGAGCAGTCGGATCAGGGTGGTGCCGATCCCGGAGACCAGCGGGTCACCCGAGGCCAGCGCGACGACATGGCGGCCGTCGTACTGCTCGAGGAAGGTGGGGAGCGAGGTCATCGGGCGCGGCCACGGGGCACGAACCTGGCCCTCGATCGCCGGGGCGAACTCGAGGTGGCGTTCGCCGCCGAGCAGTACCTCGGCACTCTCGACGAGTGCGCGCGACGACGGGATGAGGCCGTCCCAGCCGTCCGCGCCGATCCCGACGACGGTGACGCTCAGTCCACCCATCGGGGCGTCCAGACCGAGCCGTTGGGCTCCACGCGGGTGGACGAGGCGCCGATGATCAACAGGCACTTCATGTCGATGGAGTCGGTGTCGAGGTCGCCCAGGGTCGTCACGGTGACCGACTCCTCGGAGCGACCGACGTCGCGCCCGATGATCACCACGGTGTCGGGGGAGCGGTGCTCGAGCAGGATCTTCTGCGTCTCCACGACCTGCTCGCGACGCGACCGCGAGGCGGGGTTGTAGATGCCGAGCACGAGGTCGGCGTCGGCGATCGCCCGCAGGCGCTTCTCGACGACTGCCCAGGGCTTGAGGCGGTCCGACAGGCTGACGACGGCGAAGTCGGCTCCGATCGGTGCACCGGCGCGGGCCGCGACGGCCTGGACCGCGCTGACGCCGGGCAGGACGCGTACGGGCACCGCCGCGTGCTCCGGGTGAGCCGGATCGGCCGCCGCCTCGAAGACCGCGGCTGCCATGCCGAAGACACCGGCGTCGCCGCCGGAGACGACCGCAACCCGCTCGCCGGACAGCGCGAGGTCGAGGGCGAACCGGGCGCGGTCGACCTCGACGGTGTTGCCCGACGCGTGGCGGGTCAGGCCGGCTCGCTGGGGGACGCGGTTGACGTACGGCGCGTAGCCGACGACGTGCGACACCTCGGCCAGTGCGGCGGAGGCCTCGGGGGTGAGCCAGCCGTCGGGGCCGGGGCCGAGGCCGATGACGAGGA
>JAKFFB010000312.1:0-5367 GCA_036675425.1 Actinomycetales bacterium | reverse complement strand
CCGTGCCCGCCGCCCCACCGACCTCGACTCGCGCCTGACCGGGGACTGGGACCACCCGCCCGCTCCCGTCGCCCTCTCCGCCGCCGCCCACGTGCCGGACGAGACGCCCGTCGACGCCGAGCCGACCGGCATGGGCCTGCCCGCCGAGCATCGCGAACCGCCACCGGAGCTGACCCCCGAGGCCCCCGCACCGACCGCCACGAAGAAGCGCAGGCTGGTGATCAGCCTCGGCGTGCTCGCGCTCCTGGTCGGTACGGCGCTGGGCGTGGCCGGCGCAGTCCTGCGCGACGAGGCTCCGGCGGAGACTCCCGTGGCGGACGACGGCAAGGCCGGCCAGCCGATCCCGACGTTGACCGACAAACCCGTCGAGAACAACCCCGAGCCCGACATCGCCGATCCCGCCCTCGCCTTCGAGATCAAGGACTTCCGCTACGAAGGCGGCAACATCATCGCCTCGTGGCAGGACCCGAGCGACGGTGAGGGCACCTTCCACATCTCGCAGACGCAGCCTGAGGAGAACTACCTGCGCAGCTTCGGCGTGGGCGAGACCGAGGCCGAGTTCCCCTACCAGCTTGCCCTGGGTCGCACCTGCTTCGTGATCCTGGTGCGGCTGCCCGACGCGACGTTGGGCACCTCCAACGTGCGCTGCCTCACCAACAAGGGCGGCTGACCCTCCGCTCAGCGGCGCGCGAACACTCGCGGGTCGAGCGCCCACCACCACCGGCGCCACAGCGGCAGCGATCGCCGTACGGCCCGGCGAACCGTCGTGAGGTCGGCGCGCCATTCCGACGAAGGGTCGGGATCCGGCGAGAACGCCGCCCGTTCCGCGTGTACGGCGACAGCCGCCGTGGCAGCGATCGCCAGCCGCTCGTCCACGGCGGATGCGACCTGGCTGGCCGACCAGTGCCGCGGCGGGGGCTTGCCGGCGAGGTGAAGCGCGTCGAGCACCTCGGCCCAGGCACCCGTCGCACCGCGGCGCCGGTGTCGCCGGCTCCGGAACGCGCGCGCCGCGGCGAGCGCGAGGCCGGTGATCAGCACGAGGCCGCCCCCACCGGCGGCCAGCAGCGGCCAGATCGGGCGCTGCGATGCGGCCGGCGTGGGATGGGTGTCATCCGCCGAAGGCGTGGGCTCGACCGGGCTGAACTCGTCGTCGGCCTCGTCGGCGGGGACGCGCGTCTCCTGGGGGACGTCGCGCCGGAACGTCTCGTCGTCGGGGGTCGGTGAGAACGGCACCCAGCCGAGGTCCTCGAAGTAGATCTCGGGCCATGCGAAGGCGTCCCCGCCGCGCACGATCCGGTTGCCGTCGGGCTGCTCGTCGCCTGCCTCCGGGTCGACTTCGTCTCCTGGGCGGAAGCCGACCACGACCCGCGTCGGCAGGCCGTTGTAGCGGGCGAGGAGCGCGAAGGCGGTGGCGAACTGCTCGGAGGTGCCGATCCGGGCGCCGGACTCGCCCTTCTCGCCCACCAGGAAGTTCCTGATCCGCCACAGCTGGGAGCCGGAGATGGCCTTCGCGGAGAGCTTGGCGCGCTCGCGGACGAGCTGCTCGAGCACCTGCGCGCGCTCGTAGGGCGTCACGGCACCGGCGGCAGCCTGGTCGGCGAACTGCGTGAGCTCCTCGGTCAACGGCGGCAAGGAGAGGTAGCGCGACACCGTCGCCGGCGGGGGCACCGCGGCGGTGACCAGGTCGTCGCGGGACGGGTCGTCGACCAGGCCGGTGACGTCGTAGGTCAGGTCGTCGGTGGGTCCGGCATCGGTCGCGTCGGTGCCCGACGCCGGGTCGATCGCCTCGGGCGTGGCCAGGAAGGCGGTGCCGGTGTCGTTGTCGACCACCGCCCGGCCGTCGGAGATCGCCGTCGGCCAGCCCGGGGTCGGCAGCCAGTTGCCGCCCAATGACGTGAGGTGGATCCGCAGGCTCGCCGTACGCGTGCGGACGCCGCTCGGCAGGATGCGCTCGGCATCGGTCGAGCCGAGCGGCGCATAGCTCGTGGGCGCGGTCCAGTGCGTCCCGTCGTAGCCGTCCAGGGTGACCAGTCGCAGCGGCACGGCGGGCCCGCTGACCTCGAAGAGCGCCTCGTCGGGACGGGCCTGCCAGGCGCCCATCTGCGGCATCGGGCTGCTCGCGACGACCGTGACCACCGGCGGGTCGACCACGTCGCGTGGCTGGAAGGGGCTGCTCGCCGGCAGCAGCGAGGCCGCGGCCACGATCCCGACGCCGGCCACGGCCAGCGGCGCGGCGACGGCAATGCGGTGCGACGTCGGCTCGCGGTGCTCGTCGAGCAGGATCCAGCCGAGCACCGACGAGACGAGCAGCAACGCCGCCACGACCCCCCAGCGGTCGCCCGACCCGACGGTGAGCAGCGCGCCGGCGACGTACAAGGTGCTGGCCCCCAGCACCGGCGCGACCCGGTGCGGCGACGGCAGGCGCAGCGCGACGAGCACGGACACGAGGCCGGTGAGGGTCAGGGGCGCGACCAGCAGGTCGGCGCGGACGGGATAGGGGCGGGGTGTGGTGAGGAGGCGGGGTACGGCGTCGCGGACCGTGTCGGCGAAGGAGGTCTCCGCCCGGGCGGCCAGGACATAGGCGAGCAGCAGGAGCAGCAGCGCGACCACGGTCGCGCCGGCCCACGGGGAGATGCCGGCGCTGATCACCAGCCGCACCAGGACGAGCGGGACGACCGCGGCCGCGGCGAGTGCGAGCGCGGGCAGGAAGCCGGACCAGGCCGTCGCCAGCGACAGCGAACCGATGACGAGCAGGGCTGCCGACCAGATGGGTACGGCGAGGGATGCGCCGGTGCCCCTGGTGGCGGGTGCCGGGGGAGCGGTCATCGTCGTCGTCACCGCGCCACCGCCGTGTCCCACAGCCGGGCGAGGTCGATCGAGCCGGTGCCGCGGAGCACGAGCAGCCCGCCCTCGCGACCGGCCGCGACGGCGGGCTGCGGGTCGACGACGCACACGACGTTGTCCTCGGCGCCTTCGAGGTGCCTCGCCAGCTGTCGTACGTCGCCCGCGTGGCCGGTCACGGCGACCAGGACGTCGAGGTCGCGGCGCCCGAGGTGCCCGATCGCGTCGTCGTCGACCGTGTCGATCTCGGTGAGCAGCCAGTCGATGTCGCGGGCCTCCCTCCTCGGGAGGCGACTGGCCGAGCCTGGCACCACGACCTCGTCGCGCCCGCTGAGGGACCTGAACCGCACCGGGTGGCCGCGCTCGACCGAGACGCGGCACAGGGCGGCGGCGAGCTCCACCGCGTCCTCGAAGTCGTCGGGCCTGCCTGTGTAGCTGCTGGAACGGTCGTCGAGGACGACGCAGACGTGCGGCTCGGCCGGGTCCGCGTCCTCGCGCACCATCAGCGTGCCGGTGCGGGCTGAGGTGGCCCAGTGCAGGCGGCGCAGGTCGTCGCCCATCGTGTACTCGTGCAGCCCGACGAGGTCGGTGCCGCCGAGCTCGGCGCTGTCGTCGCCACCGGTCAGCGCGCGGCGATGACCCATCGCCATCGACGTCAGCGGCACGATCCGGGGCAGGACTCGCACCTGGACCACGGCACCCACCTCACTGGCCCGCGCAGCCATCCCGGCCAGCGACGAGCGGCGCACGTGCACCGGGCCGACGTCGAGCACGCCGCGCCTCCTCGTCGGGATCGGGTAGGTCACCGTGGCGTCGCCGGCGCGCCGTGCGGGCAGGTCGATCGGGACCAGCTCGCCGTCGACCTGCTCGGCCACGTCGGCTCGCATCAGGCCCTGCCGCCGACGTCCCTTCAGCGTGAGCTGCCCCTCGCACGGCCCCTGCCGGACCACGACGAGCGGCGAGACCGTGCGGTGCACGGCGAGGTCTCGACTGGTCAGCACCGCGACCAGCTCGGTCGTGACCAGGGCGCCGAGCACCAGCCCGAGCGTGCCCACGAGGGGATAGCTCCAGCTGAAGCCTGCCACCGCCATCGCCAGCGCCAGGCCGCTCACCCAGCGACCGCGCACGGTCAGGGTCTGCCAGAGGATCATGGGTCAGCCCGCGTCGGGCTGCGGCGGCGCCACCGTCTCCAGCACCTCGGCCACCACGGAGGACTGGGTGTGCCCGGTCAGCACGGCGTCGCGGGTGAGCACGGTGCGGTGTGCGAGGACGGGCTCGACGAGCTGGTGGACGTCGGCGGGGATCACGTAGTGCCGGCCCCGCGCGGCGGCGTACACCTGGAGGCAGCGGACCAGGGCGCGCAACCCACGTGTGCTGGCACCGAGGCGGACGCGCTCGTCGTTGCGGATCGCCACCCCGATCTCGCGCACGTAGCGCAGGATCGGGTCGGCGACGTGCAGCGTCGCGAGCGAGGAGGCGACGGCGACGATCTCGTCGGGCGTGGAGATGGTGCGGACGTCGTCGATGCGACCGGCGGTGCTGCCGGGGCGGAGCACCTCGATCTCGTGCTCGGCGTCGGGGTAGCCCAGCGACGTCTTGATCAGGAACCGGTCGAGCTGGGCCTCCGGGAGGCGGTAGGTGCCGTCGAGGTCGACGGGGTTCTGGGTCGCGATGACCAGGAAGGGCGCCGGCACGCGATGGGTGACGCCGTCGACGGTGACGGTGTGCTCCTCCATCACCTCGAGCAGCGCCGACTGCGTCTTCGCGGCGGCACGGTTGATCTCGTCGGCCAGCACGACGTTGGAGAACACCGGCCCCGGACGGAACCGCACCTGGCTGTCGCGCGGGTCGAAGACGCTGGTGCCGGTCACGTCGCTGGGCAGCAGGTCGGGGGTGAACTGCACGCGCCGGTGCTCACCACCGAGCGCCCGCGCGACGGCTCGCGCCAAGGTGGTCTTGCCGGTGCCGGGCACGTCCTCGAGCAGCACGTGGCCGCCGGCGAACGTCGCGACGAGCACCAGGTCGATCACCGCGCGCTTTCCGTGTACGGCGCTCTCGACCGCGTCACCGAGCGCCTGGTGCAGTCGGCGGAACTCGACGATGTCCCGCTCGGTGGGCGTCGGGGCGGTGGTGAGAGTGGTCAAGGTGGAGATCCTTCGATTCGAGGTCAGGGAATCTGGCAGTTGCTGCACAGGGACGAGCCCGTGTAGCTGCCGTTGTGCCGTGCGCTGTCGACGGAGTCGACGCCGTTGTTGGCGGTGAACGTGACCGAGTAGTTGTGGGTCACCGTGCCGCCGTTCTGCGAGCGGACGGGGAAGCCGTGGCGCATGTTCACGTCGAGCGCGGTCGCGCCGCAGGCGATGGTGCCCGTGCTCGGGCCGTCGACGCCTCCGGACACGGTGTAGCTGCACGTGCCGAGGAAGGCCGCCCATGCGGCGGGCGGCGACATCGTGATGTGCAGGGTGCCCTTGATGTTGAGGTCGACGACGACGTCGATGTCGTCGTCGTCGGCCAGGCCCAGGATGC
>JAKFFB010000043.1:0-5440 GCA_036675425.1 Actinomycetales bacterium | reverse complement strand
CCCCGGCCAGCGCCAAGCTGCGCGGGCCGACCGGATGCATGGCGCGCACGGCGAAGGTCAGCGTCAGCGGCAAGCGGATCTCCCGCGTGACGTTCACGGTCGACGGACGCTCGCGGAAGGTCGTCACGAAGGCCAACAGCGCCGGCCGCTACAGCTACTCCGTGAGCAGGGCCAAGCTGCGCACCGGGACCCCTCGCGTCAGGGCGCGCGTCGTGTACCTGACCGGCAGCAGCGCGAAGGCCAAGACGCTCGTCATGACGCTGAACAAGTGCCCCGCGGCCGTCAAGCCGGCCTTCACCGGTTGACGATCCGCCGGCGCCTCACCGCCTGCGCGGTGGCCGTCGCGGTGCCGCTCGCCTCGTTCGGGGCGGGCGGCGCTGTGGCATCGGCGGGCGCGGGCGCGGCCGCCGATCGGCCCGTGCTCACCCGCCTGTCGGATGAGCGCAGGCTCAGCCGCTGGGCCTATCCCGCCCGCGAGGGGCTGATCCGCACCGCGCCCGACGAGCGGGCCCGCGTGATCGACCGGCTGCGGATCGTCACCGAGGACCGCCTGCCGAACACGTACCTGCTGCTGCAGCGCAGCGTCGGCCCGGGCGAGAACGACTGGGTCCGCCTGCGCGTCCCGGGACGGCCGAACGGCCGCACGGGGTGGGTGCCGCGCGACGCGCTCGGACGCTTTCACCGCGTGCGGTCCGCGATCACCGTCGACCGGCGCAAGCTGCGCGTCACCGTCCGCCGCCGCGGTCGCATCGTCTTCAGCGCGCCGGTCGGGATCGGCACGCCGTCGACCCCGACGCCGGCGGGCCGCTTCTGGATCCGCGAGAAGTTCCGCGTCGAGGCCAGCTGGGGGCTGTACGGACCGCGTGCGCTCGGCACATCGGCCTACGCGCCGGGCCTGACCGACTGGCCGAGCGGCGGCGTCGTCGGCTTCCACGGGACCAACCAGCCGGGCCTCGTTCCCGGCCGCCCGTCGCACGGCTGCATGCGCCTGCGCAACGAGGACGTCCTGCGCTTCTACGACCTCGTCCCGGTCGGGACGCCCCTGCGCATCCGCTGATTTCGCCGCGTGTGTGCGGTATACGACACGCGGGCGACACCTACCTTCGCTACCCTTCACGCCGTCCCGCGCCGCTATCGTCTAGGGGACTAGGACGCCGCCCTCTCACGGCGGAAACCGGGGTTCGAATCCCCGTAGCGGTATGACAAAGGCCCTCATTGCAGGGCTTTTCTCGTTCCTGAGGCATCCTCACCGACGTGGATGTGGTGCCGGCACGTTTTCGTAGGAGACTCTCGGGCCGATGACCACGGCCACGCCTCAGCCAAGCTCGCAAGGCGGCGGCGCCATCGCGTTCGACTACCGCGAGCTGCACGGTGCCAACGCCTACTCCGCCGCGTCGGTGCTCGTCGTGCGCCTCGCGACCGACGGCGCCGATGGCCTGACATGGACGCTGGAGCAGCCCTCCGCGGCGCTCGACCGATGCGCGGAGCTGCTCGAGGCCCTCGGCCTGTCCGCCGACGAGGTCCGCGCCAGGGAGCGATGGCCGCTCGCGGCGCTCGTGCAGACGATCGCCGGGCAACTCGTCTGCCGCGTCAACCTGCCGGCCGGCGCGCCCGCACCGGCGCCAGCCGCGGATCCCGAGCGCGAGCTCGTGCTGAGCCTCGAACCCGCCGTGCCGGTCCGCGCGAGCTGTGAGCTGGCGGCGACGCTCGTGTCCGCCGCCGCGTCCGGACCCGTCGAGGCGCGGGAACGCGATGGCCTGCGCGAGCTGCTCGACGAATTCGGCAAGAACCATCCGCCGCTCTGGCCGCGCGTGGCGGAGCTCGTCGCCGCCTGCCGCCGGCGGGACATCCCCTGGTGCCCGATCCAGGCGTGGGCCGGCTACATGCAGCTTGGCGAGGGCGCGCAGCAGGTGCGGACGGACCGGATCAGCTCGACGGGCAAGACCGCCATCGAGCTGACCTCCGACAAGACCGCCTCCACGAGCCTGCTGTTCCGCCACGGGGTACCGGTGCCGTCACACATCGGGACCACGCGCCCGGAACGCGCCTGGCCGGCGGCGCAGCAGATCGGGCTGCCGGTCGTCGTCAAGCCGCGCTGGGGCGACATGGGCGCGGCGGTGTCGGTCGGCCTGACCACGCAGAGCGAGGTCGAGGCGGCGTTCCGGCGCGCCAGCCGGGTGGGTCCATGGGTGCTCATCGAGCGCCTCATCCCCGGCGAGGACCACCGCGTGCTCGTCGCCGGCGGGCGCTTCATCGCGGCGGTCCAGCGCCTGCCTGCCGCGGTGCACGGCGACGGGAGGACCACGATCGAGCAGCTGCTGATCCGGGCCAACGCCGACCCCCGGCGCACCGCGGGAAAGACGACCCCGCTGAACCCGATCGTCTATGACGAGGACTCCGAGCGCCTGCTGCGCGACCAGGGCTGGACGCTCGAATCGGTGCCTGCGGCCGGCGCGCGGGTCCGCCTGAAGTCCGCCGCCAACTGGGCGGCGGGAGGCAGCCTGCGCGACGTGACCGACAGCATCCACCCCGACAACGTGGAGATGTGCGTGCGGGCGGCCGTGCTCTGCGGTGTCGACGTCGGGGGCGCCGACTTCCTGACGACGGACATCACACGCAGCTTCCGCGAGGTCGGCGGCGCGGTGTGCGAGGTCAACGTCCTGCCCTCGCTGGAGGTGCATCTCTTCGCGGAGGGCAGGGGCGATCGCGACGTGCTGGGCGACCTGCTCGACGCCCTGTATCCGGACCGGGTGTGGCGCGTTCCCACGGTCGTGGTCTGCGGCGAGGATCCCGACGCCGTCGGCCGCGCCGTCGCGGCCGCGCTCGACGCACAATGGACGGTCGGCTACGCGGGCCCCTCGCGGACGGCGGTCGGCAGCTGGGTGGTCGCGGCCGAGCGCCAGCCGGTGCACGTCGCGCATCGCCTGCTCACCGAGGATCCGGGCACCGAGGCGGTCGTGCTGGCGATGACGCCGGAAGGCGTGCTGGCGGAGGGCGCCGGCGTCGCGCGCGCGGACGTCGTGGCGCTCATCGACGGCGATCCGCCCGGGTGGGACGTGCAGGCCGTACTCGCGCGGACCGGCGCACGGGTCCTGCTGACCCGTGACGCCGCGGACATCGCCGAGCAGCTCGCGCGGCTGCGCCCGGGCCCACCGGCGCGCTCGGCGGACTAATCCACCAGGCTTGATGCGGCTACTCCCAGCACGACGAGCAGGAGAGCCAAGACCAGTATCGCGAGCAACATGAGGTCCGCCTTGGTTTGAGCTACGGGCATCGGTGCTCGTACTGAGCCCGAGAGGGCCGCGCAGATACATGGCGGACGCGACGAAGTCAGCCCGGGCGTCCGCGCACAAGGCGCACGCCCGGGCCGGCTTCACCTCAGCGCTGCGCTACGGCAGCAAGACGATCGTGTCGTCGCTCGGGTCGCCGTCCTTCTCACCGGGCCGGTCGACCGACGTGAACGTGCCGCGGGCGCCGGCGTACGCGCCGTTGCCGCCGACGACCGCTCCGTCGACCTTGTCCGCGGGGGTCAGGCGGGCCATGAGGTGAATGTCGCCGTCGGGGAGGTCGTAGATCGCGTCGCACACGCCGCGCACGTTCCGGCCGCCGCGGGTGAAGGTGCAGCGCGCGTCGAGGCTGCCCACGCGCTTGTTGGCCTTCGTGTAGACGCCCGTCGAGATGAGGAACTGATCGCCGCTGCTGGCGTCCTCCTCGCTGCGGGCCTTCGGGGCGACGTCGACGAACTTGAACGTCCCGCCCTTGGTGACGTACTGCAACGTCTGGCCGGAGGGCGCCTCAGCGCCGCCGCTCACGGCGAGAACACCCGTCGCCGCCAGCGCAGCGACCACAGACCCGGCAACGACCACGGAACGACGCATGAGAACCCTCCCTCGCTTGGAGATATCCGGTGGGCGCCTCGGTGCGCCCGCCGGTCCTCATGCCACCATAAACCGGTGCATAGTCACCGTGGGAAAACATCCCGCGGCGTCAGTCAGCTGACAGGGCCGCGCGTCCCGCGTCGGTGATCGACCAGCGGTCGCTTGCGTACGCCGACTCCGCGATCAGACCCTGGCGCCTGAGCTTCGCCGTCAGGCGGCATACGTCGTCCTCTGTCCACGCCGGATTGATCTGCGGGGCGATCGTCTCGTCGCTCACCGAGCGTTGGTCGAGCACGATCTCGAGGATCTTGCGCGGCGTCTCGTCGAGGGCCAAGACTCAGCCGCCCTTGGCGCGTTCGTACGCGCGGCGCTGGGCCGCGGCCAGCAGGTCGGCCTTCTTGCGCTTCTCCTTGGCCACCTTGTGGGCAGCGAGGTTGCGCTGCGCGGTGGCTTCGAGGGCCGCCTTGTGCGCTGCTTTCACGGGTCCTGATTGATCCTGGGGCATCGAGCTCACTCTCGCCGGGGGTTAACAGTCTGGCACGCCCGTCAGCGGACCCGACCCGCGACGGCGCGGTGGGCAGCCCGTCCCGCCCACCGCGCAACCGCCCGCGCTCAGTCGTCGTCGTCGTCGTCGGCGCGGACCTGCCCGCGAATCTCGCCGCCGGGCCACAACGTGCTGTGCACGTTGGCGTACGTCGCACCCGCCCGGATCGCGCGCAGCAGCTCGTTGAACTCGCCCACCGCGATGCCCTGCCCCGACGGACCGATGACCTCGGCCGCGGTGATCGTGCCCGTCACGACGGCCGGCGGTGCCGGGCACGCCTGCGTGCCGGCCGGGCCGTTGCCGAGGTTCGTGCAGAAGAACGCGCTGACGCCACCGGTGACCGACAGCTGCCCGAAATGGATGTGGGCCTGGGTGACGGCGCCCTCCAGGCCGGCGTAGCCGAGTCTGTACGAGAAGCTGGTGCCGGCCTTGTTCACGGTCGCGGTGAACCCTCCCAACGCTTGCGTCGAGATCGCCGGGACCTCCTCGTATCCGCGCAGCCCCGCCGCGAATCGGTTGTTGCCGCCGCCCGCGACGGCGGCGCTCCCGGCCACCGCGACAGCTCCGGCGACCGCCACTGCCGCGGCCCACTTGACCCTGACATGCATCGCGAACCTCCCTTGTCGCTTGGCGATGGGGAGACCGTACGCCGCTCGGGGGCGGCCGTGGGGGTTTCCCGTGCTACTACGCCGCGTCGGGCGGCGTGAGCTCGGACTGCGGCACGACGTAGTAGCGCTTGCCCTTCGGCTTGGGGACCGACGTCACGCCGCGGCGCGTCGCCACGACCGGCAGTGTGCGGTCGAGGTCGCCGCCGTGAGCCTCGACCCACTCGGCCACGGCCGCGGGATCGCCGCCGGCCTCGACGACCTTCTCTTCCATGATCACGACCGTGCCGTTGGGCGACCAGATGAACGGCGCCGTGGGGAGGCTGGACAGCAGGGTGGGGATCTCGTGGTCGCTCATGAAGCGCGAGGATAGCTGCCGATCAGAACTGTGTCAGCGACAGGGTGTTGCCGTC
>JAKFFB010000155.1:0-5460 GCA_036675425.1 Actinomycetales bacterium | reverse complement strand
CCGGCCCCGCCCCGCAGCACGCGCCCGCCGCGGCCGAGCCCCTCACCGGTCCTCGCTACGCGGTCGCCGTCGCCGTCACCGTCGGCGTCCCCGACCGGGACGGCCGGCCCGACTGCCGCTCCTCGCCCGACGACGGCCTCGACGGCCGCGCCCACGGCCCCGCCGGGGCAGAGCGTGCCGCCCGGGCAGGCCAGCCGCTCACCCCGCCCCCGCCCGACGCCGTCCAAGGGGCCGCGATGAGCGGGAAGCACCGGCGCACCAGGCCACGCCGCAGCAGCCCGCGTCGCCGCCGGCTGCCCGCGGCGCACTGGGGGCTGCTCGTCGTCGTCCTGCTGGGGATGCTCCTCAGCCTGTTCCTGCAGGGCCTCACCCGCGACCTCGGGGTGACGAGCACGCCCGGCGCCCGCGACGCGGCCGACCTGCCGGGCGAGGGGCCGGTGGTCTACCGCGACGCCGACGGCGAGCTCGCGACCCGGGGACTGCCCGACCGCACCGTCGCGCTCACCTTCGACGACGGGCCGGACCCGACGTGGACGCCGCGGATCCTCGACCTGCTGGAGCGCGAGCGCGTCCCGGCGACGTTCTTCGTGACCGGAGCCTCCGCCGCCCGCCACCCCGCGCTGGTGCGGCGCCTGCTCGCCGAGGGGCACGAGGTCGGCAACCACACCTGGTCGCACGCCCAGCTGTCGGCCAGCCCTGCCTGGAAGCGCAACCTCGAGCTGTCGCTGGGCCAGCTCGGTCTGGCCGGCAGCGCGGAGGTGACCAGCGCGCTGTTCCGGCCGCCGTACTCCTCCGACCGCTCGGCGGTCACGGAGGACGACCTCGAGGTCATCGAGCAGGCCGGCGACGCGGGTTACGCCGTCGTGCTCAGCGACCGCGACAGCAAGGACTGGAGCGAGCCGGGCGTCGACGAGATCGTCCGCCGGGCCGGGCCGGACGGGGAGCGCGGCGCCGTGGTGCTGCTGCACGACGGCGGTGGCGACCGGGCGCAGACGCTCGAGGCGCTGCCGGCGCTCATCGGGGCCTACCGCGACCGCGGCTACGAGTTCACCACCGTGTCAGGAGGTCTCGGCCTGCCACCGACCGCGGGCGTCCAGCCGGCGGGGACGGTCGGTGCCCTCCAGGGCGACGGGCTGCTGCTGTCGCTGCGGGCGTCGGACCTGCTCGTGCTGGCCGTGCGCTGGGGCGTCGTGCCGCTGCTCGTGCTGGTGCTGCTCCGCACGCTCTTCGTCGTCGCGCTCGCGCGTCGGCACGTGCGGCTGTCGGCCCGGCGCATCGAGGGCGAGCCCTACCTGCCGCCGGTCTCGGTCCTCGTGCCCGCCTACAACGAGGAGGTCGGGATCGAGCAGGCGGTGCGGTCCCTGGTCGCCAGCGACTACCCCTCGCTGGAGGTCGTGGTCGTCGACGACGGCTCGACCGACCGCACCGCCGAGATCGTGCGCGAGCTCGCGCTGCCCGGAGTCCGCCTGGTGCAGCAGCCGAACGGCGGCAAGGCCGCCGCGCTGCGTACCGGCACCGCCGCCGCGACGCACGACGTCCTGGTCATGCTCGACGGCGACACCGTCTTCGAGCCCGCGACCATCCGCCACCTCGTGCAGCCGCTGCGCGACCCGCTCGTCGGCGCCGTGAGCGGCAACGTCAAGGTCGGCAACCGGCGCGGTCTGCTCGGCCGCTGGCAGCACATGGAGTACGTCACCGGCTTCAACCTCGACCGCCGGCTGCTCGACCTCCTGCACTGCATCACCACGGTCCCAGGGGCGGCGGGTGCGTTCCGGCGCGCCGCGGTCGAGGCCGCTGGGGGCATGAGCAGCGACACCCTCGCCGAGGACACCGACGTCACGATGGGCATCCTGCGCGCCGGCTACAGGGTCGTGCACGAGGAGCGCGCGCGAGCCTGGACCGAGGCGCCGAGCACCTGGAACGACCTGTGGAAGCAGCGCTACCGCTGGGCGTACGGCACCCTGCAGGTCGTCTGGAAGCACAAGCGTGCGCTGGTCGAAGGCGCCCGGCTCGGCCGGATCGCCCTGCCGATGCTGCTGGTCTTCCAGCTCGTCCTACCGCTGCTGGCGCCCGTCATCGACGTCTTCGCGGTCTACGGGCTGCTCTCGGGCAACGGTCGCGCGGTCGTCGTGAGCTGGGTCGCGTACATGGTCCTCCAGGTGCTGCTCGGCGCCTACGCGCTGCGCCTGGACAAGGAGTCGCTGCGGCCGCTGTGGGCGCTGCCGCTGCAGCAGGTCGTCTACCGGCAGCTGATGTACCTCGTGGTCATCCAGTCGCTGGTCAGCGCGCTGTCCGGGATCCACCTGCCGTGGCACAAGCTCGAGCGCACCGGCCTCGACGAGACGACCGTTCCGGAGCAGCCGCAGCCGCCGCGGGAAACCGGTGTGGGCACGCCGATAGCCTGAGACCTCCCGCCGACCTGGAGGTCCCTCGTGCTCCGCATGTCCACCCTGTTCCTGCGCACCCTGCGTGAGGACCCGGCGGACGCGGAGGTCCCGAGCCACCGCCTGCTCGTGCGTGCCGGCTACGTCCGCCGCGTCGCGCCCGGCATCTACTCCTGGCTGCCGCTCGGGGTGCGGATGCTGGCCAACGTCAGCAGGATCATCCGCGAGGAGATGGACCGGATCGGCGCGCAGGAGGTGCTCTTCCCGGCGCTGCTGCCGAAGGAGCCCTACGAGGCGAGCGACCGGTGGACGGAGTACGGCGACCTGCTCTTCCGGCTGAAGGACCGCCGCGGGAACGACTACCTGCTCGGGCCGACGCACGAGGAGCTGTTCACCCTGATGGTCAAGGGCGAGTACAGCTCGTACAAGGACCTGCCTGTGATGCTCTACCAGGTCCAGACCAAGTACCGCGACGAGGCGCGTCCGCGTGCCGGCATCCTGCGTGGCCGCGAGTTCGTGATGAAGGACAGCTACTCCTTCGACCTCGACGACGAGGGGCTGCAGCGGTCCTACGACCTGCACCGCCAGGCCTACATCGCGACCTTCGAGCGGCTCGGCATGGACTACCGGATCGTCTCCGCGGTCAGCGGCGCGATGGGCGGCAGCGCCTCGGAGGAGTTCCTCGCCCCCGCGCCGACCGGTGAGGACACCTTCGTGTCCTGCACGTCCTGCGACTACGCCGCCAACACCGAGGCCGTGGAGCTGCGGGCGCCGTCGCCCTCCGACCCCTCGGCGCAGCCGGCGATGGAGGTGCTCGACACCCCTGACACCCCCACCATCGACACGCTCGTCGTGGCGCTGAAGGAGCTCGGCCACGACGTCCCCGCGGGCGGCACGTTGAAGAACGTCGTCGTGCTGCTGCGCTACCCCGACGGCAAGGTCGAGCCGCTCGTGGTCGGCGTGCCCGGTGACCGCGAGGTCGACGTCAAGCGGCTCGAGGCCAACGTCACCCCGGCGGAGGTGCTGCCCTTCGAGAAGTTCGACCAGCACCCCCAGCTGGTCAAGGGCTACATCGGTCCGCAGGGACTCGAGGGCATCCGCTACGTCGTGGATCCCCTTGTGGTGCAGGGGACCTCGTGGGCGACGGGTGCCAACGTCGAGGGCAAGCACGCGGTCAACGTCGTGATGGGCCGTGACTTCACGCCGTCCGGCGTCGTGCCCGCGGCGGAGGTCCGCGCGGGTGACCCCTGCGGCCGCTGCGGCTCGCCGCTGGAGATCGGCCGCGGCATCGAGATCGGCCACATCTTCCAGCTGGGTCGCAAGTACGCCGACGCGTTCGGCCTGGACGTGCTCGGCCCGGACAGCAAGCCCGTCCGCGTGACGATGGGGTCGTACGGCATCGGCGTCTCGCGCGCGATCGCCGCCATCGCGGAGCAGTCCTACGACGAGAAGGGGCTGGTCTGGTCCCGCGAGGTCGCGCCGGTCGACGTGCACGTCGTCGGGCTCGGCAAGGGCGAGCAGAAGCCGGAGGCCGAGCGCATCGCGCTCGAGCTCGAGGCGCGCGGGCTGACCGTGCTGCTCGACGACCGCGCGAAGGTGTCGCCGGGGGTGGCGTTCAAGGACGCCGAGCTGATCGGCATCCCCACCTCCGTCGTCATCGGCAAGGGGCTCGACGAGGGGGTCGCCGAGCTGCGCGACCGCGCCTCGGGGGAGTCGCGGCAGGTCCCGATGGCCGAGCTGGTCGAGACGGTCCTGGCCGAGGTCCGCGGCTGAGCGGCAAGGGCACGCCGGCGACGCTGCTGCTGGCTCGCTCCGGCGTGGGCCACACCGTCCACGCGTACGAGGTCGCTGCCGACGCGCCCTCGTACGGCGAAGGGGCGACAGCCGCGCTCGGCATCGAGCCGGAGCGGATGCTCAAGACGCTGCTGGCGTCCGTCGACGGGCAGCTGGTGTGCGGGGTCGTGCCGGTCAGCGGGTCGCTCGACCTGAAGGCGCTCGCATCGGCCGTCGGCGGCAAGCGCGGCGTCATGGCCGAGCCGGCGGCGGCCGAGCGGTCGACCGGCTACGTCGTCGGCGGCATCAGCCCGCTCGGCCAGCGGACCCGGCTGCCGACCGTCGTCGACGAGACGGTCGAGCTGTTCGACACCGTCTACGTCAGCGCCGGCCGACGCGGGCTGTCCGTCGAGCTCGCGCCGGGGGACCTGGTGCGGCTCACCGACGCGGTCGTCGCCGACATCGCCCGCTGACCCTCCTCCGCGCTCTGCAGACAGCGGTCGGTTGATCATCCGCAGCATCCCCGTCGTGGGACGGCCGTAGCGGCGCCGTGGCCGGGGATCCTGCGGATGATCGACAGAAGGATCGGCCTGCTCAGCGCCCGGTCGTCGGGCTGACGCGGCCGATCCCTCTGACGATCATGACGAGCACGAGCACCCGGCGTGGCAGAGCACCCGGCGTCGTGGGCGCGCGCGCGGCCACCCCACACCCGAGCTCCCGCCGCGCCGGACGTCAGCCTGCGCCGGGAAGGGCCACCGTCGCCGGTGCGACCCCCGACGCCCTGCGCCACTGGGCCGCGCGGACGGCGCACTCGCGCAGTCCCGCCAGCCCCAGCGAGCGCAGCTGCCGGTCGTCGGTCCCGCCCACGAGGTCCCGCCACCGCACCGCCAGCCCCTCCTCCAGCAGCACTGCGAGGGCCAGCGCCTCGTCGACGGAGGAGACCGCGACGTCGTACGCCGGCGGAGGCGGCTCGGGGTCGCCGCCGCGCTCGAGCAGCCGCGCCACGAGCTGGTCGCGGCGGGCGCGGTGGCTGTCGTACGCCGAGCGGGCCAGGGTCAGCGGCTCGTCCGCCAGTCGCGCGCCGAGCACGCCGTAGCCGTAGACCGCGGCGTGCTCGGCCTCCAGCAGCGTGGTCAGCAGCGGCAGGCTCATCCGAGCTCCACCGGGTGGCTGTGCTCGCTCGCGGCCAGCGCGGCGAGCAGCCCGGCCAGCTCGCGGGACGCCTCGAGGGCGGCGCTGCCGTGCGCGTCGCCGGCGGCGCGCTCCGCGGTCACCAGACCGGCCAGCGCGGCGGCGGCGGTGG
>JAKFFB010000301.1:0-26287 GCA_036675425.1 Actinomycetales bacterium | reverse complement strand
GTCGTTCGAGACCGGAGCGGGGTTCTTCTTCTTGGTCTTGCCGGTGGTCGCCGCCGGCTCCTTCGCGACCCAGTCGAGCGAGGCGATGAGGTCGACGAGCTTGATGACGTCCTGGCCCTCGAAGTCGGGGTTCTCGACCCGCGCCTTGCCACCGCTCTGGCCGAAGCCCCGCTGGTCGAAGGACAGCACGCCGAAGCCCTTGTCCAGCCAGGACCCGAACGCGCCCTCGGAGCTGGTCCGGCTCCCGCCCCAGCCGTGGCTGTGCATCACCATCGGCACCGGGTTCGCCGCCGAGGCGCCTGCCGGCTTGTAGATCGTGTAGCAGATGTCGACCGGGTCGGTCGTACCCAGCTCGGGGACGCTCTGGATGCAGCCGTTGACGTGGTTCGCGTCGTGGTCGGCGAGCGACGGGACGGCGAGACCGGTGGCGAGCAGGGCGACGGAGGCCAGGACGGCCAGGCGAGGTGAGCGCATGGCGGGCGGGATTCGCCGTTGCGGGTGGCTTTCCTGCAAGGTGGGTGCATGAAGATCGCGCTCGAGGGCTTCCACTGCGTGAAGCACGCGCTGCGGTTCGCGCCGGAGTGCGTCTCCGACGTGGTCGTACGCGATCCCGCCGCCGTGCGCGCCCTCGCCGAGCGGCTGGCACCGGACGTGCTGGACCTGCTGCTGTCACTGGCGGTCGTCGGCGAGGTGGCGCACCACACGGGGGTCGCGGCGGTCGGCGCAGTGCCTGCCGAGGACCGCTCGGTGCTGGCGTCCCGGACCTCCCCGCTGGTCCTGCTGGACGCCCCGCGCTCCCCCGGCAACGCCGGCGCAGTCGTCCGCGTCGCCGCTGCGGCCGGGGCGTCCGGGGTGGCCGTCATCGGGACGCTCGACCCCTGGCACCCCACCGTGCTGCGCGGGTCGGCCGGGCTGCACTACGCGCTGCCGGTGCTCCGGGTGTCGGCCGACGAGGTCACCGGGCCGCTGGTGGTGCTGGACGCGTCCGGCGACCCCTCCGTCGCGCTGCCGGACGACGCGGTGCTCGTCGTCGGGAGCGAGCGGTCCGGCGTGGGCGCGTCGCTGCGGGCGCGGGCAGACCTGGTGATGGCTCTGCCGATGCGGGACGGCGTGAGCAGCCTCAACCTCGCGACCGCCGTCGCCGCCGCGCTCTACCGCGGCCGCTGAGGTCCGCGCTCGAGCCCGGCTCACACCCCGCTGATCATCCGCAGGATCCCCGTCGTCAGCGGCCGCGAGGGCTGCTGTGGACGGCGATGCTGCGGATGATCAGCAGGGGTTGGCGGTGGTTGCGACGCTCAGGGACCGGTGTGGGGCATGAGCGCGCCGGCCGGGATCTGCCCGAAGCGGCCGGACTGGAAGTCCTCGACGGCCTGCTGCAGCTCGGCGCGGGTGTTCATGACGAACGGGCCGTACTGCGCGACGGGCTCGCGGATCGGCTCGCCGCCGAGCACCAGCACCTCGAGCGCGCCGTGCCGGCTCTCCTGCTTCGCGTCGGCGCCGATCGTGATCCGGTCGCCCTCGCCGAGCACCACGGTCTGACCGGTGTGCACCGGCGCCGCCTGGCCGAAAGCACCTCCGGCGCCGACGGTCCCGTTGCCGGACAGCACGTAGACGAGCGCGTTGAACTCCGGCTTCCACGGCAGGCTCAGCGACGAGCCGGGGGTCACCGACGCGTGCAGCAGGGTGATCGGGGTGCGGGTGGAGCCGGGTCCTCGTACGACCCCGCCGTCGCCGGTCGGCAGGTCGCCGGCGATCAGGCGGAGCAGCGAGCCGGCGTCGTGGGACGCGAGCAGCGTGACGTCGGACCCCTCGAGGTTCTGGTACGCCGGGTCGACCATCTTCTGCGCGGACGGCAGGTTCACCCACAGCTGGATGCCGTGGAAGGTGCCGCCGCTGCGGACCAGCTCGACCGGGGGCGTCTCGATGTGCAGGATGCCGCCGCCGGCGGTCATCCACTGCGTCGCGCCGTCCTGGATGAAGCCGCCACCGCCGTGGCTGTCCTGGTGCTGGAAGGCGCCGTCCATGATGTAGGTGACGGTCTCGAAGCCGCGGTGCGGGTGCCACGAGGTGCCCTTGGGCTCGCCCGGGGCGTACTCCACCTCGCCCATCTGGTCCATCATGATGAACGGGTCGAGGAAGCGCGGCGCGATGCCGGCGAAGGCCCGGCGGACCGGGAAGCCCTCCCCCTCGTAGCCGGACGGCGCGGTCGTCACGCCCAGCACGGGGCGCTCGACGTCGCCGAGGCCGGCCTTGGGCACGCGGGCGAGGGTCAGGGTGTCAGCGGTCACGGCGGGCATGTGCACTCCTCGGCTTGTTGCAGGTGCAAGCAACAGCGTAGAGCGCCGGTGGTTTGTTCCGCTAGAGGTGCGCGAGCATCCGCGTGTTGCCGAGGGTGTTGGGCTTGACCCGCGCCAGGTCGAGGAACTCCGCGACGCCCTCGTCCGGCGACTGCAGCAGCTCGGCCCGCACGTCGACGTCGAGCGCGACCTCGTCGACGGGCACGAACCCGTGCCGGCCGAAGAACTCGGTCTCGAAGGTCAGGCAGAACAGCCGGTGCACCCCGAGCTCGCGGGCGTTCTCGATGAGGCGGTGCAGCAGCGCGGAGCCCACGCCCTGCCCCTGCGCCGTCGGCGCGACGGCCAGGGTGCGCACCTCGGCGAGGTCCTCCCACAGCACGTGCAGCGCCCCGCAGCCGACCACCTCGGCGCCGTCGACCGCGACGAAGAACTCCTGCACGTCCTCGTAGAGGTTGACCATCGCCTTGGCGAGCAGCCGCCGGTCGCCCGTGTAGGTGTCGACCAGCGCCCGGATGCCGGGCACGTCGGTGGTCCGCGCCCGGCGCACCTCGGCGAGCAGCGGGTCGGTCATCGCGGCAGCATCCGGTCGCTGATGATCCGGCGCTGGATCTCGCTGGTGCCCTCGAAGATCGTGGTGAGCCGGGCGTCGCGCCAGTAGCGCTCCACCCGGCGCTCGGTCGTGTAGCCGTTGCCGCCGTGCAGCTGCATCGCCGAGCTGGTGACGCGTACGGCCATCTCGGTGGCGAGCAGCTTGACCGCAGCGGACTCCTGCTCGGCCGGGTCCCCGGAGTCGAGGAGATGGGCCACCTGCTGCCAGAACGCCCTCGCCTGGGCCACGTCCGCCGCCATGTCGGCCAGCGCGAACCGCAGCGCCTGGAACTCGCCGATCGGGTGGCCGAACTGCTCGCGCTCCTGCAGGTAGAGCGTGCAGTCCTCGACCGCGGCCCTCGCCACCCCGACCGCCCGGGCGGCGGTGTGCACCCGCGCGATGTTGAGACCCCGCTGCACGGAGGCGAACCCGCCCTCGTCGGCGTCGGAGTTCTCGTCGCCGTAGAGGCCGGTCAGCCGGTCCGCGTCAGGCACCCGCACGCCGTCGAGGTCCAGCTCCCAGGTGAGGAAGCCGTGGTAGCCGATCTTGTCGATGACGGTGCCGGTCATGCCGTCGGGGAAGGTGCCCCGGTCCTTCACGACGAGGAAGGGCTCGAGGCCGGCCGACCGCGACTCCCCCTCCTCGGGGTCGCGCACCCGCGCGAGCACCTCGACGAAGTCGGCGGCCAGCGCGTTGCCGGCCCAGCGCTTGCGGCCGGTGAGCACCCAGTCGTCGCCGTCGCGCACCGCGCGGGTCTGCACGCCGGCGAGGTCGGAGCCCGCGGTCGGCTCGGACAGCGCGATGGAGCCGATCCAGCTGCCCTTCGCGCTGCGGGCGAGCAGCTCGGCGCGGCGGTCGTCGTCCACCACCTGCGTCCCGAGGCCCTGCCCGCGGGCGAGGATGCTCGCCACCGACAGCCAGGCGCGGGCGAGCTCCTCGGAGACCAGGCAGTACTCGAAGACGCCGAGCCCCATCCCGCCCGACTCCGCCGGGATCGTGATGCCGAACCAGCCGCGAGCAGCCAGGTCCTCGATGAGCGACGGCGGCATCTCCGCCTTCTGCGGGTCGAGCTCGTCGGCGATCGGCAGCACGACGTCGCGCGCGAAGGCCCGGGCCTCCTCCTGCAGCGCCACGCGCTCGGGCGTGCGCCAGGGCGACAGCAGCTCAGGGGGTGACGGGGGTCGCACGGGCTCTCCTCCGGGGCAGGGTGTGGGAAGTCTCGCAGGGGCAAGGGATCATGCAGCAGCCCCGTCCAGGTTGGAGAAGGCATGAGCAGCAGGCACCGCGTCGTCGTGATCGGCTCCGGCTTCGGCGGGCTGTTCGCCACCAAGGCGATGCGGCGCGCCGACGTCGACGTCACGCTCATCGACCGGACGACGCACCACCTGTTCCAGCCGCTGCTCTACCAGGTCGCGACCGGCATCCTCTCCGAGGGCGAGATCGCCCCGCCGACGCGAGACATCCTGCGGCGGCAGAAGAACGCCCGCGTGCTGCTGGGCGACGTCGACACCATCGACCTCGAGGCGCGCACCGTCACGCACTCCATCTACGAGAAGACGACGGTGACGCCGTACGACTCGCTGATCGTCGCCGCGGGTGCCGGTCAGTCGTACTTCGGCAACGACGCCTTCGCCGAGCACGCGCCCGGCATGAAGACGATCGACGACGCGCTCGAGATCCGTGGCCGGATCTTCGGCGCCTACGAGATGGCCGAGCTGGAGACCGACCCGCTCGCGCTCGACGCCTGGCTGACCTTCGTCGTGGTCGGCGCCGGGCCGACCGGGGTCGAGATGGCCGGCCAGATCGCGGAGCTCTCCCGCCGCACGCTGAAGAGCAACTTCCGGTCCATCGACCCCTCGACGACGCGGGTGGTGCTGCTCGACGCGGCCGACGCCGTGCTCGGCACGTTCGGCGACCACCTGTCCACGCACGCGCAGCACACCCTGGAGAGCATGGGCGTCGAGGTGCAGCTGGGCGCCAAGGTCGTCGGCGTCGACGGGCTCGGCCTCGACGTCGAGGACCGCGACGGCTCGCGCCGCCGGATCGCCGCCCGCACCAAGATCTGGGCCGCCGGCGTCGCCGCGTCGCCGCTCGGCCGGCAGCTCGCCGAGCAGACCGGCGCGGAGGTCGACCGGAGCGGCCGGGTGCGCGTCGAGCGCGACCTGACGCTGCCCGGTCACCCCGAGGTCTTCGTGATCGGCGACATGATGGCGCTCGACGACCTGCCCGGGGTCTCCCCCGTGGCGATCCAGGGCGCGAAGCACGCTGCCAAGCAGATCAAGCGCTCCGTCCGCGGCGCGGACGAGGTCAGCACGCCGTTCCGCTACCGGGACAAGGGCTCCATGGCGACCATCTCCCGCTTCCGCGCGGTGGCGAGCATCGGCGGGCTGCACCTGCGCGGCTTCATCGCCTGGGTCGCCTGGCTCGCGGTGCACCTGATCTACCTGACGGCGTTCAAGAACCGGATCACCGCACTGCTGCACTGGGCCGTGAGCTTCATCGGCCGCGGCCGGTCGGAGCGGACCGCGACGTGGCAGCAGGTGTCGGCCCGGACCCGGCTGCAGCGCCTGGAGCAGGCGGCCGCAGCGGGTGCTCCCCCAACGGCTCCCACGTCGGCCCCAGGTAGCGGAAGAGCGCGAGCGCGCACCCCGTGACGTCGTAGGGCTCGAAGCCGCGCTCCAGCTCCCGGAGGGTGGCCCGGGCGGTCGCCGGGTCGACCTTGTTCTGGACCGTCACGTGGGGGCGGTGCGGCTGGCGGTCCTGGTTCGTGAGGTGCGGCCTCCACCGGGCTGCGAGGGCATGCCGCAGAGCGTCCAGCTCCGGGCAGTGGAGGGCGTACGCCACGCCGCGGCCGAGGAACCGCAGTCCGGTCACGCGGAGCGTCAGGGGCGGGCGGCCGGCGGCCTGCCCGAGGTCCTGTCGCACCTGCCGCTCGAGCTCTCCGGGCAGGGCGTGGAAGATCGTGAGGTGGGCTCGCAGGTGGTTGCGCTCGGGCGGGAAGTGCCTGCGGCGCAGGGCGTCGAAGCGGTCCTGCGACGCCTCGTCGAGCGCCAGGGCGATGATCAGCGGCTGCACCCGCCCAGCGTGCGGCAACCCCGGGCGAACCGCCCGTCCGGGCCGCGAGAGGATGGGGGCGACACGCACCCGTGCCGTACCGAGAGGACCACCCATGTCCGACGTCACCCTGGAGCACCCCGGCGGCTCGCTCCCCCTCACCGTCAAGCCCTCGACCGAGGGGCCTGCCGGCATCGAGGTCCCGAAGCTGCTGTCCTCCACCGGCATGGTGACGCTGGACCCCGGCTTCGTGAACACCGCGTCCTGCCAGTCCGCGATCACCTACATCGACGGCGACGAGGGCATCCTGCGCTACCGCGGCTACCCGATCGAGGAGCTCGCGGAGAAGGCGTCGTTCCTCGAGGTCGCGTGGCTGCTCATCTACGGCGAGCTGCCCACCGAGGACGAGCTCACCGCCTTCAAGACCAAGATCCGCAAGCACACGATGCTGCACGAGGACTTCCGCGAGTTCTTCGGCGGCTTCCCGACCGACGCGCACCCGATGGCCGTGCTGTCGTCGGCGGTCTCGGCGCTGTCGACCTTCTACCAGGACAGCCTCGACCCGTTCGACCCCGAGCACGTCGAGATGTCCACCATCCGGCTGCTGGCCAAGATGCCGACCATCGCGGCCTACGCGCACAAGAAGTCGACCGGGCAGCCGTTCCTCTACCCGGACAACTCCCTCGGCTACGTCGACAACTTCCTGCGGATGACCTTCGGCGTGCCGGCCGAGGAGTACGTCGTCAACCCGGTCGCGTCCAAGGCCCTCAACCTGCTCTTCCTGCTGCACGCCGACCACGAGCAGAACTGCTCGACCTCGACGGTGCGCCTGGTCGGCTCGTCCAACGCGAACCTGTTCGTGTCCGTCTCCGCCGGTGTGGCAGCCCTCTTCGGCCCGCTGCACGGCGGCGCCAACCAGGCCGTGCTCGAGATGCTCGCCAAGATCCAGGCCGACGGCGGTGACGTCGCGGCCTTCGTGCAGCGGGTCAAGAACAAGGAGCCCGGCGTCAAGCTGATGGGCTTCGGGCACCGCGTCTACAAGAACTACGACCCGCGCGCGACGATCGTCAAGAAGGTCGCCCGGGACGTCCTGAACTCCCTCGACAAGCCGGACCCGATGCTCGACCTGGCGATGGAGCTCGAGGAGGCGGCGCTCGCCGACGACTACTTCGTCGAGCGCAAGCTCTATCCGAACGTCGACTTCTACACCGGCGTGATCTACAAGGCGCTGGGCTTCCCGACGCCGATGTTCACGGTGCTGTTCGCCCTCGGCCGGCTGCCGGGGTGGATCGCCCAGTGGCGCGAGATGATCGAGGACCCGGCCACCAAGATCGGCCGGCCGCGGCAGGTCTACACCGGCCCGGAGCTGCGCCACCTCCCGTAGCGGTTCGTGCGCTGGGGCTTCGGCCGGCTGGGGAGTGATCTCCGCGGGTAGCCGCGGCGTCTGCTCCCCAGCGTTCGCGGGTCTCCTGGGCCGGGCTCGAGTGGAGCGTTGACCGTACGGCGCGCCGGCGTGTCGTACGGCCACCGCTCCACTCGCAGGCCGGTCGGCGGTGGAGCGTCCCGGGGCAGCCTCTCCGGGGGCTGCACCGGTCGGCGGCATGCCCTCCCGACGGCGCTCCTCCGGGAGCCGGCCGGGCGGCTCTGGGCCACGGAGCGCCGTCCGTAGTGTGCCTGCATGTCCCCTTTCGGCCTGCGCCTGCGCCGCCGCCGGCCCCAGAACCCCTGAGGATGTGGCGATCTCGCACGCTGAGACCGGCCAGTTGATCGCCACTTCCTCGGAGAGCACCGCCCCGTCCCCGCCCCACAGCCGGCCTAGCGGACGAGGGCGTCCAGCAGCCGCTCGACCTCGGCGGCCGGGTCGTCGGTGAGCCCGCTGTGCACCGGCCCGGTGTGCAGCACCGTGCTCCGCGGCGCGGTCAGCCAGCGGAACCGCTGCCCCAGCGACGTCGCCCCCGCCGGCCCCTCCCCCGCGCAGGTCCGCTCGAGCGCCTCAGCCGCCGCCACGATCCCGTCCACGTCGACAGCCCCGTCGAGCGCGCGCAACCGGGAGGGGTCCGCCGCGACCCGCACCGTGAGCAGATCCGCTGCCTGGCAGTAGAAGACGAGCCCGATGTTGACGTACTCGCCGCGCTCGACCCGGGGGGCGGCCCGCAGGACGGCGTACTCGAAGACCTTCACGGCTGCCACACCTCCCGGGCGGCGACCCGGCGGAGGAGGTGGTCGACGTACGCCTCCCGGACCGCGGCCGCGGAGTCGAAGCCGGGCTCGTCCTCGAGCCACTCGTCCGGCACCAGCGCGACGACGGACGACAGGAGCGAGCGGTCCACCCGAGCGGCCAGCTCGTCCCCGGCAGCCATCCGCGAGGCAGCGAACGAGCCGAGCACGTGATCGGTTGTGTCGTAGGGCTTCTCGGCCGCGGACGAGGCCCTCGACCAGTCGTGGTGGAAGACCAGGCAGGCGCCGTGGTCGATGAGCTGCAGCTCCCGGTGCCAGACCAGCAGGTTGGGGTTGCGCCACGACCGGTCGACGTTGCCGACCAGCGCGTCCAGCCACAGGACCTGCGAAGCCAGGTCTGACGAGACGGTGTGCGCTACCGGGTCGAACCCGAGCGCCCCCGGCAGGAAGTCCATCGCCAGGTTGAGGCCGCCCGAGGCGCGCAGCAGGTCCTGCACCTCCTCGTCCGGCTCGGCCCGGCCCAGCACCGGGTCGACCTCGGCGAGCACCAGCTCCGGCACGGGCAGGCCGAGCGCCCGGGCGAGCTCCCCCACGACGACCTCGGCGACCAGCACCTTGCGCCCCTGGCCCGCACCGCGGAACTTCACGACGTACGTCCCGAGGTCGTCGGCCTCCATCACGCCCGGGAGCGAGCCGCCCTCGCGGAGCGGCATGACGTACCTCGTCGCCACGACGCGGCGCAGCTTCTCGACGGGCACCGGCCCATCGTGCCAGGGTGCGCGCATGGAGCAGCGCTACGAGTACCTCGTCATCACGATCCGCGAGGCCCTGATCGGCGACGCGGTGAAGCCGGGCAAGGTGCAGGACGCCCTCAACGACAAGGCCAAGGAGGGCTGGCAGCTCAAGACGCTGACCGCCGCGGATGTGAAGGGCCGCATCGGGCCGGGCGCGACCGAGGGCCTCATGGCGGTCTTCGAGCGCCCCGTCTCCTAGGGCAGCAGCGCGTCCATCGCCTTGTAGACCCGCTTCTCCGACACCGGGTAGCGCGTGCGCATCGGCTGCGCGAACAGGCCGATCCGCAGCTCCTCGACCATCCAGCGGAGCTCGTCGAGCTGCGGTGACGGTGGCGCCTTGCGCCGCAGGTCGTCCAGCTCGGCCGACACCCGCGCGATGGCGGCGACCCCCAGCCGGTCACGTCCGGGGTCGGCAGCCAGCTTGTCCAGGCGCACGTCCAGCGCCTTCAGGTAGCGCAGCAGGTCGGGCAGTCGCGCCCGCCCGGTCGCCGTCACGAAGCCCGGGCCGACCAGCGAGGACAGCTGCGCACGGATGTCCGCCACCGACTCCGGCAGCGCCCGCCGCTCGGCATCCAACCGGGACGCCACCGCCGCAGCGGCCGTCATCACCTCCACCGCCTGCGCCAGGACCTGCTCCACCGCCGGCACGAGATCGGCGCGTACGGCGTCACGCAGCTTCTCGAAACCGCCTGCTTCCCAGGCAGGTCCACCCGCCGACGCCATCAGCGCGTCGAGCGCGCAGGTGGTGCAGTCGTCGAAGACCTGGGCGGGCGTGCCGTACGGGTTCCGCGTCAGCGCGAGCTTCTGCGCGTTGGTCAGCCGACCCGAGATGGCCTTGGCCGGCGAGGGTGTCGTCAGCTGGAGCAGCCGGCGCACGCCCTTCCAGTGGGCAGCGGCCTGCTCGGCCGGTGACCCGAGCACCCGCACCGCGACCGAGGTGGTGTCGTCGACGAGCCCCGGGAATCCGCGCACGGCGCCCGAGACGACCTCGCGAGGCAGGTCGCCCACGTCCCACGACGTCAGCCCGGTCCGCTCGACCGACGGCGACGCCGACGACAGCGCCTGCTGCACCTTGGGTCGCAGCTGCGCCTTCAGCACCTCGAGGTCCTTGCCCTCGGCCAGCGTGCGTCCGCGCTCGTCCTCGACCCGGAAGGTCATCCGCAGGTGGGGCGGCACCTTCGACCAGTCCCAGTCCTCGGCGCGGATGTCGACCCGCTTGGTGTTGAGCAGCTCGGTCTCGAGCGCGTCCAGCAGCGGGCGCGACCGCGGCTCGACGACCGTCAGCACGGCTGCTGCCGTGTCGGGCGCCGGCACGCACCGCACGCGCAGCGGCTTGGGCAGCGACTTGATGAGAGCGGTGACCAGCTCCTGCCGCAGTCCCGGCACCTGCCAGTCGAAGCCCTCCGGGGACACGCGGTTCAGCACGGCGAGCGGGATGTGCACCGTGACGCCGTCGGCGTCCGAGCCCGGCTCGAACTGGTACGTCAGAGGCAGCGTGAGGTCGCCCTGCACCCACACGTCGGGGTGGTCGAGGGCGGACAGCACGTCGGCGTCGTCGCTGACCAGGTCGGCCATCGTGAAGGTCAGCAGGTCGGGCGTCTCGCGGCGCGCCTTCTTCCACCAGGCGTCGAAGTGCGCGCCGCTGACGACGTCCTGGGGCACCCGTGCGTCGTAGAAGTCGAACAGCGTCTGGTCGTCCACGACGATGTCCCGCCGGCGGGCCCGGTGCTCCAGCTCCTCGACGTCCTCGAGCAGCGCGCGGTTGGCGGCGAAGAACTCGTGCCGGGTGTCCCAGTCGCCCTCGACCAGCGCGGACCGCAGGAACATCTCCCGCGAGAGAACCGGCGCGATGCGACCGAAGTGCACCTTGCGCTGCGCGACGACCGGGATGCCGTAGAGGGTGACCCGCTCGAAGGCGACGACCGAGGCCTGCTTGCGCTCCCAGTGCGGCTCGGAGTACTGCTTCTTCACCAGGTGCGCGCCCACCCGCTCGATCCAGGCCGGGTCGATCCGCGCGACACCGCGCCCCCACATCCGGTTGGTCTCGACCAGCTCGGCCGCCATCACCCAGCGCGGCGCCTTCTTCGCCAGCGACGACGACGGCACGATCGACCACCGCGCACCGCGCGCGCCGAGGTAGTCGCGCTTCTCGGCGTCGCGCAGCCCGACGTGGCTGAGCAGCCCGGCGAGCAGCGCCATGTGCACGGCGTCCGGGTTCGTCGGCGCGGCGTCCAGGGAGAGCTGCAGGGTGCGCAGCGACCGGCGCAGCTGGCTGTGCAGGTCCTGCCACTCCCGCACCCGCAGGTAGTTGAGCATCTCCTTGCGGCACATCCGACGGAAAGCGCTGCTGGACAGCGCTTTCTGCTGCTCCTGCAGGTAGCGCCAGAGGTTGAGGTAGGCCAGCAGGTCGGACGTCTCGTCGTCGAACCGCTTGTGCAGCTCGGCGGCTTGCTGCTGCTTGTCCTGCGGGCGCTCGCGCGGGTCCTGGATGGACAGCGCCGCCGCGATGACCAGCACGTCGCGGACGCAGCCCTGCCGGTCGGCCTCCAGCACCATCCGGCCCAGCCGAGGGTCGATCGGCAGCTGCGCGAGCGAGCGGCCGGTCTTCGTGAGCCGGCGCGAGTGCGGGTCCAGCGCCCC
This sequence comes from Actinomycetales bacterium, assembly GCA_036675425.1. Classification (GTDB taxonomy): domain Bacteria; phylum Actinomycetota; class Actinomycetes; order Mycobacteriales; family SCTD01; genus SCTD01. The sequence goes on along the minus strand of JAKFFB010000301.1, from coordinate 14,735 downwards.
GAGCTCGACCAGCAGGTCGACGCCGTCCTTGATGCTGCGCCGGTCCGGCGGGTCGACGAAGGGGAAGTCCTCCACCTCGCCCAGCCCGAGAGCGGTCATCTGCAGGATGACCGAGGCCAGGTTGGTGCGCAGGATCTCCGGGTCGGTGAAGAGCGGCCGCGCAAGGAGGTCGTCCTCCTCGTACAGCCGGATGCAGATGCCGGGCGCGACGCGACCGCAGCGGCCCGCTCGCTGCGTCGCGGACGCCTGGCTGATCGCCTCGATCGGCAGCCGCTGCACCTTCGTGCGCTGGCTGTAGCGCGAGATGCGCGCGGTGCCGGGATCGACGACGTAGCGGATGCCCGGCACCGTCAGCGAGGTCTCGGCGACGTTCGTCGCGAGCACGATGCGCCGGCCGGGGTGCGGCGCGAAGACGCGGTGCTGCTCGGCAGCGGACAGCCGGGCGAAGAGCGGCAGCACCTCCGTCCCCTCCGGCACGGATCCACGCAGGGCCTCTGCGGTGTCGCGGATCTCGCGCTCGCCGGAGAGGAAGACGAGCACGTCACCGCGGCCCTCGGCGGACAGCTCGTCGACCGCCTGCACGATCGCCTGCACCTGGTCGACGTCCTCGTCGACGATCGGCCGGTACCGCACCTCCACCGGGAAGCTGCGCCCCGACACCTCCAGCACGGGCGCGCCGCCGAAGTGGTCGGCGAAGCGCTGCGGGTCGATGGTCGCGGAGGTGATGACCAGCTTGAGATCGGGTCGCCGCGCGAGCAGCTGCTTGAGCAGGCCCAGCAGGAAGTCGATGTTCAGCGACCGCTCGTGCGCCTCGTCGAGGATGATCGTGTCGTAGGCGAGCAGATCCCGGTCGCGCTGGATCTCGGCGAGCAGGATGCCGTCGGTCATCAGCTTGACGAGCGTGCCGTCGCCGACCTGGTCGTGGAAGCGGACGGTGTAGCCGACGGTCTCGCCGAGCGGCGTGCCGAGCTCCTCGGCGATCCGCTCCGCGACGGACCGAGCAGCCAGCCGGCGCGGCTGGGTGTGGCCGATCATCCCCTGCACGCCGCGGCCGAGCTCGAGGCAGATCTTCGGGATCTGCGTGGTCTTGCCCGACCCCGTCTCCCCCGCGATCACGACCACCTGGTGGTCCCGGATCGCGGCGGCGATGTCGTCCCGGCGCTCCGAGACCGGCAGCTCCTCCGGGAACTGGATGCGCTCCGGCACCGCGGCCCGCCGGCGCGCGACGCGCTCCTCGGCGGCGACGAGGTCGCGCTCGAGGCGGTCGTCGGCACGACGCCGCGACAGACGCGAACGGTCCCGGACCGTCAGCGGTGCCAGCCGCTGCTCCAGGTCCACCCCGCCATTCTGCCTGCGGCGTGCGGCGACTCCGGCTGGGTAGGGACTCAGCACCCTGACCCGACGGACGAGGAGCGCACCGTGCTGCGAGGACTGCTGAAGGCCGAGATCGCCCGCCGCGTGATCAACGAGGCCCGCAAGCCGCACAACCAGACCAAGGCCAAGGAGCTGTTCCGCTCCCTGCAGGCCAAGGGGAAGGGCAAGGGCACCGGTCGCCCCTGAGGTCAGCGCAGCTCGAAGACCCGCACGGTCTTGACCTCGACGCCCTCGAGCTCCCGGGTGGTCGGCACGTCGTAGGACGCGAGCTCGGTCATCAGCGCGCGCGGCAGGTAGTGCCGGCCGGGGTCACCCACCACCACCCGGCTCCCCGCCCGCGCGGCGGCCAGCAGCCACGGCTGCACCCGCTCGGACATCGCCGCGTCGTAGAAGACGTCGCCGGCGAGGACGACGTCGACGGCCGGCGGCGGCGTGTCCAGCAGGTCGACGCACCTCGCCTCGACCTCGTGGCCGTTCGCGGCGGCGTTCAGCCCGACCGCCTCGATCGCGAACGCGTCCACGTCGACGGCGAGCACCGACGCCGCTCCGGCGAGCCGGGCCGCCAGCGCGCAGAGCCCCGACCCGGTCGCCAGGTCGAGCACGGACCTCCCTGAGACCAGCGCGGGCGCGTCGAGCACGTGCCGGGCGACCGCCTGGCCGCCGAGCCAGGCGAAGGCCCAGAACGGCGGCGGCAGCTCCCCGTCGTCGAGCTCCTCCTGCAGCGACGCCCAGGCCTCGTCCATGTCGTCGGCGAGGTGCAGCCGCAGCTCCGGCACGACCGGCGGCGACTGCAGCCGGGTGCGCGAGAGCACCACCTCGCGCGGCGTCACGCGGGCAGCGGCACCCGCGCCAGCGGCGAGTCCACCCGTCCGAACCGCTCGTCCCCGGCGGTCCACTGCCGGCCTGCCTCGGCCAGCTCCTCCCGGCTGCGGCCCACGAAGTTCCACCACATGACGATCGGTTCCTCGAAGGGCACGCCGCCCAGCAGCAGCACCCGCACCCCGTCCGGCGCGGTCAGGGACAGCTCGTCGCGGCCGACGCCGAGGTAGCCGCTCTGCCCCGGGCGCAGCGGCGTCCCGTCGTCCAGCACGAGGACGCCGTCCAGCACGACGACGAGGTGCTCGTACGCCGGGTCGAGCGCCAGCTCGGTCCCGCCCGGCCGGACGTCGATCCCGGCGCCCATCAGCGAGGTGTCCTGCCGCGCAGGCGAACTCGCGCCCGCGAGGTCCCCGACCAGCACAGTCGCCTCCGCACCGGGGAGCTCGACCGTCGGCAGATCCTCGTGGTGCTCGAAGGCCGGGTCGCCGTGCCGCGTCTCCTCCGGCTGCGCGACCCAGAGCTGCACGCCGTGCATGGTGCCGCTGTAGTGCCCCGTCGGCTCCTCGGCGTGCGACAGACCGCGGCCGGCGGTCATCAGGTTGAGCTGCCCAGGCCGGATCACCTGCTCGCTGCCGAGGCTGTCGCGGTGCAGGACCTGCCCGTCGAGCAGGTAGGTCACGGTCGACAGGCCGGTGTGCGGGTGCGGTCCGATGTCGATGCCGCCGTCCGGGCCGACCGCCAGCGGGCCGAAGTGGTCGACGAAGCACCACGCGCCGACGGTGCGGCGGCGCGCCTTCGGCAGCGCCCGGCGGACGGTCATCGTGCCGACCACCGACTCGCGGGCCTGCATCACCTCGACGGCCGGCGGCGTGGCGGCGCTGCCCGGAGCCCGCACCGGCGGCGTGTCCTGCGCGTCGACCGGTCCGCTCATGCTCCGGACGCTACGCCGTACGGTCGGCTCCGTGACGGATCGCGAGGACGGCGTCGAACGGCTCCGGCGGTGGACCGACGAGCAGCGCGGGGTGCCGCCGGCCTTCGGCCGGATGCGGGCGTCGTTCGACCGCGTGGTGCCTGGCTCGACGACGGTACGGCTGCCGCTCGAGCCCGAGCTGCTGCTCCCTGACGGGAGCCCGTCGGGGGCCGTCACGGCCATGCTCACCGACTTCGGGCTGGCGTCGTCGGTCATCTCGTCGCTGCCCGACCTGCGCGGCGTCACCACCGTCTCGCTGACCGTCGACCACCTCGCGCTGCCGCCGACGACGGGCGCGCTGGTCGCGACGTGCATGGCCGCGCCCTACGTCGACGGCGGGCTGCAGCACGCGACCGGGACGATCGCCGACGACGCCGGCACCCCGGTCGCCCTGGTGTCGGGCTGGCTGATCCCGACCCCGGCCGAGCCCGAGGGGATGGCGCGCGAGGGGGTCCCCGTCGAGCCGATGGCCGCGCACCTCGGCGACCTGCTGGGGACCGCCGTCACCCCCGAGCTGCGGCTCGTCGCGCGGGACGCGCTGAGCAACGCGATCGGCAGCCTGCACGGCGGATCCGTCGCGCTGGCCTGCGAGCTGGCGGCCGAGGCGGCGCTGCCCGCGATGCGGCCGCTGTCGACGACCCTGGCGTTCCTGCGGCCCACGCCGCGCGAGGGCAGCGTCGCCGTGCACGCCGCCGTCGTGCGCGAGGGGCGTCGTACCGGCCTCGTCGACGTCACGGTCATCGACGACGACGGCCGGACCCTCGTGACCGGACGGCTGGTCCTCGGCGCCACCTAGGATCGGGGCATGCCCGCGTACGACTACCGCTGCCGCACCTGCGACGCCGTCTTCGAGGTGCGCCGCGGCCTGGACGACGCCGCGACGCCGGCGCCGTGCCCGCAGGGCCACGACGACACCAGCCGGCTGTTCACCCCTGTCGCGGTCGGCGGCAGCGCGGCCGCCCCGGCCACCGCGGGCGGGGGCTGCTGCGGCGGCGGTTGCTGCGGCTGACTTTCTCCCGTCCACCGGCTGTGGACGGCGACGCCGCAGGTCAGCGCAGGTGCGCGGCCCGCGCGGCCCCGAAGATCCCCAGGCCGTCCACCCCTCCTCCACCGGGACGCGCCGCACCCCTCACACCGACCGGACACGACCGTCCACCGGGACGTTCGCGCTCCTGCTCGCGCGGCCCTACCGTCGGCCGCGGGCCGACGGCGGAGGAGGCGGACATGCGGGTGCAGCAGACGAGCAGGGCGACGGGTCCGGTCGATCCGGCCTTCGACGAGGCGCTGGCGCGCATCCGCGAGCTGAGCGTGCGGTTGCACGGCGTGCTCGACCTGCACGACGCCCGCCGGACCCTGCTGGGCGGCCGCGTCTGCCGCTGCTGCAGCCGCGCCTTCCCCTGCCCGACGGTGCAGCGCGCCGCCGGCTGAGCGAGGTCCGGGACCTCCGGACCCTTGACAGCCCGGCCCCGATGGAGGGGAATGTGGCCCGAGACGACGAGGAGGGGCCCGGTGCCCGCGAGGAGCGCCGACCCTCCGCGAGGACAGCCCGACCGCATTCCCGGTCGGGCTGTCCGCCTTTGTCGGGGCCGTCCGTGAGAATGGTCCCGTGACCGCGCCCGACTCGCACGCCCCGCCCGTCTACGCCTGCGCTGCCGGGGCGGTCGTGCACGCGCACGCCCACGACACCCTCGAGCCGGCGCTGCTGCTGCACACCTTCCTCCCGCCCGGCGTCGAGGACGTGCTGCGGACCGAGACGCCGCGGGTCGACGTCTCCAGCGACGGCCCGGGCGCCGCGACGGTCACGGTGCGCGTGCTGGCCGGCAGCACCTCGCTGTCGTGGTCCGTGCCGATCGGGCCGGTCGTCGCGGCGCTGCCCGGGCAGCCGGGCGACGACGGCCGGATGGTGCTGCTGGCGCTGGTGGACAGCGAGCCGTCGGCTTCCTTCTGGTCCGACCCGATCGACTGCGAGCGGCTCGCCGCCGAGCTGCAGCTGCCCGTGACCGACGTCGTCGAGGCGCTCCGCGGGCGGCTCACGCCGTGGCTCACCGACGACCTCGAGCTCCTGCTGCACGACGACGCCCACGACCGCGCGGTCGACCGCTCTCCCGCGCAGACGCTCGCGACGGCGTTCCTGGCGCACTACCGCGGCGACCTGTCCGCCGAGCAGTCCACGACCGCGCTCGTGCGCGCGCTCTCGCTCGCCCCCGACGACTACACGATCGAGCTCGGCGGCCGGCTGTGCGCGGCGCTCGTCGCCGTCCTCGGGTCGACGGACGAGAGCGCCCGCGAGCAGGTGCTGGCCGGGACCGGGCCGTTCGAGACCGAGGCGCTGCGCCAGCTGACCGAGCTGCCCACGGCGATCGCGGCCGTCCCGGCGGAGAAGAAGACCGAGACGGCGATGGACTTCCTGCTGTCGGCGGCGGACAAGGACGAGACCGTGCGCGCGGCGGTCAGCGTGCTCGGCCGCCTGGCCCGCGCGGGCTTCGGGCCCGACCTCGCCGACGACGAGGTGCTGCGGCGGCTGGGGATGGTCGACGACCGCGCGCTGGCCCGGCTGGCCGTGCTCTGGGTGGAGCTCGCGGCCGCCGCCTCCGGCGACGAGGCCCACGACTCGCTGCGGGCGCAGGACGTCGCGCTGCGGGCGCGCGGCGAGGGGCGGCCCGGGATCTCCTGGCTGGGCAGCACCGCGGCGACGCTCGTCGGCTCCGCGCTCCAGGTCGTGGGCCGCAGCATCGGCCGGGTCGCGCCGTCGCTCGAGGCGGTCCGGATCCTGCTGGAGGCCGAGGAGCCGACCAACGACGTGCTCGCCGACGCCGCGCAGGCCTGCATCGCCCTCGCCCGCGTCGTCCGCAGCCGCGGCAAGGTCGGGCCCGCCCAGTGGCTGCAGGTTCCCGTGCCGGTGGCTGCCTCCGCGGTGATGGAGTCGTGGAGCGTCGACGGCCTCCCCCGCGACGTCGCGGTGGACCTGCTCGACGCCCTGCTGGCCGAGGACGTCGACCCGGTCGACCTGCTCGACGGCGTGGTCTGCGCGACCGCTCAGCTGCTCATCGAGGCCGAGCTGCCCGAGGACCCGACCACCCTCCAGACGCTGACCGCGGAGGCCCTCACCGCGCTGCCGGCCGGACCGAGAAGCCCTCGCTGGCTGCTGGTCTCGGCGCTCAAGGAGGCGCACGAGCACGACGCCGCAGCACCCGACCTGGCGCCTTTCCTGACGAGCGAGAGCGTCGACGTGGAACGCGCCGCGCTGCGGGCCGGACGCACCGGGGTGCTGCTCGCCACGCTGATCTGCCTGGAGGCGATGGCCGCCACCTTCGGCGAGGCCGGCCGGCTGCCGCGAGAGGTCGCCCTCGGCATGCCGCTGCCGATGGCGCTGGTCGACCACGACCTGCTGCGCCGCCCCTAGGGTGGGGCCGGTGAGCTCCCCGATCGACCCGCAGCTGCTCGCCCTCCCGCTGCGCGAGGCGGCGGCCGCCGCCCTGCAGGCCGCCACCGACGCGGGCGCCACCCACGCCGACGTCCGGATCGAGCGGCTGCGCGGCCAGGACCTGTCGCTGCGCAACGGCCGGCTGGAGCGGCTGAACGACGCCGTGACGATCGGGCTCGCCGTCCGTGTCGTCCACGACGGCACCTGGGGCTTCAGCAGCAGCGCCGACGTCACCGTCGACGAGGCCGCGCGACTGGCCCGCTCCGCCGTGGAGGTCGCGCGCGCCTCGCGGCCGCTGAACTCCGAGCCGGTCGAGCTCGCCGACGAGCCGGTCTACGACGACGTCACGTGGGTGTCGGCCTACGACGTCGACCCGTTCTCCGTCGCCCCCTCCGACAAGGTCGCGCTGTTCGCCGACTGGTCGCGGCAGCTGCTCGCCTCCGACGACGTCGACCACGTCGACGTCAGCCTCATGCAGGCGCTCGAGGGCAAGTTCTACGCCGACAGCGCCGGCACGACGACCACGCAGCAGAGGGTTCGGATCCAGCCCCGGATCACCGCGACCCGGGTCGACCCGGGCGGCGGGTTCGAGACGATGCGCACCCTCGCCCAGCCGGCCGGCCGGGGGTGGGAGTACGTCACCGGCGACCACTACGACTGGGCCGGCGAGCTCGAGCAGCTGCCGTCGCTGCTGGTCGAGAAGGCCAAGGCCTCCTCGGTCGAGCCGGGCCGCTACGACCTGGTCATCGACCCCTCCAACCTCTGGCTGACCATCCACGAGTCGATCGGCCACGCGACCGAGCTCGACCGCGCGCTCGGCTACGAAGCGGCCTACGCCGGCACGTCCTTCGCGACGCTCGACCAGCTCGGGTCGCTGCAGTACGGCTCGCCTGTCATGCAGGTCACCGGCGACCGCACGGTGCCGCACGGGCTCGCCACCATCGGCTGGGACGACGAGGGCGTGCAGACCCAGTCGTGGGACATCGTCCGCGACGGCGTGCTCGTCGGCTACCAGCTCGACCGGCGGATGGCCCGGCAGAACTCCGGTGTGCTCGGGGTGTCCCGGTCGAACGGCTGCGCCTTCGCCGACTCCCCCGGCCACGTGCCGGTGCAGCGGATGGCGAACGTCTCGCTGCAGCCGGCGGCGAACGGCCCGTCGCTGGAGGAGCTGATCGGCGGGGTGGAGCGCGGCATCTACGTCGTCGGCGACAAGAGCTGGTCGATCGACATGCAGCGCTACAACTTCCAGTTCACCGGGCAGCGCTTCTACGAGATCCGCGACGGGCGGCTGGTCGGCCAGCTGCGCGACGTGGCCTACCAGGCGACAACGACCGACTTCTGGGGATCGCTCGAGGCGGTCGGCGGTCCGCAGACCTACGTCCTCGGCGGAGCCTTCAACTGCGGCAAGGCGCAGCCCAGCCAGATCGCAGCGGTCTCCCACGGCTGCCCGGTCTCCCTGTTCCGCGGCATCAACGTCCTCAACACCGCCCGGGAGGGCGGCCGATGAACGGCGCGGACGTCGTCGAGCAGGCGCTCGCCCTGTCGCGCGCCGACGGCTGCGTGGTCCTCGTCGAGGAGAGCAGCAGCGCCAACCTCCGCTGGGCCAACAGCACCCTCACCACCAACGGCGCGATGCGCGGCCGCTCCGTCTCGGTGATCAGCGTTGTCGGCGAGTCGGTCGGCGTCCGCAGCGCCACCGTCGTCGACGACCTCGCGTCGCTGGTGCGAGCCTCCGAGCAGGCCGCGCGCGACGCCGCGCCCGCCGAGGACTACGGGCCCCTGGTGGAAGGCCCTGCCGCGCAGGACTTCTCGCTGCCGGGCGAGCTCGTGGCGCCCGACGTCTTCGCGCGCGTGGCGGCCGACCTGGGGTCGGCGTTCGGCGCGGGTCGCGCCGACGGCGTCTCCCTCTACGGCTACGCCTCGCACGACCTCACGACCACCTGGCTGGGCTCGTCGACCGGCCTCCGGCTGCGGCACGTGCAGCCGACCGGCTACGTCGAGGTCACCGGCAAGAGCAGCGGCGGCTCGTCGTGGGTCGGAAAGCACACCCGCGACTGGTCCGACGTCTCCGTGCCCGACCTCGACGGCGAGCTCCGACGCCGGCTCGGCTGGGGCGCGCGCACCGTCGAGCTCCCGGCGGGCAGGTACGAGACCCTGCTCCCGCCCTCGGCCGTCGCGGACCTGATGGCCTACGCCTACTGGATGTCGTCAGGGCGCAGCGCCGCCGAGGGGCGGACCGTCTTCTCCCGGCCCGGCGGCGGCACCCGGGTCGGCGAGCACCTCGGCCCGGCGGGCCTGCGGATGTGGAGCGACCCGCACGACCCGGCGCTGGCGACCCAGCCGTTCGCGACCGCGACGGCGAGCTCGTCCATGAGCAGCGTCTTCGACAACGGCCTGCCGCTGAGCAGCACCGACTGGATCCGGGACGGCGCGCTCTCGTCGCTGGTCCACACCCGCGCGTCGGCGCGCACCAGCGACGTCCCGGTCACGCCGTACGTCGACAACCTCGCGCTCGACGGCGGCGGGACGGCGAGCACCGACGACATGGTGGCGAGCACCGGGCGCGGCCTGCTGCTGACGTGCCTCTGGTACATCCGCGAGGTCGACCCGGAGACGCTGCTGCTCACCGGGCTGACCCGGGACGGCGTCTACCTGGTCGAGGGCGGTGAGGTGGTCGGCGCGGTGAACAACTTCCGCTGGAACGAGAGCCCGGTCGGCCTGCTCGGACGGATCAGCGAGATCGGCCGGAGCGAGGCGACGCTGCCGCGTGAGTGGAGCGACGACTTCACCTGGTGCCGGATGCCCACGCTGCGGATCCCGGACCTCAACATGAGCTCGGTCAGCCAGGCGAGCTGAGCCGCAGGCCGCGCTTGGTCGACTTCAGCATGCGACGGACCTCGCGCGGTGCGATGCCTCCGTCGAAGGCGGTGCGGAGCAGGTGGGCCAGGGAGTACGCCGGATCGGTCGCGAAGGCGCGCTCCAGCGCGACGTTGACGCGCGAGCCGTCGCCCCGCGCGTAGGCGACCCAGGCGAGCAGCGTGCAGACCGGCGCGTCGAACGGCGCGACCACCTGCCGCGCGGTCTGCTCCAGCAGCGAGAGCAGGGCGTCGGACCGGCGCAGCGACCACGTCGCGATCTCGTCGCGGACGCGGTGGTCGTGCAGCGCGACCGTCAGCGCCGCCGCCTCCGCGAGGTCGACCGGCGTCCCGGCTGCGACGGCGTCGAGCAGCCGCCTGGTCCGCTGCACGGCGGCGACGCAGGCGCCCTCGGGGTCGCGGCCCCAGTGCGCGACCCACTGCTCGGCGGCGTCGTCGAGCGCCTGCCCCGCCCGCTCGGCGGCCAGGAAGGTCGGCGCCGCGAGCGAGGCGACGAGCTCGGCGCGGGAGGACAGCACCGCCTTGCCGGCCAGCGTCCGCTGCGCCTCCACCAGGGTCGGCGGCGGTGGGACGGGGGTGCCCTCGGCCGGGCAGCAGGAGCTGCTGCACTCGTAGGACCACCAGCGGCCATCGGCGACGTGCAACGCCTCGTGCACGTCGATCGCGCGACCCGCGAGGGCCTCGCCGACCGCCTGCACCAGCTCCGGCCGGCGCTGGTCGGACAGGACCACCACCACCGCCTCGCGGGCCCCGTCGAGGCGCATCCGCTCGGCGAGCATCTCGGCCGCCGAGCCCTCGTGCTCCGGCGGAGGCAGGTCGAGCCGGGCGGTGAGCCCGATGCGCCGTCGCTCCCCGCGCAGCGAGAGGAGCACCAGGCTCTCCTCGGGCGGGAAGCCGCACAGCGACGGCAGGGTGGCGACGATGGCGCCGGGACTGGACAGGCGGGCGACCGGACGGTCGGAGAGGGAGGTCATGCCGGCGACGGTGGGCGCCGGACCTCCTCGCCGGCAGGGCTCGCCCCGGGACTGTGGACAGGTGCGCCCCTGTGGAAGCCGGGCAACGGCCCACACGTGCGACGCGACACCCCGCTGGGGCATACCGTGACACGCATGGACGTGCTGCGGCGCAACAACGTGACGCTGACCGGACCCGAGGGCGCGCCGCCGATGGTCTTCGCCCACGGCTTCGGGTGCGACCAGCAGATGTGGCGGCACGTCGCCCCGGTCTTCGCGGCCGACCACCGGGTGGTGCTCTTCGACCACGTCGGCGCAGGCGGGTCCGACCTCACGGCGTACGACCCCGCCCGCTACAGCAGCCTCGCCGGCTACGCCCGCGACCTGGTCGAGGTCCTCGACGCCCTCGCCCTCGGCCCGGCGGTCGTCGTCGGGCACTCCGTCAGCTCGGTGATCGCCCTGCTGGCCGCGGCCGACCGGCCCGAGCTGTTCGACCGGCTGGTCCTCGTCGGGCCGAGCCCTCGTTACATCGACGACGAGGGCTACCGCGGCGGCTTCAGCCAGGAGGAGATCGACGAGCTCCTCACGACGATGGACGACAACTACCTCGGCTGGTCCCAGCACATCGCCCCCGTCATCATGGGCACGCCGGACCGGCCCGGCCTGGGCGAGGAGCTCAGCAGCAGCTTCTGCCGCACCGACCCGGTCATCGCGCGGCGCTTCGCCCGGGCGACCTTCCTGTCCGACAACCGCGACGACCTCGCCCGCGTGCGCACGCCCGCGCTCGTCGTGCAGTGCCGCAACGACGTGATCGCCCCGCTCGAGGTCGGCGAGTACGTCCACCAGCACCTGGCCGGCAGCGAGCTCGTGGTGCTGGACGCCACCGGTCACTGCCCGAACCTCAGCGCGCCGGACGAGCTCGTCGCCGCCATGCAGGACTACCTGACGCCGGCGTGAGCGCCACCCCGGACCGCTCGTGGGACGACGCTCCCTGCGGCCTGCTCACGCTGGCCCGGGACGGCACCGTGCTGCAGGCCAACCGGGTGCTGTGGGAGTGGACCGGCCGGACCGCGGACGAGGTCGTGGGCCTGGTCCCGCTCAGCGGCCTGCTCTCGGTCGGCGGCCGGATCTACTGGGAGACCCACCTGTCGCCGCTGCTCGCGGTGGAGGGGCGGGTCGACGAGGTCGCCGTCGAGCTGAAGGTCCCCGGTGGCCGGCTGCCGGTGCTCCTGACCGCGGTCGTCAGCGGGGACCGGGTGCACGCGGCGATCAGCAGTGCCCGCGACCGGATGTCCTACGAGCGCGAGCTGCTCGCGGCGCGGGTCGCGGCCGAGCGCGCGTCGAACCGCCTGCAGACGCTGCAGACCACGACGGCCGCGCTGTCACGTGCCCTCGGCGTCGCGGGCGTGGCGCAGGCGGTCCTCGCGGCGGCGGTCGGTCCGATCGGGGCGGCCGCCGCCACCCTGTGGCTGGCCGACGAGGACGGCCGGCTGGTCGTCCACGACGCAGCCGGCGAGCCCCCTGCCGAGCTGCCGGCATCCGGGGTCCTGCTCCGCAGCTGGTCGACCGGCGCGGACGGCGACCGGACCGTGGTGCCGCTGCACGGTCAGTCCGCGCTGCGCGGCGTGCTGTCGCTGGCTCCCCGCACCGACGCCGCCGCCGACCCGCTCGACCCGGAGGTGCTCACCGCGGTCGGGCTGCAGGCCGGGCTGGCGCTCGACCGCGCACAGCTCTACGAGCAGAGCGCCAGCGTCGCGCGCGAGCTCCAGGACTCGCTGCTGGCCGGGGATCCCCCTGCGGATCAGCGCTTCTCGGTAGCGACGGTCTACCGGCCGGGTGTCGAGCTGCTGGCGGTCGGGGGCGACTTCTACGACGTCTTCCTGGCCTGCGACGGAGTGCTCGCCGTCGTGGTGGGCGACGTCGTCGGGCGCGGCCTCGCCGCGGCGAGCGCGATGGGCCAGCTGCGCAGCGCGGTGCGCGCGGTTGCCGGCCCCGACGTCGGACCGGCGCGGCTGCTCAACCGGCTCGACCGGTTCGTCGAGCAGGTCGAGGCAGCCGGGATGGCGACGCTGGCCTACGCCGAGCTCGACCTCGCGACCGGTCTGCTGCGCTACGCCTGCGCCGGTCACCCCCCGCCGCTGCTGCTGCGGACCGAGCGCGACGCGGAGCTGCTGTGGGAGGGGCGCTCGACGCCGCTCGGCGGCTTCGTACGCCCTCTGGAGCGCTCGGAGGCCGAGGTGCAGCTGGCCCCGGGAGACCGGCTGATGCTCTACACGGACGGGCTCTTCGAGCGGCGCGACCGCGGGCTGGACGAGGGGCTGGAGCTGGTCGTGCAGGCGACGGAGGGGTCGGAGGGGATGCCGCTCGACGACGCGGTCCGGTCGCTGACGACGCGGCTGCTCGCCGACGAGAGCACCCGGGACGACGTGTGCGTGCTGCTGCTGAGGTGGACCGGTGGCGACTTCGACCGTCACCTGTCGGCCGACCTCACCGGCCTGTCCGAGCTGCGGCACGACCTGGCGGCCTGGCTGGTGGACCAGCAGGTCACGCCGGCCGTGGCGGAGGACCTCGTGCTCGCCACCTCGGAGGCGCTGGCCAACGCCGCCGAGCACGGCAGCGGCCTGCAGCCCGACGAGCGGGTGCACCTGAGGGTGCGGCTGACCGACGCGGCGCACGAGACCGCCGAGGTGGTGGTCCAGGTCGCGGACCGCGGGCGGTGGCGTACGGGGACGTCGTCGCACGAGCGTGGCCGAGGGCTCACCATCATCGGCGCACTGGTCGACGAGGTCACCGTCGACGACCGGGACGGGACCAGGGTCGTGCTGCGGAGGAGGCTCGCGCCGTGACTGTCGAGAGCGTGGACGGCCCCGCCGGGATCATGGTGCTGCGGGTCCGGGGCGAGGTGGACATCGTCAGCGCGGGGGCGCTCACGGACATGGCGACCGCGGCCGCGGTCGCCGCGCGGGCGGTGGTCCTCGACCTGTCCGCGGTGACGTTCTTCGACAGCGCGGGGGTGCGGCTCGTGGACCGGCTGGCCCGGTCCTGCGACCGGAACGGCGCGGGCTTCCGCGTGGTCGCCCCGGCGGCCGGTCGCGCGCGGCGGATCCTCGACCTGGTCGGGTTGGGGGACGTGCTGGCCTGCGAGGACCTGGACGCCGCGGTGGCAGCCCTGCAGTAGCTCGCTTGCCGCGGCTGCCGATGGCGAGGACAGTTCGGCGTACGGCCCCTCGGGCCGTGCTCGGCTCGCGCCACTCGGTGCGCCTCGGGCGTGGCGCACCGCCACGCGAGCAAGGAGCCGTCATGGGCGACAAGTCCCCGCGCCAGCACTCGACCAAGGCCGTCGGCAAGTCCATCAAGGAGAAGCGCGCCGACAAGAAGGCCGCCGCGGCGGCCAAGGGCTCGTCCGCCTCGGTGGTGCCCCCGACCCACTAGCGCCGCGCGGCGCAGCCGATGCAGGTACGTGCCGTCGGGCGCGCCTCGAGCCGAGCCGCGCCGATCGGCTCCCCGCAGCGCTCGCACCGGCCGTAGTCGCCCGCCTCGTGCAGCGCGAGCGCGCGCTCGATGTCAGCGCGACTCCGCTCGAGCTGCTCGACGAGCGCAGCGACCTGCTGCCGCTCGAAGGCGATGGTCGCCCCTTCCGGGTCGTGCTCGTCGTCGGCGTTGGAGTCCCGCGACGCGGCGACGATCTCGTCGCGCTGCGCGGTCAGCGCCCGCAGCTGCGCGGCGTTGTCCTCCAGCGCCGCACGGAGCCGGGCGGGCGGGTCGTCGGTCACGTCCGGGCCTCCTGAGGTCTGGTGCTGCCGCCGGTCCGGTGCCACTCTGGGAGCACCAGCTGCTCCTGGAGGTGCCCGTGCGCGCAGTCGTCGACGCCGCCACCCGCTCCGCGCGCTACGTCCCGCTCGGGATCGAGGCGCTGGCCGGTGCGCTGCGCGAGCTGCCGGGCTGGCGCTGCGACGGCAACCGGCTGATCCGGACGGTGCACCCGCGTGACCTCTGGTCGCTGCTCGAGCAGGTCGTCGAGGCCGAGGACGAGCTCGACCACCACACCGACGTCACGCTCGACAACGGCGGGGTGACCTTCACGCTGTGGACGCACGTCCGGGACGCCGTGACGCTGGCCGACCTGGAGCTGGCGCGGCGGCTCGACACCATCGCCCGTGCGCTCGAGCGCTGAGGTCAGCGCCCACCCCGACCCGCTGAGGGAGCACGGCGCCGGCCTGCGGGCTGCCCCGCCCGCGCGGCGAGCTCGGCCCGGGTGCGGGCCGGGCCGGGAGGGGTCTTGGCCGCCTTCGGCTGGGAGCTGCGGCCGCCGGCGGGCT
>JAKFFB010000147.1:0-5551 GCA_036675425.1 Actinomycetales bacterium | reverse complement strand
GACTCGTCCGGGTGGCCGGCCAGGGCGCGCGCGAGGACCGCGGCGGCGCGGTTCGCGGCGAGCAGGCTGAGCCGGCCGCCCTGGCGGAGCACCCCGACGCTGCCGGCGAGCGCCTCGGCCGGGTCGTCGACGAGCTCGAGCACGCTGTGGCACAGCAGCAGGTCGGCGCTGCCGGCGGCGACCAGCCCGGGCAGCTCGGTGAGGTCTCCCTGCAGCCCGGTGACCCGGTCGCCCAGGCCGCGCTCGGCCGCGCGGCGCTGCAGCGCGGCGAGCGAGTCGGGGCTGGGGTCGACGACGGTGACCCGGTGACCGGCCGCGGCCAGCGGCACCGCGAAGCCGCCGGTGCCGCCGCCGGCGTCGACGACGTGCAGGTCGTCGCCGGCCTCGGCGAGCGCCGCGGACAGCACCTCCCAGACCACGGCGGTCCGGGCCGAGCCGGCGGGCCCGCGGGAGTCGTGCGGCACGGCTCGTCCCTTCCGGGCGCGGTCGGGGTGGTCGCGCTCGCGGCAGAGCCTAGTGACGCCGCCAGGGGCCGGGCAGGCTCGACTTGCCGAGCCTGCGCAGCTCGACGAGGGATCGGGCGGCCGCGACCGGCTCCGGCCGGGTCATGACCGGGGCGACCGAGCCGGACCAGTACGACGTGGCGCCGAGCGCGCCGGCCCAGCCGAAGGAGAAGTGCACGTGGTCGGTGTGCGGGCTGGCGCCGGAGTAGGGCTGCCAGCCCTTGGCCGCCTGGTAGCTCTTCCAGACCTGGGAGTCCCAGATGACGTACATGACGCCGAGCCGGCGCGCCATCGCCGCCGGGTTGCCGAGCGCGTCCGGGGCGAGCAGCCAGCTCAGCAGGTCGTCGACGGCCAGCACGTCGTCGGGGTTCTGGGTGTTGACCCGCCAGTCCCAGGCGCGACCTTCCTTGTGCTCGCTGACCCCGCCGACCCCGCAGGAGCGCAGCATCCCGGAGTCGCCGGTCTCGGGGTAGGCCGCCAGCACCAGGTCGCGGAAGCGCACGACGCCGTCGCGGAGCACCTGCTCGCAGACCGTCTGCCCCTGGTAGGGGGCGAAGGACTCCACCGCCGCCGTGGGGGTGCGGGTCTCGGGAGCGGCCAGCGCGGAGGTCGCGGGCAGGACCGCCGCGAGCGCCAGCGCCAGGAGCAGGGCGGTCCGGGCACGGCGGGCAGGAGAGCGGAGCGGCACGGCGGGGATCCCTCGCGGTCGGCGGGCGGTCCTTCGAGTCCTCGGCCGCCCAGCCGCACCGGTGGAGGCCTGCTGCCCGGTTCGTGCCGCAACTGTGACGCGAGGGACAGGTGGGACGTGCCCGGCGTACGGTCCCGGGGTGGAGTTCTCGGCCGAGCTGTGGCGGCACGACGGCGACGCGGCCTGGCACTTCGTCACGCTGCCGGCCGAGGTCGCCGAGCAGGTGCGCGAGGAGGCCGGCGAGCCGCGCGGCTTCGGGTCGGTGCGGGTGGAGGTCACGGTCGGCGGGTCGACCTGGCGGACGTCGGTCTTCCCGGACACGAAGAAGGGCAGCTTCGTGCTGCCGGTGAAGGCCGAGGTGCGCCGGCGCGAGGACCTGCTGGCCGGGGACGTGGTGGAGGTCGGGCTGACCGTGCTCTGACCGGCTCACCGTCCCGAGCTCCCCGGGCTGGCGTGCCACAGCTTGCGCGGCGGCTCGGAGGGGGTCGGCCGGCCGCGCGAGGTGCCGGCGCCGTCGCCGGCGGGCTTGACGTCGGCGTACGGCGAGGCGCGGAAGCCGGTGGCGTAGACGTGCACCGCACCGCCCACCCCGGAGTGGCCCGCACCTCCGCCGACCAGCGGCGGGCTGGTCATCACCGGGCGGGTCGACCGGCTGGCCGCTGCGCCCTGCACCGCTGCCTCGGTGACCTGGGTCGGGACCGCCATCAGCTCCCACACCGCGTCGAGACCGCCGGACTGCCAGGCGGAGTGCAGCGCGGGCAGCTCCCAGCAGCCGACCGCCTGCATCGACACCCCGCGCGGGCCGGTGCGCCGGACCAGCCCCTGGACCACCAGCAGCCAGGAGTGGAAGACGGTCGTGGCGTAGCCGACCTGGGCGTCCTCGAAGAAGGTCGCGTCGAGCGGGCCGGTCGCGTCGTCGAGGGTCACGAAGATGACCCGGCGGCCGGAGCGGATCGGCGGGGTCTGCGTCGCGACCTTCACCCCGGCGACGAGCACCTGCTGCCGGCTGCGGCAGCCGAGCAGGTCGCGCGCCCGGGTGGTGCCGAGCTCGTCGAGGAACGGCGCGTAGGCGTCCATCACGTGGGAGCTGACGTCGAGGCCGAGCACGTCGAGCTCGGCCCGCACCCGCTCGGCCCGGGTCATCTCCGGCAGCCCGCTCGAGGTGGTCGACTCCGGGGCGTCGCCGAGGTCGAGGGCGAGCTGCACGTCGACCGGCTCGGGGACGGCGGGTGCCTGCGACTGCTTGGCCTGCCGGGCCCGCACGTCGTCGAGCCGCACCACCGGCCGCTCCCCCGCGGTCACCGCGGCGGGCAGCGGGGTCGCGGTCCGGCCGCGGCCGCGCGGGGCAGCGCGGCGGGCGGCCTTCGTCGTGGCACGGCTCCACCGGTCGAGCTCGGCCACCTGGAGGAGCAGGTCTCGCCGGGTGACCTGCCCGCGGCGGCGGACCGGCACGGTCGAGCCCAGCCCGTAGAGGGAGTCGAAGGCGCCGGCGACGACCAGCCGCTCGGCGATCGGCCGGGACACCTGGGCGCGGTGCCAGAAGTCGGACAGGCTGGCGTAGGGACGGCCGGTCACGATCCGGGCGACCTCGGCGTCGGAGATGCCCTTGACGTCGGCCAGCCCGATCCGGATGCCGTAGCCCCGGCCGTCCGGCAGCCGCGGGTCGGACGGCGCGCTGCGCGGGCCGCTCACCCCGCCGGCGACCCCCCGCTCGTCCACCCACGGCGGCGGCTCGGCCCCGGACTGCTCGTCGTACGCCCCCTCCTCGTGATCCACGCGGACCTCCAGGTGGTTCTCACCCTCGAAACCACCTGCGATTCCGCGTGGATCACCGAGAGACGCGGGCGAGCCGAGCTGGTCGAGCACGGCCGGCGGGGGCTCGTCGAGGACGCCGACCCGCTCCACGCGGTACTCCGCGTCGGAGGCGTTGACGTCGAGCCCGAGCACGGCGACGCCGAGCTGCCGGGCGTCGTCGAGGATGAGCCGCTTGGGGTACATGCCGGGGTCGTGGGTCAGCACCCCGGCCAGGAACGCCGCCGGGTGGTGCGCCTTGAGCCAGGCCGACTGGTAGGTCGGCAGCGCGAAGGCCGCGGCGTGCGCCTTGCAGAACCCGAACGACCCGAACGCCTTGAGCACCTCCCACACCCGCTCCACCACGGCCAGCTCGTAGCCGGCGCCGAGCGCCGTCGGCACGAACCACGACTGCACCTCGGGCTGGCCCTCGGGGTTGCCGAGAGCGCGGCGGATCTCGTCGGCCTCGGCCAGCGAGCAGCCGGTCATGGTGCTGACGATCTGCAGCACCTGCTCGTGGAAGACGACGACGCCGGAGGTCTGGGCGAGCACCGGCTCGAGGTCGGGGTGGGGGTACTCAGCCGGCTTCCAGCCCTGCCGCGCCTCGAGGAACGGCCGCACCATGTCGCTCTTGACCGGGCCGGGCCGGAACAGCGAGATGTCGACGATGAGGTCCTCGAAGGTCTCCGGCGCGAACTTGCCGACCAGCTCGCGCTGCCCGGGCGACTCGATCTGGAAGCAGCCCAGGGTGTGCGTCGACTGGATCAGCTCGAAGGTGCGCTGGTCGTCGCGCGGCGCGGTGTCGACGTCGACCGCCACCCCGTCGACCCGGGCGACCTCGCCCACGGCGTGCTGCATCGCCGACTGCATCCGGATGCCGAGCACGTCGAGCTTGAGCAGCCCGAGCGCCTCGACGTCGTCCTTGTCGAACTGGCTCATCGGGAAGCCCAGCCAGCTCGACTCGACCGGGGTGCGGTCGAGCAGCGTCCGGTCGCTGAGCAGCACCCCGCACGGGTGCAGCGCGACGTGGCGCGGCAGCCCGTCGAGCCGCTCGACCAGGCGGAGCAGCAGGTCGATCCGGCCGGCGTTGTCGCCGCGGGCCAGGCCGCTGGCGCGCAGCTCGGGCAGGTCGCGCATCGCCGCCCGCACCTGCGAGGCGCGGATGTGCGGGAAGGCCTTGGCCAGCGCGTCGACCTCGCCGGGCGGCAGGCCGAGGGCGGCGCCGACGTCGCGGATGCCGTGCCGGGCGCGGTAGGTGTCCATCATCGAGACGCAGGTGCAGCGCTCCCCGCCGTACCTCTGCAGGATCTGCTCGTAGACCTCGGTGCGCCGGGCGGACTCGACGTCGACGTCGATGTCGGGCAGCTGGTGGCGCAGCGGCGACAGGAACCGCTCCATCAGCAGCCCGTAGCGGATCGGGTCGACGTCGCTGATGCCCAGCAGGTAGGTGACCAGCGAGCCGGCGCCGCTGCCCCGAGCCGCCACGCGCACGCCCATCCCCTTGATGAGGTCGACGACGTCGGCGACGGTGAGGAAGTACGACGGGTAGCCCAACCCGCGGATCACCCCCAGCTCGTCCTCGAGCCGGGCGAGCGTGCCGGGGTCGCGCGCCATCCCGCGCCGGCCGAACCCGGCCTCGCACTTCGCGCGCAGCACCGCCTCCGGCTCGCCACCGCCGGCCTCGAGCTCGGGGAAGTGCACCTGGCCGATGCCGAGGTCGGCCCGCGGGTCGACGGCGCAGCGGTCGGCCTCGAAGCGGGTACGGGCGAGCAGTCCGCGGCCGTCGTCGCCCAGCCCGGCGGCGCGCGCGACCTGCTCGGCGACGACCGCCATCTCCTTGCCGGACAGCAGCGCCGCCTCGGCGTTGGTCCGGTCGACGTGCCGCCGGTCGAGGGCGACCAGCCGGCGGGCGGCGTCGAGGACGTCGACGGTGGGGGCGTCGAGCCGGTCGGCGTAGCGGACCGCGTTGGTGAGCACCGTGCCGAGCCCGGCCCGGCGGGCGACGCCGGCCATCCGGGCGGCGTGCGGGGAGGTGCCGGGACCCCAGTCGCCGCCGGCTCCCGGCAGCCGGTGGGAGACCAGCTCGACGAGGAGGTTCTCCTGCGGGAGCAGGTCGCGCCAGGCGTCGAGCGCGGCCCGGGCCAGGTCGTCGCGACGGCGGGTCACGGCCGAGCCGAGGTCGGAGCCGGGGCCGAGCAGGACCAGCACGTCGCCGGACGCGAGGTAAGGAGCGATGACGCCGAGGTCGACCACCGGGCTCCCCCGCTCGCCGGCGAGGTGGGTGGCCGAGACCAGCCGGCAGATCGCCGCCCAGCCGTCCCGGCCCTCGGCCAGGAAGGTGGCGCGCGGCAGGCGCGGGTCGCGGAACGCACCGCCCTTGACCGGGCTCCGCCGCGGGAGGTCCTGCGAGGTGGTGGCCGGGTCGGCGTACGCCAGGTCGACACCGAGCACCGGCCGCAGGCCCGCCCGCAGGCAGGCCTTGGCGAACTTCACCGCGCCGTAGGTGCCGTCCCGGTCGGTGAGCGCGAGCGTGTCCATCTCCTGCTCGGCGGCGCGCTCGACGAGGACG
>JAKFFB010000086.1:0-5554 GCA_036675425.1 Actinomycetales bacterium | reverse complement strand
GACGGGTCGGCCCCGCGCACGTGGCGGGTCGGGCCGGACCGTGCGCTCACCACCCCGAGCGCGGCCGCGGCCGTCGCCCGGGACGGCGACACGGTGCTGATCGACCCCGGCACCTACTCCGGCGACGTCGCCACCTGGACCCAGGACGACCTCACCTTGCGCGGTGACGGCGCCCGGGCGCACCTGCGTGCCGACGGCCGGGACGCGCAGGGCAAGGCGATCTGGGTGATCGCGGGCGACCGCACGACCGTGGACCGCATCGAGTTCAGCGGCGCCGCGGTCCCCGACCGCAACGGCGCCGGCATCCGCCAGGAGGGCACCGGGCTCACCGTCACCCGGAGCTGGTTCCACGACAACGAGACCGGCATCCTGACGGGCGCCGACCCCGGGAGCGACGTGGTGGTCCGGCGGTCACGGTTCTTCCGCAACGGGGCGGGTGACGGCTACTCCCACAACCTCTACGTCGGCGCCGTCCGCTCGCTGACCGTGGTCGGCAGCTGGCTCTCCGACGCCGACACCGGCCACGAGCTCAAGTCGCGCGCCGCGACCAACACGATCGTCGCCAACCGGATCAGCGACGGCGACGCCACTGCGAGCTATTCGATCGACCTGCCCAACGGCGGTCGTTCGCTCGTGGCCGGCAACGTCATCGTGCAGGGTCCTCGCTCCGAGAACTCCGCCCTCGTCTCCTACGGCGCCGAGGGCCTCACCAACCCCTCGCGGGTGCTCTGGGTCGTCAACAACACCTTCGTCAACCGGCGCACGTCCGGCACCTTCGTGGCGCTGGCCGACGGCAGCCGCGCCCACCTGCGCAACAACCTCCTCGTCGGCCCCGGGGTGCTGAGCAGCGGGCACGTCGACGATGCCCGGCGCAACCGCGTCGTCGGCCTCGACGGGTTCGTCGACCCGGCGTCCGAGGACTTCCGCCTGCTGCCGTCCTCACCCGCCGTCGACCGGGGCCGCGCGGTGCCGCCGCGCTGGCGCCCCCGGTGGGAGTACGCCGCCCCGGCGCGGCGGGTCCGTCGGCCGGTCGTCGGACGGATCGACCTCGGGGCCCACGAGCTGCGCTGACCCGTCCCTGCTGGTCGAGGAGGTCGCGCAGCGACCGTCACGAGACCCGGTCGTCCATTACGCTCGGACCATGGTCCGGACCGGTGGCGAGCTCCTCGCACCGGTCCGCGCCGCCCTCACCCTGGCGGTCGTGGGCATCGCGTCGCTGCTGGCGGCCTACGTGCTGGCCCCGCAGGTGTCCGCGGAGTCGGTCCTCGTGATCGCCGCGCTCAGCACCGCGACCACCGCCCTGCTCGGCTCCCGCCGGCTGCTGGTCCTGCCGGCCGCGCGCCCGCTGATGCTGCCCGCGCGGTGGGCGGACGAGGTGCTGCCGCACCTCGCCGGTGGCTCCACCGACGTCGAGCACCACCCGCAGCGCCCGCGAGCTCCCGGACTCGTCTGACCCGTCGCGCCACCGCGCCCGACCCGTCCGACCTGTACCTTCGTCCTCCCCAGGAGCTCCCGCATGTCCCCACTCGCCCCGTTCCAGCACGCCCTCGCCGCGGTCCTCGCCGCTGCCCACGACGGGCTCACCAGCCTCGGCGCCGACCCGGCGGCCGGCACCACCTGGCTGCTCTGCGTCGCCGCCGTCGTCATGACCCTCCGCCTCGCCCTGCTGCCCGTCGTCGTCCACGGCGTACGCCAGGCCCACGCGGGTGCGCGCGCCCGGCCACACCTGCAGGAGCTGAGCAGCCGCCTCGGCTCCCGCCCCGACCGCGACCGCCTCCGCCAGCACCTCGAGGAGCGCCGCCGGGTGTCCGCCGAGCACGGGGTCAGCCGCCTCGGCTGCCTGCCCGTGCTGCTGCAGCTGCCCGTCTGGCTGGCGCTCTACCACCTGATCTCCGACGTCTCGTCCGGCACGGCGGTGGGCGCGATGGGGCCGGGGCTCGTCTCGTCCCTCGGCGCCGCGTCGGTCCTGGGCGTCACCCTGGCCGGCAGCGGCTACCTCGGCGGCGGCCCGGCCCACCTCGCCGTGGTCGCCGGACTGGCCGTCACGGCCGCCGCGCTGTCGTACGTCACCCAGCGCTACGTCCTGGCGTCCAACACCCTGACCGACGGCATGCCGGAGGCGATGCTCACCGCGCAGCGCGTGATGCCCGCCCTCTCCGCCGTCGGCATGCTCGTGGCGGGCGGCGTCGTCCCGGTGGCCCTGCTCGCCTACTGGGTGTGCAACTCGACGTGGACGCTCGGCCAGTCGGCGATCATCGCGCGGTGGTTCCCCACCCCCGGCACGAGGGCCGCTGCGGCTAGGGCGTGAGGACCAGGTTGCCCGCCTTGCGCCCGGAGTCGACGACGCGGTGGGCCTCGACGACCTCGCTGAGCGGCAGCGTGCGGTCCACGACCGCCCTCAGCTCACCCGCGGCGATCCGTTCGAGCCACCAGGCGAAGTTCTCCGGGTCCTCCGAGGAGACGCCCGCACGGACGTTGCCCCGCGCGAGGACGGTGTCGGCGAGGCCGGCCGCCACGAGGACCAGGACGCCGTCGGTCGCCAGCAGCCGGCGACCCGAGCGCCGATCGAGGTTGCCGACGGTGTCCAGCACCACGTCGTACCTCTCGGTCAGCTCGGCCACCCGGTGCCGGGCGTGGTCGACGACCTCCTCGGCGCCCAGCGAGCGCACCAGGTCGGCGTTGCGCTCGCTGCACACGGCGGTGACGTGGGAGCCCGCGAGGTGGGCGAGCTGGACGGCGGCGCACCCGACGGCGCCCGAGGCGCCGTTGACCAGCACCCGCTTGCCGGGACCGACCAGGTCGCGCAGGAAGTGCCGGGCGGTGCTGCCGCCGAAGAGGATCGCGGCGGCCTGCTCGTGGTCCACGCCGGCCGGCTTGGTGGTCATCCGGTCGGCGCGTACGGCGGCGAGCTCGGCGTGCGCGCCCATGCGCGCTCCGGTCATCCCGCAGACCTCGTCGCCGACGGCGACCCCGGTCACGCCCGCGCCCACCGCCTCGACCACGCCGGAGTAGACGACCCCCAGGACCGCCCGCCGCGGACCGCGGAGGCCGAGGGCGAGCCGCGCCGGCACGGCGAAGCCCGGGGGGAAGCGACACCCCCGGATGCGGGCGTCGCCCGAGTTGAGGGTCGTGGCGTGCACGCGCACCAGCACCTGACCCTTGCCCGCGACCGGGTCCGGCAGGTCGACCACCGACACCGTCTCGGGCGGGCCGTACCGCTCCACCACTGCAGCCTTCACGTCATCTCCCACTGTTGCCTTACACCTGTAAGCCTGTCGTCGGACAGAGTAGCCTTACGCCCGTAAGTCAGCCAACCCAGGAGCGGCCCGTGTCCAGACCACCTCCCCCTCGACCAGCGCTGTCGACGCAGCGCGTCATCGACGCGGCCAGCCGGGTGGCCGACGCCTCGGGGCTCGGCGGGGTGAGCATGCGCAGCGTGGGCCGCGAGCTCGACGTGGAGGCGATGTCGCTCTACCACCACGTCGCCAGCAAGGACGCGCTGCTCGACGGGCTGGCCGACTGGGTCTTCGACCGCATCGACACGCCCTCGGCCTCAGGCCCCTGGCGCTCCGAGATGGAGAGGCGCGCGCACTCCGCGCGCACGGTCCTGGCCGCGCACCCGTGGGGCCTCGGGCTCATCGAGTCGCGCCGCTCCCCCGGTCCCGCGACCCTGCGCCACCACGACGCCGTGCTCGGCTGCCTGCGCGCGTCGGGCTTCACCGTCGCGCTGGCCGCGCACGCCTTCTCGGTGCTCGACGCCTACGTCTACGGCTTCGTGCTCACCGAGGTGAACCTGCCGTTCCAGCCGGGCGAGTCCGCCGAGGACTTCGTCGCGGACCTCGGCCTGGTCATGGCCGAGCACCCGCACCTGGCCGAGATGGTCGCGGAGCAGATCGTCGGGCGCGACTACCAGTACGGCGACGAGTTCGGCTACGGCCTCGCGCTGATCCTCGATGGGCTCGCGGCGCGCTTCACAGGATGAGCGTCACGAGCAGGACGAGCGCGGCGACCGCGATCAGCCCGAGCGGCAGCCACGCCGGCTCACGTCGTACGGCGTCGGGCAGGGCCAGCTGCTCCGGAGATCCGGGACGGATGCCTGCCGCATCGCGAGCGTCCTCGACGAGCTTGTGGAGTCGCTCGTCCACGAAGTCGACGTACTTCACCCCGGTCGCAGC
The DNA here is from genome assembly GCA_036675425.1 of Actinomycetales bacterium. Classification (GTDB taxonomy): domain Bacteria; phylum Actinomycetota; class Actinomycetes; order Mycobacteriales; family SCTD01; genus SCTD01. The sequence continues at coordinate 1,379 of JAKFFB010000086.1, read as the reverse complement.
CTTGCCGTCGGCCACCGGCGGCGGCCGCCGCCCCGAGGTCATCGTCTTGCGCAGGCTGCGACCGATGGCCGTGTTGACCCAGCGCCGGTCCGTCGCCCGCACCGCGAGCACCTGCCGCACGGCGAGCTCCTCGATCGCGGCCAGCCGGATCTCGACCAGGTCGACCATGTTGCGCATGACCAGGGTGCCGTCGCGGACCCACAGGGCGGGACGCAGCATCGCCGCCCACCCCAGCACGCCGACCAGGACAGCCGTCGCGATGAGCCAGGCCGGGAAGCCGTCGTCGAGATAGGCCAGCCCGGCGGCCGCCACCACGGCCGCCAGGACGACGGTCAGCCACCCCGTCAGCCGACCCGTGGTCGCATGGAAGCGCTCCACGTCAGGGTTGTCGATCTTGGTCATCACACCTCGTCACAATTTGCCGCACAACTTTTGCTCGACCCATCCACGGCAACCCTATGCTGGAGCGGTGACGCCCACTGCCAGCTCAACCGCGAGCTCGGGGGTCTTCGACGACATCGTGCGCTCGGACTCCTCCCTCCGCCGCTTCCTCCACGGCTTGCCCGGAGTCGACCAGGTCGGCGCGGAAGCCCGCGCCGCCAGCCTCGGCACCAGGTCCATCAAGACGACCGCGAAGGCCTATGCCATCGACCTCGCGATCCGGATGGTCGACCTGACGACGCTCGAGGGAGCAGACACCCACGGGAAGGTCCGGGCGCTCGCCTCGAAGGCGATGCGGCCCGACCCTGCCGACCCCTCGTGCCCGGCCACGGCAGCCGTCTGCGTCTATCCCGACATGGTGGCGACGGCGAAGGCGACCCTGGGCAGCTCCGGCGTCAACGTCGCGGCGGTCGCCACGGCGTTCCCGAGCGGTCGTGCCGCCCTCGACATCAAGCTGGCCGACACCCGCGATGCGGTCGAGGCGGGCGCCGACGAGATCGACATGGTCATCGACCGTGGCGCGTTCCTCTCCGGGCGCTACATGGAGGTCTACGACGAGATCGTGGCGGTGAAGGAAGCCTGCGGGCCGGCACACCTCAAGATCATCTTCGAGACCGGCGAGCTCCAGACCTACGACAACGTCCGGCGGGCGAGCTGGCTCGGCATGATGGCCGGCGGTCACTTCATCAAGACGTCCACCGGCAAGGTGCAGCCTGCGGCGACGCTCCCGGTCACGCTGATCATGCTCGAGGCGGTCCGCGACTTCCGCGAGCAGACCGGGCAGATGGTCGGCGTGAAGCCTGCCGGAGGCATCAAGACCACCAAGGACGCGATCAAGTACCTCGTGATGGTCAACGAGATCGCCGGCCCCGACTGGCTGGACCCCGACTGGTTCCGCTTCGGCGCCTCGACGCTGCTCAACGACCTCCTGATGCAGC
>JAKFFB010000053.1:0-27186 GCA_036675425.1 Actinomycetales bacterium | reverse complement strand
GCGCTGACGCATCCAGGTCGCCGACACTGAGCTCCCAGACATACCAGCCCCGCACCGCGCCGGCAGTCGACGCCGGGGCATTGGGCTCACAAGGGGTGCTGGTGTCGACGGAGGCGAAAGAGGTCTAATTCCCCGGCGAACGCCAGTCACCCGGTGCGCGACCCTCACGTGCCCGCATGCTGTTTGACGACCCACCCCGGTTATGAGTGGATAGCCGTCCGTATTTTGGCCCGGATGTTGTCCGGATGGGCGCCCAGGCGTGAGGAGTTGGCGTGGACCAGGCAGAGATGAGGGCCGCAGCAGCCGCGGTGGTGGCAGGGCTCACTGCCACAGATGCTCCGTTCGAGCTGGTCGAGGAAGACGTACTGGGGGCGCGCCTGCCGGTCTTCAAGAACCGCGCTGGCTCCCTGGGACAGCTGCTCGCAGATTCCCGAGCGCACGGTGACCGGACCTACCTCTCTACCTCGACCGCCACCTTGACCTTCCAGGAGCACGCGACGCAGGTCGCTTCACTGGCTGTCGCACTACGGGATGAGTACGGCGTACGGCGAGGAGACCGCGTGGCGATCGCCGCCGCGAACTCGCCGGACTGGGTCATGGCGTTCTGGGCCACCGTCTCGCTCGGGGCGGTGGCCGTGGCCTTCAACGCGTGGTGGACGCGGCCGGAGGTCGCGTGGGCACTCGACCACGTGACGCCGACGGTGGTCGTCGCCGACCGCAAGCGGGCAGCGCTATTGCCCGACGTCCCCGTGCTGACCGTCGAGTCCGACCTCCCGCGACTGGCCCGTCGGTCGCCGGGCGCCGCGTTGCCGGACGTCGCGGTCGACGAGGACGACGTCGCCACCATCCTGTTCACCAGCGGCACGTCCGGTCGACCGAAGGGCGTGGCGCACTCGCACCGCAACCTGCTCGCGGTCGTGGAGTATCACCGGTTCAACGACGCACTGGCTGCGGCGTTCGGGGACCCGACCTCGCCGACAGACAAGCGCTACCTGATGGCCATGCCGCTGTTCCACATCGCGAGCCTGCACAACCTCGCCGTTCCGCGGCTGGCCACCGGCAGCACCGCGGTGATTCACCAGGGTGCCTTCGACGTCGACCGCGTGCTGGGACTGATCGAGCAGCGTCGGGTGACGCACTGGGGCGCGGTTCCGACGATGGCACACCGACTGCTCGAGCACGGCAGCCTTGAGAAGTACGACCTGTCATCGCTGCGGGCATTCGCCCTTGCCTCAGCACCCTCGTCCCCGGCATTCAAGGCGCGACTGCGCGCTGCACTCCCGTTCGCGGAGCAGAACCTGGCTGACAGCTACGGGCTGACCGAGACCAGCACCGCCTGCACGGTCGCCTCCCCGCTCGACCTGGCGGAGGTTCCCGACAGCGTCGGCCGGCCGATCGTGTCAGTGCAGGTGGAGGTCCGAGACGACCAGGGCAACCCAGTGGCCGAGGGCGAGGAGGGCGAGGTCTGCGTGCGCAGCCAGTTCGTCATGCTCGGCTATTGGCAGGACCCGGTCGCGACCGCGGCCGCGCTCCGAGAAGACCGCTGGCTATACACCGGCGACATCGGGACGCTCGAGCAGGGACGACTCCGCCTCACCACTCGCCGGACCGACCTCATCCTGCGCGGCGGCGAGAACGTCTACCCCGTCGAGGTCGAGGCCGTGCTGGCCGAGCATCCCGCCGTCCGCGAGAGCGCGGTGATCGGCGTGGATTCGCAGGACATGGGCCAGGAGGTCGGAGCCGTCGTCGTCGTCCAGGAGGGCGCAGGAGTGACAGAGGAGGACCTACGCGGCTACATCGCCGATCGGCTTGCCTACTACAAGGTCCCCTCACGCTGGCGCCTGACCACCGAACCGCTCCCGGTGAACGCGACCGGCAAGGTGGTCCGTCGCGAGGTCCGCCTCTGAGCGGGCACGTCAGCCGTTGACGGCCGTCGGCCGTGACATCAGGTCCCAGCGGGCCGGCCAGTCGGCCGGCCGGAGCAGCGCTTCTGTGCCGCCGTCGACCACGAGGAACGACCCGCAGAGAAACGTGCCGGCGGTCAACAGGAAGACGACGAGCTCGGCGACCTCGTCCGCGCGTCCGCCGCGACCGAGCGGGAGCGGAAAGCCGCCGATCAGCTGCCCCAGGACCGGATCGGCCCGGGTCTCGTCGACGAAGGGCGTCTCGATCAGCCCCGGGGCGACGGCATTCAGCCGAATCCCTGCTCCGGCCCACTCCGGCCTCGGAGCCGACCGCCGTACCCAGCGCGCCAGCGCAGCCTTCGTCGCCGGGTAGGCAGTAGGGGAGTCGCCGTCCTGCGCGACGTGGCGCGCCCGCGCCTCGTCACCGGTCAGGCACGCCTCGACCAGCTTCTCGCTCCACCCGGGCTGGCACGTCGCGGAGTTCGAGCTGATCGCGACCGCGCTGGACGTTCCGGCCGCAGCGAGCAGCGGACGCAGGGCGTCGAACAGCTCCACGGAGCCGAAGTAGTTCAGGGACACCAGCAGTCGCGGGTCGCGACCGGTCGCACCTCCGACGCCGGCGAACAGCGCGACGCCGTCAAGTCGCTCGCCTACCGCCTCGAGAACGGCGGCCACAGCACTGTCCCGCCCCGCAGCGGTGGACAGGTCGGCGATCACGTCGGCGTCCCGGATGTCGACCCCGACCACTCGGTGCCCGGCGTCCCGCAGCAGGACTGCCGTCGCCGCCCCCATGCCGGATGCCGAGCCGCTGACGACGAAGGTGCCCATACTTGCAACATATTCGGCAGCGCGGGCGTCCGTAAAGCGGTACGTCGCCATGGATAGGCTGCAACCCATGACTGCCGCCGAGGACCGGCGCCCTCGCGGACGCCCGCGGGACCCGATGGTCGAGCCGCGAATGTACGAGGCGGCTTTAGCCGTGTACGCCGAGCGGGGCTGGTACGGCTTCTCCTTCGAGGCGGTCAGCCGTCAGGCCGGCGTCGGGCAAGGGTCGGTCTACCGGCGGTGGTCCACCCGGGGTGAGCTCCTCGCGGAGGCAGTGGCATCTCGAGCGCCGGTCGTCCCGCCGATCGACACCGGCAGCAGCGCCGACGACCTGGCGCTGCTGGCGCGGCACTTCCTGCTGAACTACCGCGACGAGATCGGCGTCGTCGGCCTGCGCATGGTGCTGGACTCCCGGACCAACCCTGAGCTCGCAGTCGCGTTCGGCAAGCTGCTCAGGGGCGCCCGGGCCACTGATGCCCGCGCGGTTGTCCGCCGCTGCTTCGAGCGCGGAGATCTGATCGGCCCAACGGTCGACCTCGTCCTCGAGGTGGTGTCCGGCGCCACGTTGAGCCACGTGCTCTACACGCCGCCGACGGATCCGACGACCGTGGGACGCACGACAGCGGCCGACGAGCGGTTCATCACCAGGCTGGTGACCAGCCTGGTCCTGCCGGAGTGACCCCTACCTCGGTGTGAAGAACCCGCCGTTGGGCTTCCAGCACGTGCACGAGGCGTCGAACACCTGGAAGCGCACCTGGTCGGAGAAGTCGCTCTTGCCCGACGCGAAGCGACCTGGCCCCCAGTTCGCCACCGGGAAGCTGCCGACGGAGGGCGTCACGGCACCGATGCGTGCTCGCGTGAGGTTGGGTCCGGCAGCCTTGGCGACTTTCTCGAAGGCCAGCATGCTGTCGCAGTTCTGCATCGTCGCGCCGTACTCGGCGGTGCCTCGGGCGGCGAGCGTGCGGCCGCTGTGCTTGTCGTGCACCTCGCGGCAACGAACGGCCTGGGCGTTCTCCGGGAAGGGCTGCACCTTGTTCCCGTGGCCCATGATCTGGGTGACGCTGATCGCCTGGAACGAGCGTGGCATGTTCTGGACGGTGAAGTCGCTGTTGTTGTTGGCCCAGTCGCCCAGCATGTACATCGGGCGGTAGCCCTGCCCGTCGGCCTGCTGCACGAACGCGGTGGCAGTGGTGACGCCGGCCAGCACGAAGACGGTGTCGATGCCGTCGGCCTGGAACTGGTTCACCGTCACCGGCACCTGTGAGGAGCTGGTGCCCGTGTCGGCGGACAGGTCGGCTCGGCGCTTCACCTTGTAGCCGCGCGCCTCGATGGCCTTCTGGAGCGCGGCCGAGGTCTTGGCACCCGGGTCGTTCTGCTGCTGGTTGAGGATGCCAATCGTCTTCCCCTTCAGCTTGCCCGCGCCGTCGAGAGCTGCGGTCCAGTTCGCCATCGAGCGCGAGGCCTTCGGGTACATGGTCACGAAGCGACCGCTGGACGTCGCGAAGATCTCGTCCTGCGTCGAGGGGTAGCCGCTGAACAGCGGAGTGGCGTTCTCGCGCGTCACGCACGACACCGCGACGGGGAAGTTGAAGCCGCCCACGACCGCGAAGACCTTCTCGTCCTGGGTGAGCTGCAGGCAGGCCTGCCGCTGGCTGTTCTCGTTGACAGGGTCGTAGCTGACGACCACCGGCTCGATGGCGCGGCCGTTGATCCCGCCGCGGGCGTTGATCTCCTTGGCGTAGCCGATCCACGCGTCGCGCTGCTGGTCGACGCTGACGCCGACGGCGACGCCGGTACGACCGAGCCCGCCGGTGTCGAGCACCGTGAAGCCGACCTTGACCGTCTTTGCCGTGACGCCGCGGTCGGTGGCGGTGAGCTTCGTGCCGTCGGGCGCCTCGCCGGATCCGGCGGATCCTGGCGCCCCGGGCGCTGGGGCGGGTCCGTCCGCAGCGGGTGCTCCCGGCGCCGCTGCGCCGGTGGGTGCGGCACTCGGCTCGGTGGTCGTGCCGGCGTCACCCGTCGCCGCGTTCGCAGTGGGCTCCACGCCGGGCTCGACGGCGGCGCCCTGCGCCGTAGCGTCGCCTGCCTGCTCCGGGCCTAGCAGGATCTCGTCGTTGCTCGGCGCCGCCGTCGTGTCCGTCAGGCGCTCCCCGAACACGAACGGGATCGCGAGGCCGGCGACGAGCAGCCCGATGACGACGCCGAGCAGCAGCGCGACGCTGCGGGTGCGGGACTGGACGGGGAGGCGCTGGGGGTCCACGGGTGCTCCTGGTCAGCGAGTGGTCGGGGCGGAGGTCGCAGCTGCGCGCAGCCCGGCGCACAGCAGGTCGAGCAGGGAGGCGAAGGCGCGGTCGAGGTCGCAGGCTGCGGGTGCGGCAGCTTCGGTCTCGCTCGCGACGAAGCCGTGCAGCGCCGCGCCGAGGGCCCACGCCTGCTGCACGTCGCCCCTGCCGTAGGTGAGCACGACCGACTGCAGCAGGGCGAGCAGGCGGTCGCCGGCGTCGGCCTGCTCGGACGAGCGGTTCCAGCGGTGGCGGTGGATCGCGGAGTACAACCCGGGTCGCTCTGCGGCGAAGCGGCGCCAGGCGAGACCGACGGCTCGTACGGCGTCGTCCTCTGCGGTCCCCACTCGGGCACGGCCCAGACGAGCGGTGAGGGAATCGAGGCCGAGCTGCGCGATCGCAGCCGTGCAGTCCGTGGTGCTGCGGACGTGGTTGTACAGCGCTGGGAGCGAGACGCCGAGCGACTCCGCGACCCGGGTGAGCGTCAGCTCGTCGAGACCGTACTGGTCGGCCACCTCGGCTGCCGCACGCACCACGGCTGCGCGGTTGAGAGTGCGGCGCGCCACGACCACATCCGTCATGGTTTGTGACCATAGCCACAACCACCCTTGTTAGGAAGGGTAGTCGTCCGTTATTGTCCGCGTCCGTGGCATCCGTCGCGGATTGAGGGGTTCGCCGTGCAGGTGCAGGAGTACGCCGACCTCGACGCGTTGGGGCTTGCCGCGCTCGTTCGGAGCCGGCAGGTCACTGCCGAGGAGGTGCTGGCCGCCGCGCTCAGAGCCCATGCGCAGGTCTTCGCGCAGGTCTCTCCGTACGTCGATGTCTACGCGGACCGTGCCCACGCAGCCATCGAGGCCGGCCTGCCGCAGGGTCCGTTCACCGGCGTCCCGTTCGCGTTGAAGGACCTGTGGACCGCGTGGGCAGGAACCCCTACGGGCAACGGGAGCCGTCTGTTCGGCGACACCTCTGCCGCGTCCGACGATGAGCTGGTGCGGCGCTGCGCCGCCGCCGGCCTGGTGATCCTGGCCAAGACGAAGACGGCCGAGCTCGGGGTCAGCCCGACGACCGAGGCGTTGGTGGACGGTCCGGCCGCCAACCCCTGGGACGTCACCCGCAGCGCCGGAGGGTCGAGCGGTGGCGCGGCCGCCGCAGTCGCTGCAGGGCTGCTCCCGATGGCGCACGCGACCGACGGGGGCGGGTCGATCCGCATCCCTGCCTCTCGCTGCGGGCTGTTCGGTCTCAAGCCCACGCGCGGGCGGGTGTCCTCAGCGCCGCGCGGCGAGGGTTGGGGCGGCCTCAGCGCCCAGCACGTCGTCAGCCGCACCGTGCGTGACAGCGCTGCCGCGCTCGACGTCCTCGCAGGACCGGCGGTCGGCGACCCGTACTGGGCTCCGCTCGGGAGCGAGAGCTACCTCGGCGAGCTAGCCCGCCCGCCGCGCCGGCTGCGCGTCGGTCTGTGCACCCAGTCTGTGAACGGCGCGGCCGTCGACGAGCAGGTGCGACTGGCCGCCCTGCGGACGGCGCAGCGGTTGGCGGACCTCGGGCACGACGTGGTCGAGGTGTCCTGGCCGGTGACACCCGAGCAGGTGGCAGCGGTGCAGGGCGGGCTCATCCCCGCCCACGTCGCGGCCGCGGTCGATGCGAGACTCGCGGAGCTCGGCCGCGCTCAGCGAGAGGACGACCTGGAACCCGTCACGGCAGCGTTCGCCGAGTGGGGCCGGCAGGCGACCGCGCGTGACGTCATCGGAGCGACTCAGACGATGCACGAGATGGGTCGTCGTACGGCGCAGCTGTTCGACGGCGTGGACGTCGTCCTGTCACCCACCTGCGGCGACGTCGTCCCGCAGCTGGGTCTGCTCGACGGCTCCGACCTCGACCGGTTCATCGCGAACGTCGGGCCATCCGGCGCCTTCGCCAGCCTCGCCAACATCACCGGCCAGCCGGCCATGTCGCTCCCGCTGGACCTCGCGCAGGACGGCACCCCGATCGGGTCGCAGGTCATGGGGCGCTTCGGGGACGAGGCGACGCTGCTGCGCCTGGCCGGTCAGGTGGAGCAGGCGCACCCGTGGCCTCGCACGGCGCCGGCGCTCGTGGACGCATGACCGTCGTCGAGCGCCCGGAGGCCGCGACGGACGCGGACCCGGCTGCCCTGGCAGCGCGGGTTCTCGACGAGGAGGCGCGGCGGCACGCCGAGCAGCAGGCGCGGGGCTCCGAGCGCGTCGTCATCGCCGACGACCTGCTGCCGGGCGTCGGCGACGAAGCGGTCCCGTTCCGCGACGTGCTGCAGCACGGCGGACGGAAGACGCTCGTCGTGCTCACGCTGCTCGCCTTCATGGACGACGTCGACCGGGCCGCCTTCGCGGTGCTCGGTCCGGACATCCAGAACGACCTCGGCTTGTCCGACTTCTGGCTCGGCCTGATCGGCGCGATCGGCGGCCTGCTGCTGTTCGTCGCCGCGATCCCGCTCGGCTACCTTGCCGACCGCTACCGCCGAACCACCCTGGTGGGCGTCTGCACTCTGATCTGGGCGGGCGCTGCGGCACTGACCGGACTGGTCCGCAGCGGCGTCGAACTCGTCGCCGTCCGCACGATCGCGGGCATCGGCAAGGCCAACGAAACGCCCGTGCACAACTCCCTGCTCGCCGACGCGTACCCGATCGCGGGCCGCAACCGCGTCTACGGCGTGCACCGCATGTCGCAGCCGGCCGGGCTCGCGGTCGGGCCGGTCCTCGCCGGCACCATCGCGGTGCTGGTCGGCGGGAACGCCGGATGGCGCTGGGCCTTCGTGGTGCTCGCCCTGCCGGCCGTGCTCCTCGCTCTGCTCGGCTTCGCGCTGCCCGAGCCCGGCCGCGGCCGCAACGAGCAGATCGCGGTGCTCGGCGCAGAGCTGGAGAAGGACGAGAACGAGCTGCCGATCCCGGTGGGCGCCGCCTTCGCTCGGCTCAAGAAGATCAAGACCTTCTACTACTTCCTCGCCGCCCTGGGCGCCCTCGGCTTCTCCATCGTCGCCGCGCCCATCTACACGAACATCGTGCTCGAGGAGAACTTCGGACTCGGCGCCGGCAGCCGCGGTGTCGTCGGCAGCATCGCTGCCCTCGGCGGCCTCATCGGCGTCGTCCTGGTCGGACGCCGCAGCGAGTCGCTGTTCCGCCGAAGCCCCGAGAAGAGTCTGCTCCTGACCGGGACCTTGGTCGCCGCCTACGGCATCGTGAAGCCGATCGGCCTGTTCATGCCGAACGCCACGCTCTACACCGCGGTCGAGCTCGTGGCGCAGGCCCTGGTCTACGGCGCGTTCGTCCCGGTGCTCGCGATCGCCGCAGCTGTCACCCCGTACCGCCTGCGCTCCATCGGCTTCGCGACCGTCGGTCTCTACCTCTCGCTCATCGGCGGCGTCGGCGGCGCGCTGCTCGTCGGCGGCCTCGCCGAGGCGATCGGCGCGCGCGCCGCACTGGCCGTCGCGCTGCCGCCGGCGGCTCTGCTCGGCGGGGCGCTGCTGGCGTACGGAGCACGCTTCGTGCGCAGCGACATCGCAGCCGCGGCAGCCGAGCTGCTCGAGGAGCGCGACGAGCAGGAGCGGGTCGCGGCCGGAGCGGACGTGCCGGCGCTGCAGGTGCGCAACCTCGACTTCAGCTACGGGCCGCTGCAGGTGCTGTTCGACGTCAGCCTCGACGTCCGTCAGGGGGAGGTGCTGGCGCTCCTCGGGACCAACGGCGCCGGAAAGTCGACGCTGCTGCGCGCGATCAGCGGCCTCGGCATCGCCGACCGCGGCGTGATCCGGCTGCAGGGCAGGAGCGTGACGTTCAGCGACCCCGGCACCCGGGTCCGGCTCGGCATCGTGCAGGTTCCGGGCGGCAAGGCCGTCTACCCCTCGCTCACCGTCGCGGAGAACCTCGTCGCCGGCGCCTACACCTACGTCTGGGAGACCGCACGGGTCCGTGCGCGCGTGGACGAGGTGGTCGAGCTGTTCCCGGTCCTCGGGGAGCGGATGGACCAGCCTGCCGGGACGCTGTCCGGCGGCGAGCAGCAGCAGCTGGCCATCGCGACTGCCCTCCTGCTCGACCCGGCGGTGCTGCTGATCGACGAGCTCTCGTTGGGTCTGGCACCAGTCGTCGTGCAGGAGCTGCTCGGCGTCGTGCAGCGGCTGCGCGAGCGCGGCATGACGATCGTCATCGTCGAGCAGTCGCTCAACGTCGCACTCGCCGTCGCCGACCGTGCCGTCTTCATGGAGAAGGGCCAGGTGCGCTTCGAAGGACCGGCCCAGGAGCTGCTCGAGCGCGACGACCTCGTGCGCGCAGTGTTCCTCGGGAAGGTCGGCGAATGACGCTGCTCGGCTGGGACATCGCCGGCCAGACGATCCTCATCGGCGCCATGACGGGCCTGGCGTACGCCGTGCTCGCCGCCGGCCTGGTGCTCGTCTACCGCGCGACGAAGGTCGTGAACTTCGCGCACGGTGAGATCGGCGCGTTCGGTGCTGCCGTCCTCGCGCTGCTGGTTCTCGACTACGACTGGAGCTTCTTCGTCGCACTGCCGGTCGCGCTCGTCATCGGTGCGGCGATCGGTGCTGCCGTCGAGCTGCTCGTCGTGCGACGGCTCTTCCGCGCACCCCGGCTCGTCCTGCTGGTCGCGACGATCGGCGTGGCTCAGCTGCTGTTCGTCTGTCAGCTGCTGCTGCCGGGAGTCGAGAAGTCGGCGCCCTATCCCTCGCCACTGGACCGCAACCTCGAGATCGGCGGCGTGCTCCTGGGCAGCCCGCACTTCATGGTGCTGGCGCTGGTACCGGCGACCATCGCGGGACTGTCGGTCTTCCTCGGGCGCACCCCGTACGGCATCGCGATCCGGGCCTCGGCCGAGAACCCGGACCGGGCTGAACTGGCGGGGATCAGCACCAAGCGGATCTCGACCATCGTCTGGATCCTCGCAGCCGTGCTGGCCGTCCTCACGGCGGTGCTCGTCAACCCCCTGCGCGGCACGGTCGTCGGCCTGCCCGCCGTCGCGCTCGGCCCGTCTCTGCTCCTACGTGCACTTGCCGCAGCGCTGCTCGGCCGGATGACGAGCATGCCGAAGGCACTCGCGGGCGGTGTCGCCGTCGGCGTCGTGGAGGCCGTGATCTTCTCGAACTCGGGGTCGCCGGGCATCGTGGACGTCGTCCTGTTCGTCGTGATCCTGTGCCTGGTCCTGCTGCAGCGCAACGAGCACGACCCCGGCTCGCTGCCGACGGCGGACGCGGCCCGGCCCGTTCCGGAGCGGCTCCGGTCGGTGTGGTGGGTCCGGCACATGATGCCGATGCTGAGCGCTGCTGCGCTGCTCCTGGCGGTGGTCATGCCGTTGCTGCTGACCGCTCCGTCGCAGACGTTCGCTCTGTCGCGAATGCTGCTGTTCGCGCTGATCGGCCTTTCTGTCACCGTGCTGACCGCGTGGGCAGGTCAGCTGTCGCTGGGGCAGTTCGGCTTCGTCGGTCTCGGCGCCTTCGTCACCGTCGGTCTCACCAGCCGCGGAGTGCCGTTCCTGGCGGCTGTGACGTACGGCGCCGTCGCCGGCGTGCTCGCCGCCCTGCTCATCGGCTTCCCCGCGTTGCGGGTGCGCGGGCTCTTCCTCGCCGTCACGACCCTCGGCTTCGCGGTGGCCGCCCGCACCTGGCTCTTCGAGCAGCCGCTGTTCCTCGGCGAGGACACCGTCGCGTTCATGCCGCGGCCGACGGTGCTCGGCGTCGACCTCACGTCGCAGCGCTCGTACTACTACTTGTGCCTGATAGCGCTGCTCGGGGCGCTGCTCGTCGTGGTGCGGTTGCGCAGCTCGGGCATCGGGCGCACCATCATCGCCGCCAAGGACAACGAGGCCGCTGCTTCCAGCTTCGCTGTGTCGCCGGCCGTCGCGAAGCTGACTGCCTTCGCCGTGGCCGGCGGCCTTGCAGCGCTCGGCGGCGGGCTGCTGGCCGGCCTGTTCGTGCAGTTCGACGGGAAGTCCTTCGGCCCTGAGGCGTCGCTGCAGATCGTCGCGATGGTCGTCATCGGCGGGCTCGGATCCGTGGCCGGCCCGTTGCTGGGTGCGGTGTACGTCGTGGGCTTGCCGGGCCTGCTCGGCGCCTCCGGCACTGTCGCGCTGCTGACCAGCAGCATCGGCCTGCTCGTGCTGCTGCTCTACCTGCCGAGCGGACTGGTCGGCGTCGTGCACGCGGGTCGGGACGCACTGCTGGGGCTGGCGCAGAAGCGACTGGCTGCCACCGAGCCGGAGCCTGCGGCGCCGGCACCGGCCCGGGCGGTCGAGACCCGCGAACGTATGACATCGACGGTGGACCGCGCGACCCCGGCGCTGCTCGCCGAGGACGTCGAGGTCCACTTCGGCGGCCGGCAGGCGCTCGACCGCGTGACAGTGCGCGCCGACCAGGGCGAGATCGTCGGGCTCATCGGCACCAACGGCGCCGGCAAGTCCACGCTGATGAACGTTGTCAGCGGCTTCGTCCGGCCGACAGGTGGACGGGTCGCGTTGTTCGGTCAGGACGTCACCGGCTGGCCGCCGCACCTGCGCGCGCAGCTCGACGTGGGGCGGGTGTTCCAGGACGCAAGGCTGTTCGGTGCGCTGACCGTGACCGAGACTGTCCAGGTCGCACTCGAGGCGCACGGTCCCAGCCAGCTCGTCCCGAGCATGCTCGGCTTGCCGCCGTCGCTTCGGGCCGAGCGCGCCAAGCGGGCGGAGGCGGCCGAGCACATCGCCTTCCTCGGGCTCGGCCGGTACGCCGACTCCTACCTCTCCGAGCTGTCGACCGGCACGCGGCGCATCGTCGAGATGTGCTGCCTGCTGGCACAGGGCTCACGCCTGCTGCTGCTCGACGAGCCGACCGCGGGCGTGGCGCAGCGGGAGACGGAGGCGTTCGGTCCGCTGCTGAAGCGGATCCAGCGCGAGCTCGACGCGACGATCGTGCTGATCGAGCACGACATCCCGCTGATGATGTCAGTGAGCGACCGCGTCTACTGCATGGCGGCGGGCAGCGTGATCGCCGAGGGGCTGCCGCAGGAGGTTCGGGACGACCCTGCCGTCGTCGCGGCGTACCTCGGTACGGACGAGCGCGCCATCGCCCGGAGCGGCGCGCTCGGCGTGCTGGAGGAGGTCTGATGACCGCCGTTCCCTCGGCCGCCCTGCGCCGCCGCCCGTCGCTGGCGTCGCTGCGGCTCGGCTGGGACGAGGGCGATCTGTGGACCGTCGGCATCGGTCTGGTGCTGGCGCTGGCTCTCGCGCTGTCCACGATCCCGGCCGTGCTCGACGCGCGCGGCGGATCACCGCGCGCTGCCGCCCCATCCGCCGAGGCACCGCTCGCCCCGGCTGAAGCCGGCGCTCCCGCAGCGCCTCACGCGGCGCCGGTGGCGCTGCCACCGGGGCCGGTCACCCAACCGCTGCTGGGCCCGCTCGCGCCGTTTGCGCCTGCGGTCAGCACCGGTGATGACCTGCACGGCCAGGAGGAGAACCTCGCCCCGTCGTCCGGATCGAGCGCGCCTCCGCCGGCGCCGGGTGAGGTCCGGCAGTTCGCTGCGCTGCGCGCCGGGGCGAAGCCGGGTGCGGTCGCCTCCGCGGCGGACGGCGGCGTCTGGGCGGCCACGGACGCTCCGCCGTCGGATGGCCGCCCGGCCGAGCTGCTCTCGTGGGACGCGGCCGGTGTGCTGAAGGCGACCGTGCCGGTCCCGGAGCAGCCCGCCGAGCGGACCCGCGGGGTCACGGCGCTGGCCGCGATGACGGACGAGTCGATCGTCGCCGTCGACGCCGCGACCAACCGTGTCCTGCGCTACGACGCAGCCGCCCGCTCCTGGACAACGCTGGCGACCGTCCCCGACGTACCGCCGTGCCTGCTGCCGACAGGCGACGCCTGCCAGCCCGGACTGCTCGACAGCGCGCCGCTGCTGCGCGGCCTCGCGACCGATGCGACCGGCGTCCTCTACGTCGCCGACGCCGGTCAGGGAACGCTCTGGCGGCTGACGCCGGGCACGCCGATCGAGCCCTGGTACTCCAGCGCAGACATCTCGGGAGACGAGGGCGTGGCGGGGCTGGCCGTCGGTGCTGACGGGCACCTGCGGGCCGTCGTCACACGTCTCGCGGCGGTGCAGGGCGCGGCCGCCGGTGCGCTGCTGCGCATCGACCGCGCCGAGGACGGGAGCGCCGGAGCACGAACTGTCGTCAGCGCGTTCTCCGCCGGCGAGGACCCGGTCGACGTCGCCCTCGGCGCGTCCGGCAACGCGTACGTCGCGCTTCGCGGAGCCGACGCGGTCGTCGTCCTCGACGCCACGGGCGTCGAGCAGCTGCGGGTGGTCGAGGACGCGGTGCAGGCCCCCAGCGCGCTGGAACTGGTCGCCGGCCGCCTCCTCGTCACGACGGCGGGGCCGGACCCGGCCGTGCTCGAGATCGGCGTCGCCGACAAGCCCGTCGCGCCCGCGACGACGACACCCGGAGGCACCTCACGTGGTTGACCTGACCCTCGCCCCACGACCGGTACCGGACGCTTTCGCGCCCGCCGCGCTCGGCCCGATCACCCTGCGCAATCGAACGATCAAGGCGGCGACGTACGAAGGGCTCAGCCGGCGCGGGCGGGTCACCCGCGAGCTCATCGACTTCCACCGGGCGCCCGCTGCGGGCGGTGTGGGCATGACGACGGTGGCCTACTGCGCCGTCGCGAAGGACGGTCGCACCGATCGCAACCAGATCACGTGGCAGGACGACGCCCTGCCCGGTCTGCGTGCCCTGACCGACGCGGTGCACGCCGAGGGCGCTGCGATCAGTGCGCAGATCGGTCACGGCGGGCCCGTCGCCGAAGCGCGCAGCAACCGTGCTCCTGCGCTGGCGCCGAGCAAGCGGCTGAACACCACCGCGTTCAACGTCGCGCAGCCGGCGACGCCGGCGGACCTGCAGCGGGTTGTGACCGCCCACGCCGAGGCGGCGCGCCGTGCCGAGCAGACCGGGTTTGACGCCGTCGAGGTGCACCTCGGCCACAACTACCTTGCCAGCGCGTTCCTCAGCCCGCGCCTCAATCGGCGCAAGGACGAGTACGGCGGCAGCCTGCCTAATCGCGCGCGCGTCGCCCGCGACGTCGCTCGCGCCGTGCACGACGCGGTCGGCGGCCGGCTCGCCGTCATCGCGAAGCTGAACATGGAGGACGGCGTGCGCGGTGGGCTCGCGCTACGCGAGTCGATCCAGGTAGCGCAGTGGCTGGAGCAGGACGGGTCGGTCGACGCGCTCGAGCTGACTGCCGGCAGCTCGCTGCTCAACCCGATGTACCTCTTCCGAGGAGACGCTCCGCTCAAGGACTTCGCTGCCGTGATGCCGCAGCCGATCCGGCTCGGCGTGCGCCTGGTGGGTCGTCGGATCCTGCGCAGCTACCCGTACTCCGACGGCTACCTGCGCGAGCAGGCGCTGCAGCTGCGCGCCGCCGTGCGCCTGCCGCTGGTGTTCCTGGGCGGCGTCACCACCCGTCCCGTCGTCGAGCGGGCGATGGATGACGGCTTCGACTTCGTGGCGATGGGACGCGCGCTGCTGCGCGAGCCGGACCTCGTCGCTCGCATGGCGGCCGACGCGGGCACGCCGTCGCTGTGCACCCACTGCAACCGGTGCATGCCGACGAACTACACCGGCACCCGCTGCGTGCTCGTGCAGCCCGACAGCCCGCGCAGCGCCGAGTGGGCCAGCGGCGGGTCCATGGCGACGAGCGCGGCGCCGTGACGGCGTTGCCGGTCGGTCTCGTCACGCCGGTGCTGACCGCGGTGCCAGGGATGCACGGAGAGTGGGAGACCTCCGCAGACGTCGCTTCGCTGGTCGAGGTCGTGCAGACCGCGGACCGGCTCGGCTTCGACTTCGTGACGTGCAGCGAGCACGTCGCTGTCCCGATCGACGTCGCCGGCATCCGCGGAGGGACCTACTGGGACCCGCTGGCCACCCTGTCCTACCTGGCGTGCGCCACGACCCGGATCCGGCTGCTGCCGTACGTCCTGGTGCTCGGCTACTCCCACCCGGTCGCGATCGCGAAGCGGTACGGCACCTTGGACCGGCTCAGCGGCGGTCGCGTCACACTCGGTCTCGGGGTGGGCTCGCTGGAAGAGGAGTTCGCCCTGCTGGGAGTGCCCTTCAGCGACCGCGGCGCCCGGGCGGACGACGCACTGCGCGCCCTGCGGGCGGCGATGTCGACCGGTACTCCCGCCTACGCCGGCGACCACTACTCGTTCCACGGGCTGGTCGTGCAGCCGCACGCAGTGCAGCCGCATGTGCCGTTCTGGATCGGCGGCCAGGCCGAGCGGTCGCTACGTCGCGCGATGGAGCTCGCCGACGGCTGGGCGCCGTTCGGGGTGCGGCCGGACGACGCCGCCTCACTGCTGGCGACGGTCGCCCTGCCGGATGGCTTCGACGTCGTGCTGCCCGTGGGGCCGCTGGACCCGGTCGGCGCTCCCGGTGTCACCTCCCGCCGGATCGGACGGGCGCAGCAGGCGGGTGCCACGCGGATCGCCGCCTCGGTGCACAGCACCTCCCCGGAGCACTACGTGGAGCAGCTGCACGCCCTGGCAGCGCTGCCGGAGACGGCTGTGGCCGCATGAGGAACGACGCCCGGATGGCGCAGCTCGAGGCACGCCTGCAGATGCTCGAGGACCGTCTCGCCATCAGCGACCTGATCGCGTCGTACGGGCCGCTGGTCGACGCGGGTGACGCTGCCGGGACAGCCGCGCTCTGGACCGAGGACGGCACGTACGACGTGGACACCGGGGTCTACGAGGGCCGGCGGGGGATCGTTGAGATGGTGCAGTCGCCCGAGCACCAAGACCTACTCGGCCGCGGGTGTGCGCACCTCACGACGACGCCGCGCATCGAGCTGGAGGGCGACACCGCGGTCGCGGTGTGCCACTCCCAGCTCGTGGTGCGTCGAGACGACGGCAGGTCGTTCTCGGTCGCCCGCACGACCGCACACCGCTGGGAGCTCGTGCGGACAACCGATGGCTGGCGGGTGGCGCGCCGGACCAGCCGTCTGCTCGACGGCGGCGAGACGGCACGAAGCTTGCTTGGCGGATAGCGGCAGGAGGCCGGTCGGCCTCGGCGAACTAGGAGGCACGGCGGATGAGAGCACCAGGGGATCGCATGACCGAGATCACGACCCCGGCACGGCCCGGCATCACCCGGCACGTCCTCCTGTCCTGCGGGCTCGCGCTCTCGATGGTCGCGCTGCTGGGACCGCTCAGCGGCGACGGCGTGGCCGAGACCGCCACCGCTGAGCCGCCGGCGACGCCGCAGGCAGAGTGCGGGCCTGGATCGCTGCCCGAGACGGGGCTGCAGGGGCGCGTGCCCCTCGCGGAGGTCGAGAGCGGCCGCGCCGCGCAGGGCTACAGCTGCAACGCCACCCGCATCGGCGGCCTGCCGGAGGTGGGCCAGTTCAAGGTGCACCGGTACGTCGACGCCAGCGGCCGGGAGTGCGCGTACGTCGACAACGGCGGGCGGGATTCGGGCACGCGCGTCATCGACATGTCCGACCCGGTCAAGCCGGTCCTCGTACGCCACCTGACGTCACCGGCGATGCAGACTCCGCACGAGTCGCTCCAGCTGCACACCGGGCGCGGGCTCCTCATCGCGGTGATGGGCACGTTCACGACCGCGCCTGGTTTCGTGGACATCTACGACGTCACCAAGGACTGCACCAACCCGACGCTGATGACGAGCAGCCCGATGGGACTGCAGGGCCACGAGAGCGGGCTGTCGCCGGACGGCCGCACCGTCTGGGCGACCTCGCTGGTCGACGGCGGCGTGACCGCGGTGGACATCGCCGACCCGACGACGCCCCGCCTGCTGTGGCACGGCCGGTACAACAGCCACGGCCTGTCGATCAGCCCCGACGGCAACCACGCCTACCTCGCTGTGCAGCCCGCAGCCTTCCTCCTGCCCAAGGGCAACGTCGGGCGCGACCTCACCGGTCCCGTCGGCCTCATCGTGCTCGACGTGAGGGACATCCAGGAGCGCAATCCCGTACCGGTGGTGACCGAGGTCGGACGGCTGGAGTGGCCGACCGCGGCCGTGCCGCAGAACTCCTTCTCGATGACCGTGAAGGGGAGGCCCTACCTGGTGGAGTTCGACGAGTTCCGCGACTTCTCGAGCGGCTCCGTCGGCGCGGCCCGCATCCTCGACTCGAGCGACCCGGCGAATCTCGAGCCGGTGTCCGACCTGCGCCTGGAGGTCAACCAGGCCGAGCACTACGACCAGGTCAAGGGCGACCCGAACGCCAGAAGCAAGACCGGTGGCTACACCGCCCACTACTGCTCGGCGCCGAGCTTCGCCGATCCCGGGATCGTCGCCTGCAGCTTCATCAAGAGCGGGCTGCGTGTCTTCGACGTACGCAATCCCAAGCGCCCGGTCGAGGTGGCCTACTACAACGCGCCGCAGGCGCCCGGCCGTGACGCATCGGCCCTCACCGCGCCGGCGTTCGTGCCGGAGCGGCGAGAGATCTGGTACGCCGACGGCAACCTCGGGTTCCACGTCGTACGTCTCTCCGAATCGGCCTGGCCGAAGCCGAAGCGGTGACGACCGATCTGACGGAATACGGCCCGTGGGCCGTCATCGCCGGGGGCTCGGAGGGCGTGGGCGAGGCCTTCGCGCACCGGCTCGCCGCAGCCGGTCTGAACCTCGTGCTCGTGGCACGCAAGGAGGGACCGCTCCGCGCGACGGCGGAGGCGGTCCGGGCCGTGCACGGCGTCGAGGTGGAGGCGCTCGCGCTCGACCTGCTGCTGCCCGACGCGCTGGACCGCATCCGCGGCGTCACCGACGGCCGCGAGGTCGGGCTGCTGGTCTACAACGCTGGTGCCAACACCTACGGGCACGAGTTCGTCACCTGCGATCTCGAGCGCACTCGCGAGGTGCTGGACCTCAACGTCACCCGACAGCTCGAGCTGACTCACCACTACGGCGCGGCGATGAAGGACCGCGGTCGCGGCGGGCTGCTGCTCGTCGGCTCGCTTGCCGGCTACGTCGGGCAGCCGGAGATCTCGGTCTACGCCGCGGCAAAGGCCTTCGCTCGCGTCTTCGCCGAGGGCCTGTGGTCAGAGCTTCAGCCGTACGGCGTGCATGTCCTGCACCTCGTCCTCGGGGTGACCCGGACGCCGGCCATGGAGCGCGCCGGCCTCCGGCTCGACCTGCCGGGGCTCGCGGTCGACGAGCCGGACGCAGTCGTCGAGGCGGGACTCACGCATCTTCCTCAGGGCCCAGTACTCGTGATGCCAGGCAACGACCAACTGGTGCTCGCCCGCGGCGGGCTCGACCGAGCGAAGCTCGTCACGCGCGCTGCCGAAGGACACCGTCGGCTGGTGGGCGGCTCCTGATGGGTCCGACGTCTCTGCGGGAGCAGAGTCCAGACGTCAACGAGGCAGATCTGCCTGCCCGCTGCGTGCCCGATCGGGAGCAAACAAGCCCTGCCTAGGCCGCGCGCAAGATCGTGGAGTGCGTAGCACCGATCGGGCCGGTCGGATCGGTCGTTCGACCGCCACGATCATGTCGTGGGCCGCAGCGAAGCGGCGCCACGCGACGAAGATCACAGCAGGGGATGACCTGCGTCACGTCGAAACAAGATCGCAACGACTGCCGGATAGAACACGTTCTATCCTGGACAGAGTGCTGTGACGCAGCACACCCTGATCGCCCTGCTGGCTCGGCCCGCCCCCGAGGAGACCGCTGTGCGTCGCTCGCTCCTTCCTCCTGTCGTGCTGCTGTCCGTCCTGACCATGACGGCCTGCGGCGTGCGCGTCGACGACTCGCTGCGTGAGCAGGCGGCGGCCGCCCAGCTCGGGGGAGGCGGCGGCGGTGGAGCGGTGTCCGCTGACGGCACCCCGCTCGTGGGCGAGGGCGGCCAGCCCCTCACCGGCGACGCGGCCACGGGCGATGCCGGGACGGGCACGACCGGCTCCACGGGCGGCGGGACCGGCACCACCGGCTCGGGCGGGACCGGCGGCTCAGGTGGAGCCGCGGGCGGTGGCAGCGGTGGGGCGGCAGCCCCGGCCCCCGCCGGCGGCAACGGCGGCGCCACCGACGTCGGCGTGACCGACACCCAGATCACGATCGGCACCGTGGCCGACCTGTCCGGGCCGGTTCCAGGCCTGTTCCAGGGCGCGGTCATCGGCACCCAGGCGTACGTCGCGAAGATCAACAGCGAGGGCGGGATCTTCGGGCGCAAGCTCAAGGTCGCGGTCGGCGACGGGCAGCTCGACTGCGGCCAGAACCGCGCCCAGCACGCCGCGCTGAGCAAGAAGGTCTTCGCCTTCGTCGGATCGTTCTCCCTGAACGACAACTGCGGCACCGAGGCCATCGCCGGCAAGGGCATCCCGGACGTCCACAACGCGCTGACCCAGCAGACCCTGCGCGACAAGACGAACTTCTCGGTCCAGCCGCTGCCGCCGGGCTGGCGCACAGGTCCGCTGCAGTACTTCAAGAAGAAGTTCCCGGACCGCTGGTCCAAGATCGGCAGCATCTACGCCAACGTCGGCGGAGCCAGCGCCACCTGGCTCCAGGGCACCAAGCCGGCGATCGAGTCGACCGGCGGCAAGATCCTCTACGAGCGGGGCTTCGGGCCGACCGACACCGACTTCACGGCCGACATCGTGCGGATGCGCAACGACGGCGTGCAGCTCATCTACATCTCCGCCAGCGACGCGCCGACCTTCGCCCGCATCGTCAAGGCGGCCAGGCAGCAGAACGTCGACTGGCCGATCATCGCCGGCGGCATCGCGTACGACGAGGGCTTCCTCAAGCAGGTCGGCGCCGACGGCGAGGGCGTGCTCGGCGACCAGCTCTACAGCCAGTTCTTCAACGCCGACGACGCGTCGGCGATCCCCGCGGTCAAGGAGTTCCAGACCTGGACCGGCCGGGTGGCGCCGGGCAAGAAGCGCGACCTGTTCGCCGCCTTCGGCTGGGGCTCGGCGCAGCTGTTCGTCGAGGCGCTGAAGAAGGCCGGGCCGAAGGCCGACCGGAAGACGCTCCTGGCCGAGCTCGCGAAGATCACGACGTTCGACGCGAGCGGCCTGCTGGCGCCCAGCAACCCGGCGGGCAAGCAGCCGCCCACCTGCTACGTGCTCAACGTGGTCAAGGGCGGCAAGTGGGTGCGCGTGGACACGCCCCCGAACGCCTACCGCTGCGACGGCACCTTCTTCCGCAGCTGATCGGCCGTACCCGCCCCCGCACGCGCACCCGAAGGGACCTGCCCTGACCACCTTCCTGGCCTTCACGACCGTGGGTCTGGTCGTGGGCTGCATCTACGCCCTGACGGCGACGGGGCTGGTCGTCACCTACACGACGTCCGGCATCTTCAACTTCGCCCACGGCGCCGTCGGGATGATCGGCGCGTTCACCTACTGGCAGCTCAACCAGGACTGGGGCTGGCCGGCGCCGCTGGCGCTCGTCGTCGTGCTGGGCGTGCTCGCACCGCTGTTCGGCGCGCTGGTGGAGCGGGTGCTGATCCGGCCGGTGCAGGGCGGGTCGGTCGACCTGGCCATCGTCATCACGCTCGGCCTGCTGCTGTTCCTCATCGGTCTGGCGAACGTCATCTGGAAGCCGACCGAGACCCGGGTGCTGCCGGAGTTCTTCGCCGGCTCGTCGGTCCAGATCGGCTCGCTGGCCGTCAAGCACAGCCAGATCCTGGTCGTGGTGGTCGCGCTCAGCGTCGCCTTCGCGCTCAAGGCGCTGTTCTCCCGCACCCGCATCGGCATCGCCATGCGCGGCGTCGTCGACGACCCCGACCTGGTGGCGATGTCCGGCGTCGCCCCGGCCCGGGTGCAGCAGCTGTCCTGGGCGCTCGGCGCCTCGCTGGCCGCGCTGGCCGGCATCCTGCTCGCTCCGCAGGTCAACCTCGACATCCTCACCCTGACGCTGCTGGTCATCAACGGCTACGCCGCGGCGCTCATCGGCCGGCTGAAGAGCCTGCCCATGACGGCCGCCGGCGCGCTCGTGCTCGGCCTGGCCATCACCTACGTCACCGGCTACGGCAGCGGCCTGATCAGCGAGCTCCAGCAGATCATCCCGATGATCATGCTCTTCGGGGTGCTGGTCTTCCTCAAGCCGGCGCGCCTGCGCACCAGCAGCAGCGACGACGGCTCGGCGCCGGCGGTCCCCTCCGCCTCCTCCGCCCTGGCGTGGGGCGCCGGCCTGCTCGTCCTCGCCGTCGTGCTGTCGTCGTTCCTGTCCGACGCGAACCTGCTCATCGGCGGACGCACGTTCATCCTCGGGATCACGCTGCTCTCGCTGGTGCTGCTCACCGGCTACGGCGGCCAGGTCTCGCTCTGCCAGCTCACCTTCGTCGGCCTGGGCGCCTACGCCATGGGCAAGCTCGGCGACGGCGGGTCCCTCGTGGGAGTCGTCGCCGCGGTGCTGCTGGCTGCGCTGTTCGGCGCGCTGGTCGCACTGCCGACGCTGCGGCTGCGCGGGCTCTACCTGGCGCTGGCGACGTTCGCCTTCGCCACGGCCATGGACAAGGTGTTCTTCGAGCGCCGGCTCGGCTCGGGCGGCAGCCTCCCCGTCCCGCGCGTCGACCTGCCGCTGGTCGACACGACCGGTGACCGGGCGTTCTTCGTCCTGTGCGCGGCCGTCTTCGTGCTCTGCGCCCTCGGCGTCCTGGCGATCCGTCGAGGCAGGTACGGGCGCCAGCTGGCAGCGCTCAACGACTCGCCGGCGGCCTGCGCCACGCTCGGGCTGAACATCAACTACACCAAGCTCGTCGTCTTCGCCGGCTCCGCCGGGCTGGCCGGCCTGTCCGGGGCGCTCTTCGGCGGGCTGCGCACCTCTGTCGGGCCGAACGACTTCGTCGCGCTCGGCAGCCTGCTGCTGCTGCTCAGCCTGCGCATCGGCGGCGTCAACACCGTGACCGGCGCGCTGGTCGGCGGCTTCTTCGTGGCCTTCGCGCCGAAGCTGCAGGAGCTGCTCCCGCAGCTGCCGGCCGCGGCCTACCTGCTCACCGGACTGGCCGCCATCAGCATCGGCCGCGACCCCAACGGCATCGGCGGGCAGGTGTCGGCGCTCGGCGCCCGGCTGCGCGCCGCCCGCGGACCGGTCGACCGCTACGGCGGCACCCGTTCGCTCGGAGAGGAGCCCAGTCGTGCAGGTGCTGCGTAGGTCCCGGGCCGGCGCCGACCACGCGCCGCCACCGCCCGGTGTCCCGATCCTCGAGGTCGTCGACGTCTCGGTCCGCTTCGGCGGGGTGCAGGCGGTCAGCGACGCCAACATCACCGCCGAGCACGGCCAGGTCACCGGCCTGATCGGCCCCAACGGCGCGGGCAAGACGACCACCTTCAACGTCATCACCGGGCTGGAGCAGCCCACCGGCGGCCGCATCCGGCTGGCGGGGGAGGACATCAGCGACCTGTCGCCCTACCAGCGCGCCCGGCGCGGGATGGCCCGCACGTTCCAGCGGCTCGAGGTCTTCGGCTCGCTGACGGTGCGCGAGAACGTGCTGGCCGCCGCCGAGTTCCGCAAGGGCTGGTCCAGCGACAAGCGGGACCCGCAGGAGGTCGCCGACGAGCTGCTCTCCCGGGTCGGGCTGCGGGCCGTGGCGGACGAGCGCGTGCACGCGCTGCCGACCGGTCTGGCCCGGCTGGTCGAGCTCGGCCGGGCGCTCGCCACCCGGCCGCGCCTGCTGCTGCTCGACGAGCCCGCGTCCGGCCTGGACAGCACCGAGACCGACGCGCTGGGCGACCTGCTGGTCGACCTGGCGGCCGACGGGATGGCGGTCCTGGTCGTCGAGCACGACGTCGACCTGGTGATGAGGATCTGCGATCGGGTCCACGTCCTGGACTTCGGGCGCATCATCAGTGTCGGCACGCCGCGCGAGGTGCAGAACGACCCGCACGTCCAGGCCGCCTACCTCGGGACCGAGGACCCGATCGGAGAGGAGGAGCCGTGACGCGCACGACGTACGCCCTCGAGCTCGAGGACGTCGTGGCGGGCTACGGGCGGATCGAGGTCCTGCACGGGGTCTCGCTCAAGGTCCCGACCGGCTCGGTCTTCGCGCTGCTCGGTCCGAACGGCGCCGGCAAGACCACGACCCTGCAGGTGTGCTCGGGCAAGGTGAAGGCGCGTGCCGGCTGCCTCCACGTCGCCGGCACGCACGTCAACGGCGCGTCCCCCGACGCGCTGGCGAAGGCCGGCGTCTGCCGCATCCCCGAGGGTCGGGGGGTCTTCCCGAACCTCACGGTCGTCGAGAACCTGCGGCTGTTCTCCTACTCCAGCCGGCTGTCGTTCGCCGACATCCTGGACCGCTCCTTCACGCGCTTCCCGCGGCTGGGGGAGCGTCGCTCGCAGCTGGCCGGGACCATGTCCGGCGGCGAGCAGCAGATGCTGGCCATGTCGCGGGCGCTCATCGCCGAGCCCGGCGTGCTCCTGCTCGACGAGATCTCCATGGGGCTCGCACCGCTCATCGTCGCGGAGCTCTACGACGTCATCGGCCAGCTCGCTGAGGACGGCATCAGCATCCTGCTCGTCGAGCAGTTCGCGCGGACCGCGCTCGCCGTGGCGGACTACGCCGCCGTGATGACGCAGGGGCGCATCGCGATGGTCGGCCAGCCGGCCGACGTCGCCGACTTCGTCAACGAGGCCTACCTGGGAGGTGCCGCATGAGAGCCGTCTCTCAGCGAGCCGCACTGCTCGCCACCGGGGTGGCCTGCCTGCTCGGCGCCGCCGTTCCGCCCGTCGTCGCGCAGGAGGCGGAGAAGGGCTCCGGCCTGGGGTCGTTCTCCCTGTCCGCCAACGCACCGGCCGTGCAGGTCCAGATCGACGACGGCGGTCGCTGCGGCCGCTCCGTGGCCGGGACCGCCGGCTGCGAGGGCGTCGTGCCCGAGGCGGTGTCGACGCTGGCCAAGGGGCCGATCGGGTTCGCGCTGTCGTCGGTCGTCTGGCCGGGGACGCTCGCCGGCAACCTCGGCAGCACCATCATCCTGGCCGGCGGCAGCGAGGTGCCGCCCGAGGCGACCATGCTCAACAGCCCCGTACGGGCGGAGGCGCGCACCGGCGGGGACGGCGAGCCGGTGGTGTACGACGACGTCCCCGGCGCGACGATGTCCGCCCAGGCGGTCGACGACGAGGTGAAGGCCGCGGCGGAGGTGGCCCAGAGCGCCGCCCTCGGCGCCGGCACCTTCGGCAACAGCCGCAGCAGCACCCGAACCGCGGTCACCGGGGTCGCCACCGCGGTCTCGGAGGCGACCAGCAGCGTCAGCGACATCTCCATCGCGGGCGGAGTCGTGACGATCGGCTCGGTCCGGTCCACCGCCACGGCGACCACGGACGGCAAGGCGGCCACGGTCAAGGGCAGCACCGTCACGACCGGCATGACGATCGCGGGCATCCCGGTCGAGATCACCGACGAGGGCATCACGGTGCAGGGGACCAGCGCGCCGCTGAACAAGACGCTCAGCGACACCGTCAACGCGGCCGTGAAGCAGGCGGGCATGACGATCGCGCTGAGCCAGCCGGTGGAGACCAAGGACCGGGGCAGCGCCGACTACCGCGCGGGCAGCCTGGTCTTCGTCTGGCAGCCGCAGCCGGACCAGCAGTTCACCGTGGTGCTCGGCGGCGCGGCGGTCAGCGTGGCTGCCGAGCCGGAGCTCACCTTCGACCTCGGCGACGACCTCGTGGTGGCACCGCCGGTGGACGCCCCGGCGCTGTCGGGCGGCGTCAGCGGCGTGCCGTCGACCGGTGAGGCTCCCGTGGCGGGCGACCTCGGTGCGGCTCCCGACGTGGCAGCCCCGGCCACCGACCCCGTCGCGGCGCCCCTCACCGCACCGGTCGCCCAGCGGCTCCCGCTGCCCGACGGCATCCCGCCCGTCAGCCTCGTGCTGGGCCTGGTCGGTGCGGGCCTGCTCGCCGCCGGCCTGCGCCGACTGCCCGACCGACTGCTGCAGCAGGCACCTGCCACCAGCTGCGTCCTCGAAGGAGCGCCATGACCGCCGGAACCGTGCCCGACGCCGTCGCGCCGCGCGAGGAGCGGCACCAGCGCCTGGTCAGCGGCGTGGCCGGCCTGCGCAGCCGGGCCGCGAAGACCGGTGACCGCGACCGCTACCTGCTGATCGCGGGCGGGATCCTCGTCCCGCTCGGGCTGCTGTTCGTGGTGCTCGGCTGGGTCGGCGCCTCGCAGACGGTGCTGCTGTTCGAGCAGCTGCCCTACATCGCCTCCGGGGGCCTGCTCGGGCTGGCCCTCGTGGTGGCCGGCGGTTTCGTCTACTGGTCGTACTGGCTGACCGTGCTCATCCGCGAGGCGCGCACGGACCGCACCGAGCTGACCGCCGGGCTGGCCCGCATGGAGGGGCTGCTGGAGCGGGTGCTGCTCGCGCAGGCGCCGGGACTGGTGGAGGCCTTCGAGGACGGCCGGCTCGTCGCGACGCCGCGCGGCTCCATGCTGCACCGGCCGGACTGCCCGACGGTCGTGAACCGCGACGACCTGCGCACCGTTGCGCCGGACACCCCGGGGATGGTGCCGTGCCGGCTGTGCGACCCGCTGGCCGAATCGGTCTCCTAGCCGCAACCTCCCTTGTGGCCCGGGCCACATATCAGACAAACTGCACTCACCGTGCAGGCGCATCTGCTGCCTGACGGACCCAGCAGCTCGTGCGGTGGAGGTCTCGTGGACGCGTCCGGTCAGGCTCTGCGCAGGTGGGCTCCGCTCATGGCGGTGGTCGCCGTCCAGGTGCTGCTCGTCGCGGTGGTGCCCAGTCGTGGCACCACCTCCGGAGAAGGACGAGTAGCCACCGGCGTAACAGGCGTAGTTTTCGTTGCCGCTGAAGGCGTTCGGGGTGGAGCCGTCACCGCCCTTGGAGCCGGTGCTCACACCGCTGACGTTGCACTTGTCGGTTTCGCCAAAGGAGTCCACGTACTTCAGGTCGACAAAATATTTGTTGTAGACAATGGCACCCACGCCCACGGCATAGTTGCCGGTGTCCTTGGCACCGCCACCGGAGACCGGTGACACACCGTCGAGACCGACGTTGACGGACATCGGCGCGTTGAGATCGACACCCGGGAATACCTGGTACCAGGTCGGTGTGAAGTTGACCGCCAGACCCCAGTTGTCACGGGTCGGCGCGTCGATGCCGCGATAGCTGTCCTTACCCTTGTAGAGCGCTTCGTTCTTGCTATCGAGCTTGAGCAGGTTGCTGTAGTACAACTCGGCAAGCACAGTCGCCTGATCGAACACCGGGGTTTTCGGCAGGGTCATCAGACCGTTGAGCGTCCAGTGCAGGGTGTCGCCTGTGGCGCTCATGCTGTCGCCACGGCTCGGGGTGTCATAGACCACACCGGTGGCGTCCGTACGTGCAGGCAGCAGGCCAAGCCCTTGCCCCAGGCCCAGCGGGCTGCGGGTACTGACGATCGCCGGGATACTGGCCAGCGGCATGTTGTGACGAACGTTCAGGTCCGAACCCACGCTCACGCCACCCACGTCCTTGGACAAGCTCAGGCCAAGGATCTTGATGTTGTCGGCATAGGCCAGTTGATAGGTGGCGGTGTCCAGCGAATTGAGGGTGTTGATCACCGCAGGCACTTGCCCCGCCGGACGGGTGCCGTTCGGGTTGGCCGAGGTAATGCCCCTGGCGTCCAGATAGGCTTGGGGCAGGATTTCCGAGGTTTCGCGGTAGTAAACGCCGAGGGTGCCATCCAGCCAGGCCGGCGACCATTTGGCCATGACGCCCCAGTCACCGCTGTCATGCGGAGTCAGGTCCTTGCCACGACGCACATTGGTCAAGGCGTTGCACGGCGCCAGGCCACAACCTAGCGGGCTGCCCGGTACCACGGCGTTGGTGTTGCCCAACAGGAACGATTGCGCGCCGAAGCCGACCAGGTCGGAACCACCGTAATAGGTGCCCGCTTCCGGCAGACGCGCGGCATCCCAATTCAGGAAATACCGGGCACCCACGGTCAGCTTGGGATTGACGGTGAACGACATCGACAACTGGTTACGCGGAACGAACAGTTCCTTGGCCTCGGTACCCGGCGACGCGGCAAGCTTGGCCAGGTCGAGGCCGGACTGGCCATAGCTGACCGAGTGCACCGGGTTGAGAATGGTCTCGCCCCAGAACACGTTGTGCTGACCGGCCTTGGCGCTGAACATCGACTCCTCGCCCACTTCGGTGCTGTAGAACACGAAGGCATCGAGGATTTCGCCCGAAGGACCGCTGTAGTAGCGCTGGGCATAATTGCTCAGG
>JAKFFB010000123.1:0-5691 GCA_036675425.1 Actinomycetales bacterium | reverse complement strand
CAGCCGCCCGGCCACGCGGACCAGCAGCGGCGGCTGCGCGTCGGAGTACTCCCGGCGCGAGAGCTCGGCCCGCGCGGCGTCGCGCGCCCCGTCGCGGGTCAGGTCGGACAGCCCCGTCACGTGCTGGGGTTCGCCGCCGCGGCGGTGAGCGCGACATCGAGCCCCTCGGCGCGCATGCGGCGGTCGACGTAGAGCAGCGCCCGCACGCCCGCCGTGAAGGGGTCGACCAGGGTGGCGGCGACGATGCCGCCGAGCGAGGACAGCACCAGGGTGCGCGCCGAGAGCGCGTCACCGCCGCCGGTGAGCTCCCCGACGGAGCCGTAGCCGAGCAGCTCGAACGGCACCTGGATCACGAGGCTGACGAACAGCGCGACGACGAGCGTCAGCAGCGAGATGCCGAACACGCGCCACCAGTCGCCCTTCACCAGCAGCCACGAGCGGCGCAGGCTGTCGCGGATGCCGAGCCTCTCCAGCACCAGGGCGCACGGCGCGAGCGAGAGCCGGAAGTAGACGTAGACCGCACCGGCGAGCCCTGCCAGCAGCAGCGGCACACCGATCAGCGCGGCCGCGGCCCCGCCGAGCACGATGAGCAGCACGCCGAGGAAGACGCCCACCGTGGCCAGCCCGCCGGCGAGCAGCGCGAGCACGAGCGCCACGCCGACCAGCTTCCCCAGCGCGGGCCGGACCTGCGCCCAGGCCCCGCTCAGGTCGAGCGGCTGGCCGAGCACGGCCTTGCCGACGACGGCGGTGAGGATCCCGGTGAGCACGGCGGTCGAGAGCAGCGTGATCCCCGCGGTGAGCAGGCCCCCGACCGCCGCGCCGCCGAGCGCCTCCTCCAGTGCCTCGGTGCTGCCGCTCTCGATGCCGGCCGCGGCGTCGACGTCCACGAAGGGCCGGAACGCCGTGAGCAGCAGGACGACGTTGACCAGCGTCGCGACGACGGCGACCGCCGCCGACATGCCGAGGGTCGGCCGCGGGTAGCGGCGCAGCACGCCGACCGCGCCGTCGAGCAGCTCGCCGAGGCCGAGCGGCCGCAGCGGCACGACGCCCGGCCGGGGCTCCGGTCGGTAGCCGTAGGTCGAGTAGCCGGTCGGCTGCTCGCCGTACGCCGGTGCCTGCGGGGGCGCGGGCTGCGGGGGGCTGGGCGGACCCCAGCCCTCGGGTGCGGTCCAGCCGCCCGGGTCGGTCATGCGCTCATGCTGGCACGCCTGGGCGCGTTCGACCCCTTGCGTCCCCTCCGGGTGCCACCATGGGACGCATGCGGACGACAGGTGCGGCGTGAGGGGCCGGGTGCTCGTCGTCGACGACGACCCGGCGCTCGCCGAGATGCTGGGGATCGTGCTGCGCGGCGAGGGGCTGGACCCTGCGTTCGTCGCCGACGGCGACGCGGCGCTCGGGGCCTTCCGGCGCGAGAAGCCCGACCTCGTGCTGCTCGACCTGATGCTGCCGGGCACCGACGGCATCGAGGTCTGCCGGCAGATCCGCGCCGAGAGCGGCGTGCCGATCGTCATGCTCACCGCGCGGAGCGACACCCTCGACGTCGTGCTCGGGCTGGAGAGCGGCGCCGACGACTACGTCATCAAGCCGTTCAAGCCCAAGGAGCTGGTGGCCCGGCTCCGGGCGAGGCTGCGGCAGCGCGACGACGAGACCCCGGAGACGCTGACCATCGGGGCGGGCGACGACCTGGTGACCATCGACGTACCCGGTCACAAGGTCGTGCGCGGCGGCGAGCAGGTGCAGCTCACCCCGCTGGAGTTCGACCTGCTGGTGGCGCTGGCGCGCAAGCCGAACACCGTCTTCACCCGCGAGGTGCTGCTCGAGCAGGTGTGGCACTACCGGCACGCCGCCGACACCCGGCTGGTCAACGTCCACGTCCAGCGGCTGCGCGCCAAGGTCGAGCGCGACCCCGAGCGCCCGCAGGTCGTCGTGACGGTGCGGGGGGTCGGCTACAAGGCGGGGCCGGCCTGACGACCCGTCCGGAGGCCGTCTCGCTCGACCCGGCCTGGCGCCGGGCGCTCGGCGGCGCGGCCGAGCAGGCGCGCGCCGGGGCCGAGCTGGTCTCGCAGCGCTGGCGCCGCTCGCTGCAGACCCGGGTCGTCGTCACCACCCTGCTGGTGTCGAGCATCGTCGTGGCGCTGTTCGCGTCGTTGCTGCTGGAGTCCGTCGGCCGCGGGCTGGTCCAGGCCAAGACGCGGGCGGTCCTCGCCGAGGCTCGCTCCGGTGCGCTGCTGTTCGAGGCCCGACTCGCCACCGAGGGGGACGCCACCGGCGAGGTCCAGGCGGCCGTGCTCAAGGAGCTGACCAGCGACCTGTCCGCGCGCGGCGCGCAGGGAGCCGTGCTCGCCCCGGTCGGTCGCAACAACACGCTGCAGTTCGGCGCGGAGCTGCGCGACGTCCCGGTCGACCTCCGGGAGCGGCTCGCCTCGCTGCCGGGCACGGCGTACGCCTTCACCGACCTCCCGGTCGGCGACGGCCGCGAGCCCGGGATGGTCGTCGGCTCGTCGCTGACCGTGCCGGCGCTGGGGGAGTACCAGCTGTTCCAGCTCTACCCGCTCACCGCCGAGCAGGACACCCTCGCCCTCGTGACCCGCACCGTCGCGGCGGCCGGGCTGCTGCTCGTGGGCCTGCTCGGCCTGATCACCGGGCTGGTCGCGCGCCAGGTCGTCGCTCCTGTCCGGGCCGCCGCCTCGACCGCCGAGCGGCTCGCCGCCGGTCGGCTCGACGAGCGGCTGCGGGTGCGCGGCGAGGACGAGATCGCCCGGCTGGGAAGCACCTTCAACTCCATGGCCGAGGCGCTGCAGAGCCAGATCCAGCAGCTCGAGGACCTCTCCCGCGTCCAGCGCCGCTTCGTCTCCGACGTCTCCCACGAGCTGCGCACCCCCCTCACCACGGTGCGGATGGCTGCCGACGTCCTCTACGACGACCGTGGCGAGTTCCCCGCCGGGACCGCGCGCGCCGCCGAGCTGCTGCAGGCCGAGCTGGACCGCTTCGAGTCGCTGCTCGTCGACCTGCTCGAGATCAGCCGGTACGACGCAGGCGCCGCGGAGCTGGACGCGTCCGCCGTCGACCTCGTGCCGCTGCTGACCCGCGTCGTCGCCGCTGCAGAGCCGCTCGCCGAGCGCAAGGGCAGCCGGTTGGTGCTGGACGTGCCGTCCGCCCCCGTCGTCGCCGAGGTGGAGGCCCTCCGGGTGGAGCGCGTGCTGCGCAACCTCGTCGTCAACGCGGTCGAGCACGGCGAGGGCCGGCCGGTCGACGTCCGGCTGTCGGCCACGGTCGAGGCGGTGGAGGTGACGGTGCGGGACAGGGGGGTCGGCCTCCAGCCGGGGCAGGCCGGCATGGTCTTCACCCGCTTCTGGCGGGGTGACCCGTCGCGGGCGCGGACCACCGGCGGCACCGGCCTCGGGCTGGCGATCGCGCTCGAGGACGTCCGGCTGCACGGCGGCTGGCTGCAGGCCGCGGGCGCGCCCGGCGAGGGCGCGGTCTTCCGGATGACCCTGCCGCGCCGCGCCGGCCGCACCATCCCCAACACCCCGCTCGACGCGCCGCGGAGCCGGGCGTGAGGCGCGCGCCGGCGCTGGCGCTGCTCGCGCTGCTGCTGACCGGGTGCGGGCTGCCCGTGCCGGACGGCGTGCAGTCCGCCGGCGACGTCGAGCCCCAGCGGGCCGAGCCGGCCCCGGTCGAGGTGCTGCCCCCGGGCCCGCAGGCGGGCGCCTCCCCGGCGCAGGTGGTCGCCGGCTTCCTCAACGCGCAGAGCTCGCCCGACGACGACCACGCGGTCGCTCGGCAGTTCCTCGCGCCCGGCGTCGAGTGGGACGACGAGGCCGGCGCCGTCGTCTACGAGCTCGGCTCGCTCCGCTTCGCGCAGGACCCGGCGGACCCGACGAGCTTCGCCGTACGCGTCCAGGCCACCGGGCGGATCTCGGCCGACGGCGCGTTCTCGCTCGTCGACCGGCCGGAGACCGAGGCCTACTCCGTCGCCCGCCAGCCGGACGGCGAGTTCCGGCTGGTGAGCGTGCCGCCCGGCCTGCTTCTCACCCGCGGCGACCGCGACCGCTCGTTCACGCCGTACGAGGTCTACTTCCTCGGTCGGGCCGCGGACGGCAGCGCCACCGCGCGGCTGGTCCCGGACCGCGTCTTCCTCCCCGACACCGCCGAGCCGGTGCAGGCCCTGGTCGACGCCCTCCTCGGCGGCGCCACCGACGCGCTGCTCGGCGCCGTCCAGAGCGCGGCGCCGTCCGGCACCACCGCGACGGCCTCGGTCACCGACGGCATCGTGACGGTGGAGCTGTCCGACGCCGCGCGCGAGCTCGACACGCGCAACCGGCAGCGGCTGGCCGCCCAGCTGGTCTGGACGCTCACCCAGGTCCCGGGCGTCACCGGCGTGCGCCTCGCCGCCGGAGGGCAGCCGCTCCCGGTGCCCGGCGCCGACGAGGTGCAGGACCGCGGCAGCTGGTCGGAGTACGACCCGGCCGGCGTCGCGGGCGACGACCCCGCCCCGGTCTACTTCGTCCGGAACCGGGTGCTGCGCACGCTGAGCGGCCCGCCGCTGCCGGACGTCGAGCTCACCCGGGCCGGGGGCCTCGAGGTCGACGAGGTCGCGGTGAGCCCGGTGGGTGCTGCCCTCGCCGTGATCACGAGGTCGACCGGCGGTGACGCGCTGCGGACCGGGCCGGTCGAGGGTCCGCTGGTGCAGGTCCTCGCCAAGCGCGGGCTCCGCAGCCCGACGTGGGGGTCGGGGACGCAGGGCGTGTGGCTGCTCGAGCCCGGCCCGCGACCGCTGCTGTGGCGGGTCCCTTCGGACGGACGGCCGCAGGCGGTGCGCTACCCCCAGCCGACCGGGGCGGGGGCGCTGACCGCGATCCAGGTCTCCCGCGACGGCGCGCGCATCGCGATGGTCTTCGGCTCGGGGCCGGCCGGCCGGCTCTACGTCGGCCGGATCGAGCCGGCCGGCGGCGGCTTCACCGTCACCGGCGCGGACCGGATCGCGCCCGACCTGGTCGCGGTCACCGACGTGGGCTGGCAGTCCGGCACCTCCCTGGTGGTGCTCGCCTCGCGGACCGCCGGCGCCCCTCAGCTGCTGCTCTGGACCGTGCCCGTCGACGGGTCGACCGGGCCGACGCCGGTCCCGCGCCAGGGACTGACCGGCGTGCCCGAGTCGCTCGCCGCGATGCCCGGCCAGCCGCTGGTGGTCGCCGCGCAGCTGGACCGCCGGAGCGTGCTGTTCCGCGAGAGCGGCGCGCTGCTCCTGCAGAGCGAGCAGGGCGGGCTGCCGGTCTACCCGGGCTGATCCACAGCTCCCCGCCTGCGGGTTGCCCTCGCCTGGCGGCGCCCGCACCCTGCGGCGTGCTCGCCGACCTGCTCGACCTGGTGCTGCCGCGCGACTGCGCGGGCTGCCGCCTGCCGGGGCGCACCCTGTGCCCGGCCTGCGTCGCGGCGATGGCGCGGCCGTTCCGGCACCGCCCCGACCCCTGCCCGGCGGGACTGCCACCGCTCGTCGCGGCAGCCGCGTACGACGGAGCGGCCCGCGCCGCGCTCCTCGCGCACAAGGAGCGCGGCCGGCTGGGGCTGGCCGGTCCGCTCGGCGCAGCGCTCGCCGGGGCGGTGCGGCAGCTCGACCCGCCACCGGGTGTCGTGCTGGTCCCGGTGCCGTCGTCCCCGGCCGCCGTCCGCGAACGCGGGCAGGACCACGCC
>JAKFFB010000085.1:0-27427 GCA_036675425.1 Actinomycetales bacterium | reverse complement strand
TTGCGCGGTGTCTGGACCGGCATCGCCTCCGGGCCGTCCCCCCGAGCCACGGCCAGCGCAGCGCGGATCGTGTCGCCATGGGTCACCAGTGCCACCACGTCGGCCGGTGGGTCGGCGCACAGACGGCGCAGGTAGTCGAGGATGCGCTGATGGAGCTGGGCGACGCTCTCCCCGCCCGGCGCGGCCCACTGCACGTCCCACCAGTGGACGACCTGCGCCGCCTCACTGGAGGGCCAGCCCTCGAGCTCGCCGTACGCCTGCTCGCGGAGCGCAGGAGTGGTGGAGTAGACCAGTCCGGTCGCGCGGGCGCAGCGGTCGGCCGTCTGCGTCGCGCGCAGCAGGTCGCTGGAGATCAGCGCGCCGGGTCGGAGCGGTACGAGCGCCTGGGCCGCCTCGAGGGCCTGCACGTGCCCGAGCGCGGTGAGCGGGACGTGTGGCGTCTGCCCCTGCAGTCGCCGTGCGGCGTTCCACTCGCTCTGGCCGTGACGGACGAGCAGGATCGTCGGCGGTCGCAACGCCGGCCTCATGCGCCGACGGCCAGCAGAGTCAGCAGCGCGGCAGTCAGGGCCGTCTCCTCCAGCGCGCCGAGCACGTCCCCGGTCACCCCGCCGAGCCGGGTGACGGCGCGGCGCTGCAGGAGCGCCGCGGCGGCGACACCGGCGACCACCGCAAGTCCGAAGGCCACGGCGTGCCGGATCCCGTTCGCCGCGCCCCAGGCGCCCGCGCCGGCCAGCGCGAGTGCGGTCGCCAGCGCGGCGGCGCCGGTCGGGACCGTTCCCGCGACGAGTGCACCCAGGCCATCCGGCCGGGCGGCGGGAACCCCGGTCCGACAGGCCCAGAGCAGAGCGAGGCGCCCGGTGGTGCAGCCGATCACCAGCACCGGGCCGGCCAGGTCCAGCTCCCACGCCCGCCCCAGCGCCGCGACCTGCACCAGCAGGACGAGCACCAGGGTGATCACGCCGAACGGACCGGCATCTGAGCGGCGCATCACCTCGAGGGCGCCGGTGGCCGGACGGCCGCTGCCGAGCCCGTCGGCGAGGTCGGCGAGGCCGTCGAGGTGGAGGGCGCGGGTAGCGACGGCGAGAGCCGCCACGGCGCCGACCGCCGCGACGAGCGGACCCAGGCCCAGCGCGTGCAGCGTCCCGCCGGCGGCCCACGCGAGCAGCCCCAGCGCCGTCCCCACCAGCGGCGCCAGCAGCAGCGCGTCGCGGACGGTCCTCCGGCTCGCGTCGACGGCGCCTGCCGGCACCACCGTGAGCAGGCCCACGGCCAGCCGCCCGGCTCCGACGACGGATCCGACGCCGCTCACGGGCTCGCCCGGAGACGCAGGGGAACCGGGATCCCGGCTACTGCGAGCAGGACGGTCTCGGACTCCGCGGCGACGGCGGCGTTGAGGCGCCCGAGCAGGTCCCGGAAGAGCCGGCCGGACGCCGTCGCCGGCACCACACCGCTGCCCACCTCGTTGCTCACGGCGACCACTGGCACGGTGACGGCGCGCCACGCCAGGAGCAGCTCCGCGACGTCGGCCTCGACCGGCTCGACCGGGGCGCCGTCCCACACGCCGTGACGGTCGAGCCGGGCGGTCAGCCACGTGCCGAGGCAGTCGATCAGCAGCGGGCCCTCCGCGGCGCGCAGGCAGCCCGCCACGTCGGTCGACTCGACCGTCCGCCACTGCGCCGGTCGTCTCGTCACGTGCGCCGCGACCCGATCGCGCCACTCCGGGTCGTCCTCGCGAGTGCCACCGGTGGCCACGTAGGTGACCGACGGCTGGGCGGCGAGCAGCTGCTCGGCGAGGGCGGACTTCCCCGATCGCACGCCGCCCAGCACCAGCACCCGTCCCTGCAGCCCCGGCTGCGGACCG
This sequence comes from Actinomycetales bacterium, assembly GCA_036675425.1. GTDB lineage: Bacteria > Actinomycetota > Actinomycetes > Mycobacteriales > SCTD01 > SCTD01. The sequence goes on along the minus strand of JAKFFB010000085.1, from coordinate 25,566 downwards.
TCGCGGTCGTCGCCGATCCGGATGACGGTGCCGTCCGGCACCGCGCGGACGCCCCATGCGGGCAGCAGGTCGGCGAGCGCATCCGGGTGCCCGTGGTCGTGGCCGAGCCCGACGAGCACGACGTCGGTCCCGTCGCCGACCCAGCCGGAGCGACGCAGCTCACCCACGGTCCGCCCAGCCACCGACGGCCCGCCGCCGAGAGCCACGACGTCGTACGGCCCGGCCTGCTCGGGCAGGGTCGGGCCCCCGACCCCCGGTGCCCAGAGCAGCCGCCCCGATCCGCGCACGTCCCAGCCGATCCCGTCTCCGTCCGCGACGACGCGAAGGACGTGCTCTCCTCGCCGCACGACGTCCCCCACCACGACCGGCAGCGGCCGCACCCGGTCGTCGGCCGCCCACGCCGCCAGCGCCGTCTCGCTGCCCAGCACCTCCACCGGACCTTCGGCCACCGGCAGCGCTGGCGGGTGCGCCCCGGAGAGCAGCACGGTCCGCACGCGCGACAGGTCCCGACCCGCTCCGGCGGCCTGCCGCGCCGCTTCCGGTGTCGGGTCCACCAGCAGCACGTCGTCCACCAGCGCGGCGGACGGTGCACGCGAGACGCGCCGGGTCACTGCGCTCGCGCACGACGCGCAAGCGCAGCCCGGCTCCGGCCAGCCGCGCGGGCCGCCGGTGCCCAGCAGCAGGACCTCCATCGGCGGAACCGTAGCCAGCGGAGGCGGTCACGGTCTCGGCAGGTCCCTATCCTGCCTGCGATGACCGCGGCCGCTGCTCGACGTCGCCCCGGCTGGTGGGCAACCGGCGCCGGGATGGCCGGTGGGCTGCTCCTCGACTGGCTCGCGGGCGACCCGCGCCGCGGGCACCCGGTCGCGGCGTTCGGGCGAGCGGCGCTGCTCAGCGAGCGGCTGCTCTACGCCGATGCGCGGCTGCCGGGGGTGCTGCACGCCGGGATGCTCGTGGGCGGGGCCGCCGGGCTCGGCGCGGCCGCTCGCCGCACCCGCGTGAGCGGTCTCGCTCACGGCATCCTCACCGTGGCCGCCACGTGGGCGGTCGTCGGCGGCACGACCCTCCGGGCGGAGGCGGCAGCGATGTCAGCGCTGATCGAGGATGGGCAGGTCGATGGTGCGAGAAGCCGCCTGTCGCACCTGTGCGGCCGGGACGCCTCCGTCCTCGATGCCGCCGGGCTCGCGCGGGCGACGGTGGAGTCGGTGGCTGAGAACACCAGCGACGCCGTGGTCGGCCCGCTCATCTGGGGCGCCGCCTTCGGTGTCCCGGGAATGCTCGGCTACCGGGCCGTGAACACCCTCGACGCGATGGTCGGGCACCGCAGCCCGCGCTACGCCCGGTTCGGCTGGGCATCGGCGCGTGCGGACGACGTCGCGAACCTGCTGCCGGCCAGGCTGAGCGCAGCGCTCGCGACGGCGCTCGCCCCCGTGGTGGGCGGCAGCCCCGCGGCCGCCGTGCGGGCGTGGCGCCTGGATGCCGGCAAGCACCCGAGCCCGAACGCCGGGCGCGTCGAGGCGGCGTTCGCGGGGGCGCTGGGACGAACGCTCGGGGGGCCTCTGACCTACGAGGGAAGACTCGATCCGAGGACGACCCTCGGCGACGGACCGGCGCCTGAGCCGGCGGACATCGCCCGTGCAGCGCGACTGTCGGCTGCGGTGTCGGTGGCGACGGGGGTGCTCGCCGTCGCGGTGCGGTTGGGGATCGACGGCCGACGCCGATGACGCGCGCGCTCCTGGTCGCCGGCACCACGTCCGACGCCGGCAAGTCGGTCGTCACTGCCGGCCTGTGCCGCTGGCTGGCGAGGCAGGGCGTGCGGGTCGCGCCGTTCAAGGCGCAGAACATGTCCCTCAACAGCACGGTCACCGCTGACGGCGCTGAGATCGGCCGGGCTCAGGCGATGCAGGCAGCGGCGGCCGGGGTCGCCCCCGAGGCGGCCATGAACCCCGTGCTGCTCAAGCCAGGCAGTGACCGGACGAGTCAGGTGGTCGTCCTGGGCAAGCCGTGGGCGGACGTCTCCGCGACCGGCTACCGCGAGCACAAGGCGGCGCTGCTGGACATCGCTCTCCAGTCTCTCGCCGACCTTGGCTCCCGCTACGAGGTCGTCGTCTGCGAGGGCGCGGGCTCGCCCACAGAGATCAACCTGCGCGCGACCGACATCGCCAACATGGGCCTGGCCCGAGCGGCGCAGCTGCCGGTCGTCGTCGTCGGCGACATCGACCGGGGTGGCGTCTTCGCCTCGCTGTTCGGCACTCTCGCGCTGCTCGAGGCCGACGACCAGGCGCTCGTGGCCGGCTTCGTCATCAACAAGTTCCGCGGCGACGACGCGCTGCTCGCGCCCGGCCTGCGGATGCTGCAGCAGCTGACCGGGCGGCCGACGCTCGGCGTCCTGCCGTGGATCCCGGGCCTGCAGCTGGACGCCGAGGACTCGCTCGACATCGCTGCGCCCGTGACGCCGCTCCCACCGGTCGGCGCAGATGTGCTGCGGGTCTCCGTCGTGCGCTTCCCGCGGATGTCGAACTGGACTGACGTCGATGCGCTGGCCAGCGAGCCTGGCGTCCTCGTGCGCTTCGCCACGACTCCGGCGGAGCTCGCCGATGCCGACCTCGTCGTGCTGCCCGGCACGCGCGCGACGGTGAACGACCTGGCCTGGCTTCGCAGCCGCGGGATGGAGCCGGCGCTGGGGGAGCGCGTCGCCGCGGGCCGGCCGCTGCTCGGGATCTGTGGCGGTTACCAGATGCTCGGCCGCACGATCGACGACGAGGTCGAGTCGAGTGCCGGGCACGTGGACGGCCTCGGTCTCCTGCCTGTGCACACCGTGTTCGTGCGGGAGAAGACGCTCGCCCGGCCGCAGGGCTCGTACCGCGGCCACCCGGTCACGACGGCGTACGAGATCCACCACGGGGTCGTCACGGTCGACGGCGGCGAGCCGGTCTTCGAACCCGGCGAGGGCTGTCGCACCGGCTCGGTCACCGGAACGGTCTGGCACGGCGCGCTCGAGAGCGACGCCATGCGCCGGGCGTACCTCGCCGAGGTCGCGGACGCAGCGGGCCGCCGCTGGCTTCCCGGCACGACGTCGTTCGAGGACGTCCGGCAGGCGCGGCTGGACGCGCTCGGCGACCTGGTGGCCGACCACCTCGACACCGACGCCGTGCTGCGGCTGCTCGAGAACGGCCCACCGGCGGGGCTCCCGTTCGTCCCCCCGGGGCCCCCGTAGTCGCAGCAGGCAGGATGGGCAGGGTGAGCCTGCTGCTGCTGTCCACCGCCGATACCGACCTCCTCGCCGCACGCGCGGTGCCCGAGCCCGCTCTTCCCCTGCGCCTGGCCAACCCGGTGCGCCTCGAGCAGGTCGACCTCGAGGGCGTGCAGATCGTGCTCGTCCGGCTGCTGGGCGGACGGCAGGCCTGGGATGGCTTCGACGCGCTGCTCGCTGACGCGGCAGGGCGCCGCATCCCGGTCGTGGCCGTCGGCGGCGAGGGCGTCGACGCCGAGCTGACCGCGGCCTCGACCGTGCCGGCCGGTGTCGTCGCCGACGCCGGCGCCTACCTGCGCGAGGGCGGCAGCGACAACCTGCGCGAGCTGGTGGCGTTCCTGTCCGACACCATCCTGCTGACCGGTCACGGCTTCGCCCCGCCGCAGCCGCTGCCGGCGCACGGGGTGAGCGGCCAGCGAGCGCACGACCCGTCGCGGCCGACGGTCGGTGTCGTGTACTACCGGGCGCACGAGCTGTCCGGCAACACCGCCTTCGTCGACGTCCTGTGCGACGCGGTCGAGGCAGCGGGTGCCAACGCCCGCCCGGTGTACGCCGGCTCGCTGCGCCCGGACGCAGGCGGCGCACTGCCCGTCGTGGAGGAGCTGCTCGCCGGGCAGGTCGACGCGCTCGTCGTCACGGTGCTGGCCTCCGGCGGGTCCAACGCCGCCGACGCCGAGGGCTGGGACGCCGGTGCCCTGACGGCGCTGGACGTCCCGGTGCTGCAGGCGCTCTGCGTCACGTCCTCGCGAGAGGACTGGGCCGCCTCCGATGCGGGGCTGGCGCCGATCGACGCGGCGATGCAGGTGGCGATCCCGGAGTTCGACGGGCGGCTCATCACGGCGCCGTTCTCGTTCAAGGAGACGACCGACGACGGCCTGCACCGCTACGTCGCCGACCCCGAGCGGGCCGCCCGCGTGGCGGGGATCGCCGTCGCGCACGCGCGGCTGCGACACGTCCCGAACGCCGACAAGAAGCTCGCGCTCGTGCTGTCGAGCTACCCCACCAAGCACTCCCGGGTCGGCAACGCGGTCGGGCTGGACACCCCGGCCAGCGCGGTGCGGGTGCTGCAGGCGATGCGCGCCGCGGGCTACGACGTGGGTGCCTTTCCGGAGGATGGCGATGAGCTGGTGCACACGCTCATCGCGGCCGGCGGCCACGACGTCGAGTGGCTGACCGAGGAGCAGCTGCAGACGGCCGTCGCGCGGGTGCCGCTGGCGGACTACACGCGCTGGTTCTCCTCGCTCCCGCAAACCCTGCAGGACGGGATGCTCGCGCACTGGGGACCGCCGCCCGGCGGCCTCTACGTCGACGGTGACGAGATCGTGCTGGCGGCGCTGCAGTACGGCAACGTCGTGCTGATGATCCAGCCGCCGCGCGGCTTCGGCGAGAACCCGATCGCGATCTACCACGACCCGGACCTGCCGCCCAGCCACCACTACCTGGCGGCCTACCGCTGGCTGGCGCAGGACTTCGGGGCGCACGCGGTCGTGCACCTCGGCAAGCACGGGACGCTGGAGTGGCTGCCCGGCAAGGGGCTCGGCCTGTCCGCGGGGTGCGCGCCCGACGCGGTGCTCGGCGACCTGCCGCTGTTCTACCCGTTCATCGTCAACGACCCGGGCGAGGGCACGCAGGCCAAGCGTCGCGGCCACGCGACCGTCGTCGACCACCTGGTGCCGCCGATGGCGCGCGCGGAGTCCTACGACGAGATGGCGCAGCTCGAGCAGCTGCTCGACGAGTACGCCCAGGTGCAGGCGATGGACCCGGCCAAGCTGCCGACCATCCGCGGTCAGATCTGGGACCTCATCACGCAGGCCCAGCTGCACCACGACCTGCACGTGAGCGAGACGCCCAGCGACGAGGAGTTCGACGACTTCCTGCTGCACGTCGACGGCTACCTCTGCGAGGTCAAGGACGTCCTGATCCGTGACGGCCTGCACGTGCTCGGCCTGCCGCCCGCGGGGGAGGCGCGGGTCGACCTGGTCCTCGGCGTGCTGCGTGCGCAGCAGACCTGGGCGGGCAACGCCGACGCGCTGCCCGGGCTGCGTCGCGCGCTGGGTGCGGCGTACGGCCTGGTCGAGGACGACCGCCGCCAGGCCGACCAGCTCGAGGACATGGCGCGCCGACTGGTGCAGTCGGTGGACGTCAAGGGCTGGGACGCCTCCTCCGTGCCGGCGATCGTCCACGACGTGCTCGACCGCGATGACCTCCCGGACGTCGAGGCGGTGCTGCGCTTCGCCTGCGAGGAGGTCGTTCCGCGCCTGGCGCGCACGACCGACGAGATCGCTCATCTGCTGCACGGGCTGGACGGCGGTTTCGTCCCGGCCGGTCCGTCGGGCTCGCCCACCCGTGGGCTCGTCGGCGTGCTGCCGACCGGTCGCAACTTCTACTCCGTCGACCCCAAGGCGATCCCGTCACGCAACGCCTGGGAGGTGGGCAAGGCGCTCGGCGACTCGCTGCTGTCGCGCTACCTGGCGGACCACGGCGAGTACCCCGCCTCGGTCGGACTCGTGGTCTGGGGGACCAGCGCGATGCGCACCTCAGGCGACGACATCGCCGAGGCGCTGTGGCTGCTCGGGGTGCGGCCGGTGTGGGACCCGGCCTCGCGCCGCGTGACCGACCTGGAGGTCGTGCCGCTGGAGGAGCTCGGTCGCCCGCGCGTCGACGTGACGCTGCGCATCAGCGGGTTCTTCCGCGACGCCTTCCCGCACGTCGTCACGATGCTCGACGACGCGGTGCGCCTGGTCGCCGGCCTGGACGAGCGGCCCGAGGACAACCTGCTCAAGGCGCACGTCGACGCCGACGTCGCCGCGGGCGCCGACCTGCGCCGGGCGACCGCGCGCGTGTTCGGCAGCAAGCCGGGGGCGTACGGCGCCGGCCTGCTGCCGCTGATCGACAGCCGCGACTGGAAGACCGACGCCGACCTCGCCGAGGTCTACGCCGTCTGGGGCGGCTACGCCTACGGCACCGGCCTGGACGGCACCGAGGCCCGCGGTGACATGGAGCGCGTCTACCGGCGGGTGCGCGTCGCGGCCAAGAACCAGGACACCCGCGAGCACGACATCGTCGACAGCGACGACTACTTCCAGTACCACGGCGGGATGGTCGCGGCGGTCCGCGCGCTGACCGGCTCCTCGCCGGAGGCGTACGTCGGTGACAGCGCAGTGCCGGACACGGTCAAGACGCGCACTCTGCAGGAGGAGACGCACCGCGTCTTCCGCGCCCGCGTGGTCAACCCTAAGTGGATCGCGGCGATGCAGCGGCACGGCTACAAGGGCGCGTTCGAGATGGCGGCGACGGTCGACTACCTCTTCGGCTACGACGCGACGGCCGGGGTCGTCGACGACTGGATGTACGAGAAGCTCGCCGAGTCCTACGTCTTCGACGAGACGAACCGCGCTTTCATGCAGAAGTCGAACCCCTGGGCGCTGCGCGGCATGGCGGAGCGACTGCTCGAGGCGGCCGACCGTGGCCTGTGGGAGGAGCCGTCCGCCGAGACGCTCGACGGGCTGAAGCGCACCTACCTCGAGCTCGAGGGCGACCTCGAGGACGGCTGACCCGCAGCGGCAGCGTAGAGTCGGCCGCGCCATGACGGCAGTGGAGGAAGCCCGGTGCGATCCCGGCGCGGTCCCGCCACTGTGACCTGAGGATCGCTCTCGGGGAGCCAGACACTCCCGCCGTCGACCAGCTCTCGCGGGGCGCGGACCCCGAGGAAGGCGCACATGACGCCGTCTGCTCCGACGTGCCCCCCGGGCGCGTCCCGGTGACCACCGGCTACCCGTTCTCGGCCGTTGTCGGCCTCGAGGACCTGCGGCTGGCGCTCGTGGTGAACGCCGTCTCGCCGTCGGTCGGCGGCGTGCTCGTGCGCGGCGAGAAGGGCACCGCGAAGTCGACCATCGTGCGGGCGCTCGCGGCGCTGCTGCCGCCGCTCGCCGTCGTCGAGGGGTGCCGGTTCTCCTGCAACCCCTCGGCGCCGGACCTGGCCTGCCCCGACGGTCCGCACGACGGCGCGGCGGCTGCCTCCCGCTCCGCCCGGCTCGTGGAGCTGCCGGTGGGCGCGTCCGAGGACCGCTTGGTCGGGTCGCTCGACCTGGAGCAGGCGCTGACCGAGGGCGTCCGCGCGTACGAACCCGGTCTGCTCGCCCAGGCGCACCGCGGCGTCCTCTACGTCGACGAGGTCAACCTGCTGCACGACCACCTGGTCGACCTGCTGCTCGATGCCGCAGCGCTCGGCACCTCCTACGTCGAGCGCGAAGGCGTCTCGGTTCGGCACGCGGCGAGGTTCCTTCTCGTCGGCACGATGAACCCCGAGGAGGGCGAGCTGCGTCCGCAGCTGCTCGACCGCTTCGGGCTGACCGTCGAGGTCACCGCCACCCGCGACCCTGCCGAGCGCGCCGAGGTCGTCCGGCGACGGATGGCGTACGACGCCGACCCGGAGGGCTTCGCCGCCCGCTGGGCCGCCGATGATGCTGAGCTGGCGGCGCACATCGCCGCCGCGCGCGAGCGGCTGCCGAGGGTGGCGCTCGGCGACCAGGCGCTGCGCGAGGTCACCACCGTGTGTGCGTCGTTCGGCGTCGACGGGCTGCGCGCCGACCTGGTCACCGCCAAGGCTGCCGTCGCACTCGCCGCCTGGGCCGGTCGCGACGAGGTCACGACCGAGGACGTCCGTACGGCTGCGCGACTGGCGTTGCCGCACCGCCGTCGGCGCACGCCGTTCGAGGCGCCCGGTCTCGATGAGCAGCAGCTCGACGACGCGCTGTCGTCCGTCGAGCCGGAGGAGGGACCGGAGGATCCGGAGGGCGGACCCGACGGCGGAGGCAACCCGCCTCCGCCGGCCAACGCTGCGTCCGGCGAAGGCGAGGCTCCAGCCTCGCGTTCCCCGGACGCAAGCGAGGAGGAGCAGCCGTCGCCGGCCGCCGCCTCGGTTGAGCGCACCGAAGCCCCCGGTGACGCGTACAGGACCGTGTCGCTCCAGGTGCCCGGCGTGAACCGGCGCTCCGGTGCCGCCGGCCGCCGCTCGCGCGCGCAGGGCGGCAGCGGCAAGCTGACCGGCGCGCGCGTCCCGACCGGTCGGCTGCAGTCGCTGCACCTGTCCGCCACCCTGCAGGCGGCCGCGCCGCACCAGCGCGCTCGCGGCCGCAGCGGCACCGGCGTCCTGCTTCGGTCGAGCGACCTGCGCGAGGCGGTGCGAGAAGGTCGCGAGGGCAACCTCGTGCTGTTCGTGCTCGACTCCTCCGGTTCGATGGCCGCCCGCGCTCGGACCGCAGCCGTGAAGGGAGCTGTGCTGTCGCTGCTGCTCGACGCCTACCAGCGCCGCGACAAGGTCGGGCTGGTCACCTTCCGCGGCAGCGAGGCGACGCTCGCGCTTCCACCCACGAGCAGCGTCGAGGCCGCTGCTGTGCTGCTCGCCGCCCTCCCGACCGGCGGGCGTACACCCCTGTCGTCCGGACTGCTCCGCGCCACGGAGGTGCTGCGCGTCGAGGCGGTGCGTGACCCCGGGCGCCGCGCGCTCGTCGTCATCGTCACGGACGGCCGGCACACCAGCGGCCCGGCGCCGGAGCTCGCCACGGCGCACCTTTCCCGCAGCGGCGCGGCCTGCGTCGTCGTCGACTGCGAGAGCGGTCCCGTACGGCTCGGGCTGGCCGCAGAGCTCGGCCGGCAGCTGGGCGGGATCGCTTTGCGACTGGAGGAGCTGTCGGCCGAGTCGCTGACGTCGGTCGCACAGACCTTCGCGCCGAACCGGAGGGTCGCCTGATGCCAGCGCCGAACCGGAGGGTCGCCTGATGCCAGCGTCGATCCGGAGGGTCGCCTGATGCCGCAAGGACAGCCGAGCAGCGTCCCGGACGACGGGCTCACCACCCGTCAGCGCCGCAACCGTGCGCTTCTCGTCGTGCACACCGGCCAGATGAAGGGCAAGTCGACTGCCGCGTTCGGGCTCGCGCTGCGCGCCTGGAACCAGGGCTGGCCGATCGGGGTCTTCCAGTTCGTCAAGAGCGCGAAGTGGAAGGTCGGCGAGGAGCACGCGCTGCGGGTGCTCGGCAGCAGCGGCGAGGGCGGGACCGTCGCCTGGCACAAGATGGGTGAGGGCTGGTCCTGGACTCGCAAGGCGGGCAGCGACGAGGACCACGCTGCGAACGCGCTCGAGGGCTGGGAGCAGGTCAAGCGCGACCTGGCCGCTGAGACCTACCGCTTCTACGTGCTGGACGAGTTCACCTATCCGATGAAGTGGGGTTGGGTCGACGTCGAGGACGTCGTGCGCACGCTGCGCGACCGACCCGGCAGCCAGCACGTCGTCATCACCGGTCGTGACGCCGACCCGCGGCTGATCGAGATCGCGGACCTGGTGCTCGAGACGACGAAGGTGAAGCACCCGATGGACGCCGGTCAGAAGGGCCAGCGGGGGATCGAGTGGTGAGCCTGCCGCGGCTGGTGATCGCGGCGCCCTCGTCCGGGGCGGGCAAGACGACCGTCGCGACCGGGCTGATGGCGGCGCTGCGCGACCGCGGCCTGCAGGTGTCGCCGCACAAGGTCGGCCCCGACTACATCGACCCCGGCTACCACGCGCTGGCGACCGGCCGGCCCGGTCGCAACCTCGACCCGGTGCTCGTCGGAGAGCGCCTCATCGCGCCGCTGCTGCTGCACGGCGCCCGTAGCGCCGATGTCGCCGTGGTCGAGGGCGTCATGGGTCTCTACGACGGACGGGGCTCGACCGACGAGGGCTCCACCGCACACGTCGCCCGGCTGATCGACGCGCCGGTGGTGCTGGTCGTCGACGCGTCGTCGCAGAGCCGGTCGGTGGCGGCACTCGTGCAGGGCTTCGCGGCCTTCGACGACCGGGTGCGGCTCGGCGGCGTCGTGCTCAACCGCGTCGGCAGCGCCCGGCACGAGGAGCTGCTGCGGACCGCGCTCGGAGGAGTCGCACCGGTGCTCGGCGTGCTGCGGCGCGAGGCGTCGGTGGCGACCCCGAGCCGGCACCTCGGACTCGTCCCGGTCGCTGAGCGCAGCGCCGATGCGGTTGCCGCTGTGCGCGCGCTCGCCGACCTGTGTGCGCAGTCGCTCGACCTCGACGCGCTGCTGGACCTCGCTCGCTCGGCACCGCCGCTGGACGCCGAGCCGTGGTCACCGCCCGCGATCCAGCGCGACGCGCGGCCGATCGTCGCGGTCTTCGGAGGCGAGGCGTTCACCTTCTCCTACGCCGAGACCGTCGAGCTGCTTGCTGCCGCAGGTGCCGAGGTCGTCGTCGTCGACCCGCTGTGCGACGGACGTCTGCCGGACGGCACCGCGGGGCTGGTGATCGGCGGCGGCTTCCCCGAGGTGCACGCCGCGCAGCTCTCGGCGAACACCTCGCTGCGCGATGACGTGCGACGCCTTGCAGCTGGCGGCGCGCCGGTCAGCGCGGAGTGCGCCGGACTGCTCTACCTGTGCCAGGAGCTGGACGGCCTGCCCATGTGCGGTGTCCTTCCGGCGGTGGGACGGATGACCGAGCGGCTGACCCTCGGCTACCGCACGACGAGCAGCGGTGTGACCGGACATGAGTTCCACCGCACGGTGGTCGAGCCGCGCGCCGGTGGCACTCCTGCCTGGGACCTCGACGACGGTGACCGCGAGGGCTTCGTGCAGGGCGGTGTGCACGCGAGCTACCTGCACGTGCACTGGGCCGGAACGCCCGAGCTGGCTGCGCGGCTCGTCGACCGCGCCGCGCGGGTCACGCAGGCAGTGCCGGCGTGAAGCTGATCGGCGTAGGCATGGGACCGGGCGACCCGGAGCTGGTGACCGTCAAGGGAGTGCGCGTCCTCGAGAGCGCCGATCTGGTCGTGGTTCCGGTCATGGACACAGCGGAGCAGGGGCGTGCCGAGGCAACAGTGCGGGCGCACGTCACGCACGACCGCGTGCTGCGCCTGGTCTTCGCCCTCGATGACCGAGGCGGTGCGACCGAGCAGCGGAGGTCGGCATGGGATGCGGCTGCCGACGCGGTAGCCCAGCGGTTGCGCGAGACCGGCGGCACCGTTGCCTTCGCCACGATCGGCGACCCCAACGTCTACAGCACCTTCAGCTACCTCGCCGACGCCGTGCGCGAGCGGCTGCCGGAGGTCGCTGTCGAGACCGTCCCCGGCATCACGGCGATGCAGGACCTCGCCGCGCGTAGCGGCACCGTGCTCTGCGAGGGCACCGAGTCGCTTGCGCTGCTCCCGCTGACCGCAGGCGTGGCTGCGTTCGAGGAGGCGCTCACGCACTTCGACACCGTCGTCGCCTACAAGGGCGGCCGGCACATGCCCGCGGTCCTCGACGTGCTGCGCGCGCAGGGCCGTGTCGACGACGCCGTCTTCGGTGCGGCGCTGGGGCTGCCGGACGAGCAGGTGCGTCCGGCTGCCGAGGTCCAGGGCGAGGCGCCGTACCTGTCCACCGTCGTCGTCCCCGCTCGCCGCGGCAGCCGGGGCAGCCGCCTCACCGATACCAGGGGGAGTGCATGACCGGACTCGTCTCCTTCGTCGGCGCCGGTCCCGGCGCAGCCGACCTGCTCACGCTGCGCGCCGCGAAGCGCATCGGTGAGGCCGACATCGTCATCTGGGCGGCGTCGCTGGTGCACGAGGACGTGCTGCAGCACGTGCGACCCGGCGCGGTGGTCGTGAACTCCGCCGAGCACTCGATGGAGGGGATCACGCACCACTTCGAGCGCGCGGCGCGCGAGGGGCTGCGGGTGGCCCGCATCCACTCCGGGGATCCGGCGCTGTGGGGGGGCACCCAGGAGCAGCACGAGCTGTGCACACGTCTCGGGCTGCAGACCGAGGTCATCCCGGGGGTCAGCAGCTTCAGCGCGGTGGCGGCGCTCGTGCAGCGCGAGCTGACGATCCCGGAGGTTGCGCAGTCCGTCGTGCTCACTCGCCTCGAGGGCGGCAAGACGCCGATGCCCCCACGCGAGACCGTGCGCAGCTTCGCCGAGCACGGGACGACCATGGCGCTGTTCCTGTCGGCCGCGCGCACCAGGCAGCTGCAGGACGAGCTGCTGTCAGCCGGTACGTACGACGCGGACACCCCCTGCGTCGTCGCCTACGCCGCGACCTGGCCGGACGAGCTGGTCTTCCAGTGCCGTCTCGGCGAGCTCGCGGAGAAGGTGAAGGAGCACAAGCTCTACAAGCACACGCTGGTGCTGGTCGGCCCCGCGCTCGGCGCCGGTGGCACCCGGTCGCACCTCTACCACCCGGGCCACTTCCACGAGCACCGCAAGGTGGAGGACCAAGCCGCCCGGGCGGAGCTGCGCGCGAAGCGACAGGTGGCGCGCGCCGGTATTCACCCAGGAACGGCATGACCGACCCGGAGCTGCGCGAGCCGGATCTGCCGCGCACCGCGAAGGTGCGTACCGGGCCGCTGCGCAACGGCTGGACCACGGGAACCTGCAGCGCGGCTGCCGCGAAGGCGGCGGTGACCGCGCTGCTCACGCAGACACCGCAGACGACGGTCGAGGTGGTTCTGCCTGCCGGGCAGCGGGTTTCGTTCCCCCTCGAGCGCTGCGACGTGGAGAAGGCGCGCGCGGAGGCTGTTGTCGTCAAGGATGCCGGCGACGACCCCGACGTCACGCACGGCGCACACCTGACGGCGACGGTCCGCTGGCGAGACGAGCCGGGCCTGCAGATCGAGGGCGGTGTCGGTGTCGGCGTGGTCACCAAGCCCGGTCTGGGCCTGGAGGTCGGTGGCCCTGCCATCAACCCCGTGCCTCGGCAGATGCTCCACGACAACATCGGCGCCGTGCTCGACCTCGCCACGCGCGGGGTCGTCGTGGTCATCAGCGTGCCGGACGGCGAGAAGCGCGCCAAGAAGACGACCAACGCGCGGCTCGGCATCCTGGGTGGCATCTCCATCCTCGGCACGACAGGGATCGTGCGGCCGTTCAGCACGGCGTCGTGGCGGGCGTCGGTCGTGCAGGCCGTTGACGTGATGGCGGCGCAGGGCCTGCCGACACTGGTGCTCGCCACCGGGGGGCGCACCGAGAAGGCGGCCATGCGGCTGCTCCCGGACCTGCCGCCGGTGTGCTTCGTGGAGGTCGGCGACTTCACCGGCGCGGCACTGAAGCAGGCGGTCGCGGACGAGCTGCGTGACGTCGTCTTCGTCGGGATGGCCGGCAAGCTGACCAAGCTCGCCAGCGGAGTGCTCATGACGCACTACACGAAGAGCAAGGTCGACACCGCGGTCCTCGTCGAGGTGACGGCAGCGGCAGGCGGGGATGCGGCCCTCGTCGAGGCGGTGCGCGGCGCCAATACTGCGCGGCACGCGTACGAGATGTGGGAGGCGGCGGGCCTGCTCCGCGACGCAGGCGGGCTGCTCTGCAGCCGCGTCGCGACAGTGCTGACCCGGTTCTGCGGACTGCCGGCGCGGGTAGCGATGGTCGACCCTCAGGGAGCCGGCGTCGTCGCCGCGACCGAGCCGGAGTGGGTGACGGCCGCGTGATCACGGTGATCGGGCTCGACGGCTCGCCGCTGTCCGCCCTGACGCAGGAGCGGCTGGCACAGGCGTCCCTCGTCATGGGCGGGCGGCGTCACCTGCGGGAGGTGCCGGTGCCGCACGGCACCCCGACGGTGGCGCTGCGCGACGACCCGGCAGAGGCTCTGCGCCAGGTCGCCGAGGCCGGTGGCGACGTGGTCGTGCTCGCCTCCGGCGACCCCGGCTTCTTCGGGGTGCTGCGGCTGCTGCGCGAGCGGGTCCCTCCGGACGAGCTCGAGGTGATTCCCGGCGTCTCCAGCGTGGCACTCGCCTTCGCCCGCGCCCGGCTGCCCTGGGACGATGCGGTCGTGGTGTCGGCACACGGTCGAGACCCCCGGCCGGCGGTTGCCGCGTGCCGCGCGCACCCGAAGGTCGCGGTGCTGACCTCCGACGGCGCCGGGCCGGCCGAGATCGGTGCCGCGCTCGGCGGGATCGACCGACGGCTGTGCGTGGTCGAGCGGGTCGGCCTCGACGGTGAGCGCGTCACGTGGCTGACCCCTGGGCAGGCCGCGGGGCGCGCCGACTGGGACCCGCTCAACGTCGTCCTCGTCGTTGACGACCAGCGGGCGGTCGCTACCGAGAAGCGCTGGCTGGCAGGGGCGAGCTCTCCAGCCGGTTGGGCTGTGTCGGAGAACCGCTTCGCGCACCGCGACGGCATGGTCACCAAGGCCGAGGTGCGAGCTCTGGTTCTGGCAAGGCTCGGCCCGCGCAGCGGTGACCTGGTGTGGGACGTCGGTGCCGGCAGCGGCTCGGTCGCTGTCGAGTGCGCCCGGCTGGGCGCGGCCGTCGTCGCCGTCGAGAAGGACGACACGTCTGCGCTCGAGGCCAACGTCAAGGCGTTCGGCGTCGACGTGCAGGTCGTGCGCGGGCGCGCACCGCACGCGCTCGCAGGCCTGCCCGCGCCCGATGCCGTCTTCGTCGGCGGCGGCGGCGTTGCCGTCGTGCGGGCCGCGGTGCAGCACCGGCCGTCGCGGTTGGTCGTCGCCCTTGCGACGCTCGAGCGGGTGGCGCCGGTCGTCGAGGCCATGCGCGACTACGCCCCCGAGGCCGTGCTGCTCGAGAGCTCCCGGCTGCAGCCGCTCGGGAGCGGCCACCGGCTGGTTCCGACGAACCCCGTCTTCGTCGTGTCTGGAGCCCTGACGTGATCGGCCTGGTCGTCACCACTGCTGCCGGTCGTCGCGCCGCGGAACGCCTGGCCGAGGTGCTGCCGGACACCCGGTCGTACGACGTGCGCGACCTGGCGTCGGCGTGGCACGAGTGCGACGGGCTGGTCTGCTTCCTCGCCACCGGCGCGACTGTGCGGCTGATCGCGCCGCTGCTGCAGGACAAGGCGACCGACCCCGGAGTCGTGTGCGTCGACCAGGCGCAGCGCTTCGCGGTCGCGCTCGTCGGCGGCCACGGCGGCGGCGCCAACGACCTCGCCCGCGACGTCGCGCGAGTGCTCGGCGCTGAAGCCGTCCTGACGACAGCCACCGACGCGGTGGGCCTGCCCGGGTTGGACACCCTCGGCTGGCCCGTCGAGGGTGCCGTCGCGGCCGTGTCGCGCGCACTTCTGGACGGCGAGCCCGTGCGGCTGGTCGCGGACGCGAGCTGGCCGCTGCCACCGCTGCCGGTCGGCGACACCGGCGAGCACGTCGTGCGTGTCACCGACATGGTCGAGGCGACCGGCGAGCGCACGGTCCTGCTCCGGCCGCCATCTCTCGTGCTGGGTCTCGGCGCCTCCCGCGGCGTCACCGCCGACGAGGTGGAGGCGCTGGTCGACCGCGCGCTGCAGCAGGCGGGCCTGAGCGCGGCCAGCGTCGTCGCGGCGGCGACGGTCGACGAGAAGGCCGACGAGGAAGGGATCGTCGAGGTCTGTCGACGGCGCGGATGGGTTCTGACGACCTATCCCGCGGCGCAGCTCGCCGAGGTGGACGTGCCGAACCCCAGCGACGAGCCGGCGAAGGTGCTCGGCACTCCGAGCGTCGCCGAGGCGGCCGCGCTGCTGCGCAGCGCCTCCGCGAGCCGCGCCGGTGAGCTCGTGGTCGAGAAGACCAAGAGCGCGATGGCGACGGTGGCGGTCGCGCGCCGCGCGCCACGCGGTCGGCTCGCGCTCGTCGGCCTCGGCCCGGGGGCTCGTGACCTGCTCACTCCCCGCGCTGAGGCCGAGCTGCGCCGCGCGTCGGTGTGGGTCGGTCTCGACCAGTACGTCGACCAGGTGCGCGACCTCGCTCGTCCCGGCACGCGCATCCTCGAGACAGGTCTCGGCAAGGAGGAGGAGCGCGCGCACAGCGCCGTTCGCGAGGCCGAGCAGGGTCATGCGGTCGCGCTGATCGGGTCCGGTGACGCCGGTGTCTACGCGATGGCCAGTCCCGCGCTCGAGGTGGCCGGGAACGACATCGACGTGATCGGGATCCCGGGCGTCACCGCGGCGCTGGCCGCCAGCAGCCTGCTCGGTGCGCCGATGGGCCACGACCATGCCAGCATCAGCCTGTCGGACCTGCACACGCCGTGGCCGGCGATCGAGGCGCGCATCCGGGCGGTGGCCGAGGCCGACCTCGTCGTCACGTTCTACAACCCGCGCAGCCGCGGTCGCGACTGGCAGCTCGCCAAGGCCGTCTCGATGCTGCTCGAGCACCGCCCGGCCGGGACCCCGGTCGGAGTCGTCACCGATGCCAGCCGACCGCGGCAGACGGTGCACGTGACGACTCTCGGCGAGCTGGACGTCGAGCAGGTCACGATGCTGGCGTGCGTGGTGGTCGGCTCGTCGCAGACCAGGCTGGTCGCAGGTCGCATGGTGACGCCGCGCGGGTACCGGTGGATGCCATGACCAGGGCTGTCAACGCCTACCTGGTCACCGACGCGTGCACGGCATGCGGCGCGTGCCTGCTGACCTGCCCGGAGCACGCGATCGTGCCGAGCCTGCCGCTGCGGGTGCGCGTCGACCGCTGCACCGGTTGTGGCGAGTGCGTCGAGATCTGCCCGGCTGACGCGCTGGTCGAGGTGCCGGCATGACACCGGGGACCGTGGCCCTCGTCGGCGCCGGTCCGGGGGATCCGGGACTGCTCACCCTGCGCGCCGCCCAGCTGCTGGTCGAGGCCGACGTCGTGCTCGCAGATCGCTTGGTGAGCAAGGAGATCCTGGAGCACGTCGGACCTGGTGCGACCGTTGTCGATGTCGGCAAGACCAGCTGGACCGGCACGGCTCCCCGTCAGGAGGAGATCAACGCGCAGCTGCTGGAGCACGCCCGCGCCGGCCGTCGTGTGGTGCGTCTCAAGGGCGGTGACCCGTTCGTCTTCGGACGCGGGTCGGAGGAGGCGCAGGCCCTGGCCGCCGCGGGCGTGCCGTTCGAGGTGGTGCCCGGCATCAGCAGCGCGTTCGGTGTGCCCGCCTACGCGGGCATCCCCGTGACGGCACGCGGGCTGACGCAGGACGTCTGCATCGTCACCGGCCATCTGGACCCTGACGACCCCGCCAGCCGGGTCCGCTGGCAGGCGCTGGCAACCGGACCCGGCACCCTGGTCATCCTCATGGGGCAGGACCGGCTGGCGCTGCTGGCGGCGGGCCTGATCCGGCACGGACGCGCGGCCGGGACCCCGGCTGCCTGCATCGAGCAGGGCACCACGACCAAGCAGCGCGTCGTGGTGAGCACGCTGGAGCACCTCGCCCGCGAGGTCGCGGCGGCGGGACTGCGCGCACCCGTCACGACCGTCGTCGGAGACGTGGTGCGCCTGCGTGACGAGCTGCGCTGGTTCGGCACCGACCTGGAGGACTCGTGAGAGCGACCGTGCACCCGATCGAGCAGGAGTCGTACGCGATCCTGCGCTCGCGCGTCGACCTGTCGCACCTGCCGCCGCTGTACCGCGCGGTGGTCGAGCGCGTCGTCCACTCCAGCGCCGATCTCGACTACGTGGAGGACCTGGTCACCGACGAGCAGGCGCTGCGCGCGGGGCAGGCGGCGCTGCTCGCCGGTGCGCCGGTCGTCACCGACGTGGAGATGGTCGCGGCCGGCATAACCACCCGCGAGACCGTCTGCCGTGTCCGGCAGGCAAGCGCAGCCGACGGGCGAACGCGCAGCGCGGACGCTGTCCGGCTGGCCTTCGGCGAGGTCGGAGCGGGCGCGGTGTGGGTGGTCGGCTGCGCGCCGACCGCGCTGTTCGAGCTCATCTCCCTGGACGTGCAGCCGGCCCTGGTCATCGGCCTGCCGGTCGGCTTCGTGGGGGCTGCCGAGAGCAAGGCCGCACTGCGAGCCAGCGGCCTGCCGGCCGTCAGCAACGTCAGCGAGAAGGGCGGATCCGCAGTCGCTTCCGCTGCTCTCAACGCGCTGCTCTACTCAGCCCCTCGCCAGGAGGTCACGTCATGAGGCCGGCTCTGCTCGTCATCGGGCACGGCACGAAGCACGCAACCGGCGTGGAGCAGTTCGGCGAGCTCGTCGCACGCGTCCGTGCAGCCGTGCCGTACACCGACGTCGAGGGCGGCTTCCTCGAGCTGGCGCCTCCGCCGATCCAGGACGTGACCGCCCGGCTGGTCGCCGCCGGTCACCGCACGGTGGACGTCGTTCCTCTGGTGCTGGTCGCGGCCGGCCACAGCAAGGGCGACATCCCGGCTGCGCTGCGCCGCGAGGAGCTGCGGCACCCGGGGCTGTCGTTCCGCTACGCCCGACCCCTGGGTCCTCACCCGGCACTGCTCGGCGAGGCCGAGGCGCGGCTGCTCGACGTCGTCCCGCGCGAGGGGTGGGCGGACACCGCGGTCGTGCTCGTCGGGCGCGGTGCGACCGACCCCGACGCCAACGCAGAGATCGCCAAGACAGCCCGCCTGCTGCAGGAGGGCCGCGGGTTCGGGACGGTCGAGACCTGCTTCATCTCGCTGGCCGAGCCCTCGGTGCCGGCCGGCCTCGAACGCGCCCGGCGGCTGGGGTTCTCGCGGATCGTCGTGCTGCCGTGGTTCCTGTTCTCCGGGGTGCTGCCGGACCGGATCGTCGCGCAGGCGCAGGAGTGGGCGGGAGGGCACCCGGGGCTGGACGTCCGCGTCGCCGGGCTGCTCGGTCCGACAGACGCCCTGGCGGCCGTGGTGCTCGAGCGGTGGACCGAGCTTGAGGCCGGTGACCTGCGGATGAACTGCGACACCTGTGCTTACCGGATCGCGCTGCCCGGCTTCGAGGCCAAGGTCGGCGCGCCACAGACGCCGCACGACCACCCCGACGACCCGGCGCACTCGCACGGGCACGCGCACGCCCACCCGTGACCGACTACGACCTGCACCACCACGGTGACCGCGAGGTGGGTCCGGGGCTGCTCGACCTGGCGGTCAACGTCCGCAGCGCAGCGCCGCCGGCCTGGCTGCGGGGCCGTCTCGAGCGGGCGCTCGACCGGCTGGGGAGCTACCCCGACCCCGCCGCTGCGACGGCCGCCGTCGCCCGGCGTCACGGCCGATCGCCCGACGAGGTGCTCGTCACCGCCGGGGGTGCCGAGGCTTTCGCCTTGATCGCCCGCGCGCTGAGCCCCCGCCGTGCGGTGTGCGTGCATCCGTCGTTCACCGAGCCGGAGGCGGCGCTGCGTGCCGCCGGCCATGAGGTGGAGCGGCTGGTCCTGGAACCGCCGTACCAGCTGCATCCCGGCGACGTCCCCCCCGACGCCGACCTGGTCGTCGTCGGGAACCCGACCAACCCGACCGGGATCGTGCACGGGCGGGTGGCGGAGCTGTGCCGGCCAGGTCGGGTCGTCGTGGTCGACGAGGCGTTCGCGGACGCGATCCCCGGTGAGCCGCACTCGCTGGCCGGACGGGCAGACCTGCCCGGTCTGCTGGTCGTACGCAGCCTCACCAAGACGTGGGCGCTCGCGGGTCTGCGCGTGGGCTACCTGCTCGCGCCACCCCAGCTGGTCGAGCAGCTTCGACGCGCACAACCGCCGTGGGCGGTGTCGACGCTGGCGCTGGTCGCGCTGGACGCCTGCCTCGCGCCAGGGCCGGTGCGCAGTGCGGAGCGGGATGCCGCGGTGCTGGCTGCGGAGCGCGAGCGGCTGCAGAGCGCGTTGGTCGAGGTCGGGGTGGAGGTCACGCCGGACAGCCAGGCGCCGTTCCTGCTCTGCCGCGTCCGGGGACGCCCTGACGTACGAGAAGCGCTGCGGGAAAGCGGCATTGCCGTACGCCGAGGCGACACGTTCCCTGGCTTGACGGCGGAGCACTGGCGGACGGCGGTCCGTGACGCGGAGGTGAGCGACCGGCTGATCTCGGCGGTGCGCGAGATCCTCGCGACGGTGCCCGATCGGAGGTCGGCATGACCTGGCCGCGCCCTGTCCCGGTCATCGGCGACCAGACGTCTGCGGCGCAGCGGCGCGCGGCGCCGGACGCGTGGCGGTTCCCGGACGACGCCCGAGCTGCGTTGCACGACATCGTCGCTGCGCGCAGGGACATCCGTCGCTTCCGGCCCGATCCGGTGCAGGAGGACGTGCTCGAGCGGGTGCTGACGGCCGGGCACTCCGCCCCCTCTGTGGGCCACTCGCAGCCGTGGCGGTTCCTGGTGGTGCAGGACCCGGCACTGCGTGAGCGCGCGTCGGTCATGGCCGACGCGGAGCGGCTCGCACAGGCCCGGCAGCTCGACGCCGACGCGGGCCGCCACCTGCTCGACCTCCAGCTCGAGGGGATCCGCGAGGCTCCGCTCGGCGTCGTCGTGTGCTGCGACCGCCGCGTCCCGGCGGCGGGCGTGCTCGGCCGGGCGACGTTCCCGGACGCGGACCTGTGGTCCTGCGCCTGCGCGATCCAGAACATGTGGCTCGCCGCCCGCGCCGAAGGGCTGGGGCTGGGGTGGGTGACGCTGTTTCGGCCGGACGAGCTGGCTTCACTGCTGGGGTTGCCCGACGGCGTCGTCACTCTCGGCTGGCTCTGCCTGGGCTGGCCGGACGAGCGACCGCCGGCACCGGGGCTCGAACGCGCTGGCTGGTCGCGGCGGGCACCGCTGAGCGACGTGGTGCTGCGGAACCGCTGGCCGACGGACGTGCAGCCCGCCGTGCCGGTATCTCGGCTGCGCTCCCCTGATCAGGGGGCGGTCGTGGCCGCACGCGACGCGGCCGACACGCTGCTCACGACGCCAGGGTCGCTCGGCGTCCTCGACCGCGCGGTCGACCGCGCGGTCGCGCTGGGTCGTGCCGGCGACCGTACGGGCACCCTGGTGCTCGTCGTCGGGCGACACAGGGTCGTCGAGCTCGGAGTGAGCGCGTTTCCGGCGTCGGTGACCGAGCACCTTCTCGACGCGGCAAGGGCCGGCACTGCGGTGGGTGTCGTCGCCGCGCGCGCGTCAGGACTTGCCGTGACCGTCGTCGATGCCGGCAGCAGCACCGGCAACCTGCGTGACGAGGACCCGCTCAGTGCTGATGCAGTGGACCTGCTGATCGCGCGCGGGATCGAGGTCGGGGCGGAGGCTGCCCACAGCGGACTGGTCTCGCTCGGTGAGGTCGGGATCGGCAACACCACAGTCGCGGCCGCGCTCGCCGGCGGCATCCTGCGCCTCCGGCCGGACGACGTGGTCGGGCTCGGTGCCGGAGCGGACAGCGCCATGGTGCAGCGCAAGGCCGAGGTCGTCGCCGAGGCGGTGGCGCGGTGGGAGCGGGCCGGCGCCGACAGCACTCCCGTGGGACACCTCACCGCACTCGGCGGTCCCGACATCGCGCTGCTCACCGGTGTGGTCCTGGGTGCGGCGCGCGCCGGCGCTGTCGTCGTGCTGGACGGGCTGGCCACCAGCGTTGCAGCGCTGCTCGCCGTGCAGGCCGAGCCGGGCGTCGCCGCGCACCTCGTCGCGGGTCAGCGCAGCCGTGAGAAGGCGCACGCCGCCGTCCTGCAGCGACTGGGGCTCGAGCCGCTGCTCGACCTTCGGCTCCGCGCGGGCGAGGGTGTCGGGGCCGTGCTGGCCGCACAGCTGCTGCTGACGGGCATGCGGACCCGGGCCGAATCGGCGCGTACGGCGGAGACCACACGATGACCGGTGGATCAGTTCTTGACCCGATCACGGTCAGGCGGTTGACTGCCGTCGCCATCGCGACGTCGCGAAGGAACCCGGTGCGATTCCGGGACGGTCCCGCCACTGTGACCGGGGAGCGAACCTCCACACTCGACCACTGCCCAAGCGGGTGGGAAGGTCGGAGGCCAGCGTCGATCCGGGAGTCAGGACACTTCAGACGTCGCAACCTTGAGATGGGGCGGAGAACCCCTGAGGGAGCGACATGACCACACCCACCAGCACCACCCCGACCGCCCTGCCGGGGGCCGGCGCGTACGCCGGACTGGCCGCAGCCGTGCTCATCGCGTTCGGCCTGCTGTTCGCCGTCGCGTTCGACCAGGGCCAGCTCGCCCAGCTCGTGCAGGCGGCGGCGGGTGACTCGACCGTGCACGAGGTGTTCCACGACGCCCGGCACATGCTCGGCTTCCCCTGCCACTGAGCGGGGCGACCACCGTGCGCAACGTGCTGATGCGCGGGGCACTGGCCGGCGCTGCCGCCGGCCTGCTGACCTCGCTGTTCCACCTGCTGCTGACCGAACCGGTCCTCGACCGGGCCATCGCCCTGGAGGGCGCCGGCGACGGTCCGGTGTCCCGCGAGACCCAGAAGTACCTCGGCGGGCCGGCCGGGCAGGTCCTGTTCGGGATCTCCGTCGGGCTGCTGTTCGCCCTGGCCTACCGGGTCCTGCCGTCGACTGCGACGGCCTGGCGGAAGGCCGTCGGCCTGGCGCTCGGGTCGTGGCTCGTGGTCGCGCTGATCCCGCAGCTGCGCTACCCGGCGAACCCGCCCGGCGTCGGCGATCCCGACACCATCACGACGCGCACCTCGTCGTACCTGATCGCGTACGCCCTGGGGATCGTCGTCGTCAGCGGCGGTTACGCGGCGCTGCGCGCGCTGCACCGCCGGGGCTGGTCCGAGCCGACCCGGCAGGCGCTCGTGGCGGCGGTTGCGCTCGTCGCCGTCGGCGTGGCGTACGCGCTGCTGCCCGACAGCGGTGACGCCGTCGACGCGCCCGCGAGCATCGTCTGGGACTTCCGCGTCCGCGCGCTCGGAGGGCTGACGCTGTTCTTCGCCGCTCTGGGCGCTGCGTTCGGTGGCCTGACGCTCAGGGCCGAACGAGGTCCACGCGCCGTTGCTGCCGCCCGCACGCCGGTGCTGCGCTGACCGTACGGCTGCTGCTGGTCCGGCACGCCGGAACCGCCGGCACCCGTACGTCCGTCGTGCCCGCCGACGAGGACGCCGCTGGACCGCTCGACGACCTGACCCCTTGGCTTGGCAGGTCCGGCCGGCTCGTGACCTCTCCTGCCCGACGCTGCCGTCAGCCGGGCGGGGAGGTCGAGCCGCTTCTGCGGCCGTGGGACCTCGGCGCCTGGGTCGGGCGTCCGCTGGACGAGCTCGACCTGACGGCCTGGCGGAGCGACCCCGGCTACGAGGCCCACGGCGGCGAGTCCCTGTTAGCGCTTCTGGACCGCGTCCGGGACCTGCTCGAGAAGTGGCAGGACCAGGAGGGCCGGCTGGTCGCCGTCACCCACGCGGCCGTCATCAAGGCGGCCGTCGTGAACGTCCTCAGGGCCCAGCCCACGGCCGTCTGGGACATCGACGTCCATCCCGGGTGCGGCACCGAGCTCCACTTCGGTCCCGGCGGTTGGCGGGTCGTCCGCGTGAACACCGGCCTGGGCCCTTGACGAGCTCTGCACGACGTGACCGGGATCCGGTCACTCGACGGCCTCGGCAGCCTGCGTAGCGTGTCGGCGCTACCGGGCCACGACTGTCGCACCGAGCTGCTCGAAGAGCTCCCAGTGATCCGTCGAGTGCCAGTGCTGGACGACCTTGCCCTGCGGGTCGAACTCGAAGACGTCCAGCCCGCTGCTGCGAACGGGGCGGCCCGTAGCCGGCAAGAAGCTGAAATCGCCGCCGTGCGTGCCGGTGTAGATGACGCGTGTCACCACTGCTTCGGGTGTAGACCACACGCGTACGACATCTGCCCGGAAGTCTGGGAACTTCTCGCGCCACCGCAGCAGATGCGCCGCGAACTGATCGGGAGTCAGCTCATCGTCGTTCTCGCGAAAGTTCGCGGCGTAGAACTGGCCGAGGATCTCCACGTGACCGGCAGACCAGGCCTCGGCCCAGTAGCTCTGCACCAGCTGCACGCGCGGGTCGTCCATCTCGGTGAGTATGCACCGGCCGCGACCCACTTTGAGAAATCGCATCTGCTCGTGGCGGCTGGAACGGCGTCGCCGACTCGGTCGTACAGCACTCGACGGAGGCCACTGCGGAGGGCTTCTCTGCTGTCAGCTCCCTGACGGTCTCGTCCTCAACGCCCTTCAGCCGGACGATCATCACCGGACTCCGCAGCGGGAACCTGGCCCGACGTGGCGGTCAGAGCACCTTCGCCGCGCGGATCAGGGCAACGCCAGCAGGCATCCGCAGCCTCGCGGGTGAACGCCTGCGGGGCAGGTTGTGCGGGCCCACGAGTCCGGCGGCGACCGGCAGCCGGGCCGCCGGGTCGGCAGCGATCCGACCGAAGGCCGCGGCGCGTCGTTGTGTTCGTCGGGGGAGAAGCCACAAGGCAGGCGCGTTACGGTCTCCGCTGTCGCGCGGAGCCGGCGCATCCGCTCGGTGCGCTCGTTCGCGTAGCCCTCGAAGGTGGTGGGCGACCAGTCAGCCTCAGCAAGCAGCGCCTCCGTCACGAGCCGCGCGTCCCGCCCGGCGATGGACATGGCCCTGTCCGAGGATGGGGTCGTTGTAGCCGGCAGCGTCACCGATGAGCACCACGCCCTCGACGAAGGGCTCATCGTCCAGGTGTCGAACATGGGGTAGCTCGCCCATCCATGCTGGGCTTTTGAAGACTACGAACCGCCGAACTGGTACTAGCCCGGAGGGGCAATCCGGGCAGCGAGAAAGCCCCGCTCGGAGGCTCTGGGCCTCCGACCAGGGCATTCAGGGTCGGACACGGGTGCGCCGCCAGGGACTCGAACCCCGAACCCGCGGATTAAGAGAGCCAGATTCCTGGTCTCAGTTGGTGATGTTCGGTCTTGAAGACGCCGATTCGAGCGTGGAGTCCGCGGTTCCAGGTGCGGCTGGTGGGACCGCGTCCGGATGATGCTGCGCGCTCCGGTCCCACCTCGGTCCCACCACAGCGGTCTCAGAACGCCCGACGAACTCCCGTGGTCGATCGCTGCTGGCCTGGTGCTCGTCGCCTGGTCGGCATCCTCCCTCCACTTCGTCGAAGAGGACCGGCCGGCAGCTTCAAGGGAGCGACGCAGTATCGCCGCTGGCTATGCGTCTGGCCTGCCTGCGCTTGCAGCCGACAGCCACCACGACGCGGCGTGTGCGTCTCCAGGCTCAAGCACGACGAGGTTCGTTCCGGTGTTGAAGGCGTTCGGTGGGCACGTCATCGGCTCGACCGCCAGTCCGCGACGGTGCTGGTCGGCAGTGGGCCAGTCACTCGTGTAGACCTGCACCCAAGGACACGGCCGCTCCCAAGTCATGCGCACGCCGTCTCCGTGAGCATCCACGAGCGTGGCGGCGGCCGCCCCCTTGCTCGTCCACGCGACGTCGCCGTACGTGTGGTCGAGCACGAGGTCTCCGATCACGCGTGGGCGGCGGAAGTCGAAGGCGGTGTCCTGCACCGGCACCAGGCTGTCGTGCTGCCCCCCGACAGGTATGACGGCGGCGGCATCGAGCGTCAGCTGCCAGTCGTCCATGGAGCCGGTCGGAGCGACGAGGTACGGATGGATCGAGCTGCCGTACGGCGCGCGGGTGGTGCCGTCGTTGCACGCGCGCACCTGCCAGTGCAGGCCATCGTCGGACAACGTGTAGGACACCGAGACCGTGACGCGGAAGGGATACCCGGGGCGGGGCCAGATGTGGT
>JAKFFB010000083.1:0-5778 GCA_036675425.1 Actinomycetales bacterium | reverse complement strand
GAGGAGGCGCACAGCGCCGTCCGGAAGGCGGCCTTCGCCGGCCTGACCCCGGCGCAGCGACGCGAGGCGCAGCGCGCGATGCGCGAGCGCGCGGCGAGCCTCGGGATCGCCTGCCTGCACGAGTGCGGCGGCCCCGGCATCGACGGCGAGGACGACTTCGCCGCGCTGCTCCGGCTGGCCCGTGACGAGCCCGGCCCCGAGGTGCTCGGCTACTGGGGCGAGCTCGCCCAGACCGGCGGGATCGAGCGGGCCCGCGACCTCGGCGCGCACGCCGTCGGCGGCGACCTGTTCGCCGACGGCTCGATCGGCAGCCACACGGCCTGCCTGACCCACCGGTACGACGACGCCGACACCACCGGCTACGCCTACCTCGACGCCGAGCAGGTCGCCGAGCACGTCGTCGCGTGCACCCGAGCCGGGTTCCAGGGCGGCTTCCACGCCATCGGCGACGCCGCCCTGACCGCGGTGCTCGACGGCTGCACGGCCGCGGCGAAGGCGGTCGGGCTGGACGTGCTGCGCGCCGCCCGGCACCGGGTGGAGCACGTCGAGATCCCGCTGCCGCGGCACGTCGAGCAGATGGCGCAGCTCGGCCTGCTCGCCAGCGTGCAGCCCGTCTTCGACTCCCGCTGGGGCGGGCCCGACGGCCTGTACGCCGCCCGCCTCGGCCAGCAGCGCACCCGCACCTCCAACCCGTTCGGGGCGCTCGCCGCCGCCGGGGTCCCGCTCGCCTTCGGGTCGGACGCGCCGGTCACCCCGCTCGACCCGTGGGGCGCCGTCCGCGCAGCCGTCCACCACTTCACGCCGGCGAGCCGGCTGTCCGCGCGGGCCGCCTTCTCGGCGCACACCCGCGGGGGCTGGCGCGCCGCGCGCATCGACGACACGGGCGAGCTCGCACCGGGAGCACCGGCGACGTTCGCCGTGTGGGACCTGGCCGGCGAGCTCGTCGTCCAGACGCCGGACGAGCGCGTCAGCGGCTGGTCGACCGATCCGCGGGCCGGCGTCGCGGGGCTGCCCGACCTCTCCGGACCCGACCCGGTCTGCCGGCGCACCGTCGTACGCGGCCGGACGGTCTGGAGCACAGTCCCCGGCGAAGTTCAAGAGCCGGTTGGCGGCATCTCGCCAGACCCCTCCTGACCTGCAGGAACAGGGCAAACCCGCAGGTCAGCGGCCTATTGACAGCGGAAGGGCGCACACCACTACCCTCCGACCCGGTCCACCTGCGGGCAGGTGCCCGGCCTCAGTAGACAACGGCAGGTCGACGGCTCCCAGCCGCCGGCCGGTCGGTCCGAAGTGCGCCGGGCGCCTGCCCAGGTGGACCCCGTCGGTACGCCGTCCTGCTCGATGTCAGGCAGGATGGAGCCGGTGGAGAGCCGGGTGGCCGAGAGCCTGCAGCAGCCGGCGGAGCGGGCCCCGGCACCACCGGGGGAGCCGCCCCGCCGGCTGACCGGCCGACTCCCGCTCCCGAGACTGGTCGGAGCCGCCCTCTCGGGCCTGCTCCTCTACCTCGCCTTCCCGCCCGTGGACCTGCCCGCGCTGGCCGTCCCGGCGGTCGCCGCCCTGGTGCTGCTGTGCCGCGGCCAGTCGGCGCGCACCGGTGCCCTGGTCGGCCTCGTGCACGGGCTGGCGCTGTTCGTGCCGCTCGTGGAGTGGACGGCGACCATCGCCGGACCGGGCGCCCTGCTGGCCCTGGCGCTGCTCCAGGCGTCCTTCCTGGCCCTGCTCGGAGCCGCCCTGGCGCTGGTCACCCGCACCTCCTGGTGGCCGCTGTGGAGCGCGGCCCTGTGGGTGGGCCAGGAGGCGCTGCGGGACCGGCTGCCGTTCGGCGGCTTCCCGTGGGGGCGGCTGGCCTTCAGCCAGGGCGACAGCAGCCTCACGCCGCTCGCCGCGGTCGGCGGCGCACCGCTGGTCACGTTCGTCGTCGCCCTGGTGGCCGGAGCGTCGGCCTGGGCCGTCGTCTCCTGGCGGCGGTCGCTGCCGACCGCGGCTGCCGCGCTCGTCCTGTCACCCGTGCTCGCCTCCGTCGCCGCGGCCCTGGTGCCGCTGCCGACCGACGGCCCCACCGCGCGGGTCGCCGTCGTCCAGGGCAACGTCCCGCGCCTGGGCCTGGGCTTCAACGCCCAGCGCGCAGCGGTGCTCGCCAACCACGCCAGCGCCACCCGCGAGCTCGCCGCCGACGTCCGGGCCGGCCGCGTCGAGCGTCCGGACCTCGTGGTGTGGCCGGAGAACGCCTCGGACCTCGATCCGTTCACCGACCGGGACGCCTACGACGTCATCGACGCGGCGGTGCGCGACGTCGGCGTCCCCGTGCTCGTCGGCGCCGTCCTCGAGGGGCCGGGCGACAAGATCAGCAACGCCGGCATCGTCTGGGACCCGGTCACCGGGCCGGGGGAGCGGTACGTCAAGCGGCACCCGGTGCCCTTCGGCGAGTACATCCCGTACCGCTCGCTGGTCCGCAAGGTGACCGAGAAGGTGGACCTGGTGCCGCGCGACTTCGCCAGCGGCGACGCCGTCGGCGTCCTCGACGTCGGCCCGGTGCGACTGGGTGACGTCATCTGCTTCGAGGTGGCGTACGACGACCTGGTGCGTGACGTCGTCACCGGAGGGGGCAGGCTCATCGTCGTGCAGACCAACAACGCCACCTTCGGCCGGAGCGGGGAGACCGAGCAGCAGCTGGCCATGGGCCGGCTGCGCGCCGTGGAGCACGGTCGCGCGGTCGTCGTCGCCGCGACCAGCGGGATCAGCGCCGTCATCGCCCCGGACGGCGAGGTCGTCGACGACGCAGCCGTCTTCACCCGCGAGGTCATGGTGCGCGAGGTCCCCGTGCGCGACGGACGGACGCTGGCCACGCGCATCGGTGCCGCCCCCGAGTACGCCCTGTCCGCCCTCGGCGCGGTCGGGCTGCTGCTCACCCGCCGCCGGAGCGCCGCGTGAGGGCACCGCTGGACCGGGTCCTGGTGGTGGTCCCCACCTACAACGAGAAGGACAACCTGCAGCCCATCGCGGCGCGGCTGTTCGCGGCCGTCCCCACCGCGCACCTGCTCGTCGTCGACGACGGCAGCCCCGACGGCACCGGCCGGATCGCCGACGAGATGGCCGCCGCCGACGAGCGCGTGCACGTGCTGCACCGCACGGAGAAGGCCGGGCTCGGGGCGGCGTACATCGCCGGCTTCGCCTGGGCGAAGGAGCAGGGGTACGACGTCGTCGTCGAGATGGACGCCGACGGCTCGCACAGCCCCGAGCAATTGCCCCGGCTGCTGGCCGCCCTCGAGCACGCCGACCTGGTCCTCGGCAGCCGCTGGGTCGCCGGCGGCAAGGTCGTCAACTGGCCGAGGTCGCGCGAGATCCTCAGCCGCGGCGGCAACGCCTACGCCCGCACGATGCTCGGGCTTCCGCTGATGGACGCCACCGGTGGCTACCGCGCCTACCGGCGCGAGGTCCTCGACTCGCTGCCGCTGGGCGAGGTCGCCTCGCAGGGCTACTGCTTCCAGGTCGACCTCGCCTGGCAGACCTGGAAGGCCGGCTGGGAGGTCGTCGAGGTGCCGATCACCTTCGTCGAGCGCGAGCACGGCGAGTCGAAGATGAGCCGCTCCATCGTGCTCGAGGCCCTCTGGCGGGTCACCTGGTGGGGGCTGCGCAGCGGACGGTCGCGCGGCGTCCGCCCCACCCACCCGGCGGCCTGACGTGCCGGCGCTGCTGGTCCTGCTGCTCGTCGTCGTCCCGCTCGTCGAGATCTACCTGCTGGTCCAGGTCGGCCAGGTCATCGGCGCGCTGCCGACGATCGCGCTGCTGGTCGTCATGTCGGTGCTCGGCGCCTGGCTGCTGCGCCGGGAGGGCGCCAAGACCTGGTCGGCGTTCCGCACGGCGGTCTCGTCGGGCCGCGTGCCGGCGCGCGAGGTGGCCGACGGGGCGCTGGTGATCCTCGGCGGCGCGCTGCTGCTCACCCCCGGCTTCGCGACCGACGTGGTCGGGCTCGCCTTCGTGCTGCCCGTGTCGCGGGCGTTCTTCCGCCGGCTGCTGACCGGGCTGGTGGCCCGCCGGCTGGGCGTGCCGGGCGTCGTCGGCGGGATGGCCGCGGAGCACCTGCGCACCCGGCGGCGCCGGCCAGGCGGGGTCGTCGAGGGCGAGGTCGTGGACCCGCCGCGCAACGCCGACGGGCCGCCTCCCGCAGGAGACGGCCCGTCGTACGGCTGAGGTGAGCTAGGCGCTCTTCTTGTCCTTCGCGCGCTCGCTGCGCAGGGCGGCCTTGACCTTGCCCTGGTGCTCGTGGAGGACCGCCAGCCGCTCGGCCAGCACCTCCTCCAGCTCGGCGGTGGAGCGGCGCTCGAGCAGCATGTCCCAGTGGGTGCGAGCGGGCTTGCCCTTCTTCTCCTCCGGCTGCGCGCCGTCGCGGAGCAGGGCGGGGGCGCCGCAGACGCGGCACTCCCACGTGTAGGGGATCTCCGCCTCGGCCGAGAACGGGACCTCGGTGGCGTGGCCGTTCGCGCAGTCGTAGGCGGTGCGCTGCCGCGGAGCGAACTCGGTGTGCCGGTCGCTCTCGTAGCTCACGGCGCCGAGGCGGGTGCCTCGAAGGACGCGGTCGCTCATGGGGTGCCTCCTGGGTCAGGACGTCTGCTGTGTCAACGTGCAGACGTCCGAGAGGATTCCCGGACCGGTCGTCGCGACACCTGGCGGCTGCTCACCTGCTCCTGGGAGACCCCGTGCTGCTGCGCTCCGCACCCTCCGCCCCGCGCTCGCTCGCCTCGTCGGTGCGGGAGCGGGCCTCCGTCGGCCAGCTCGCGCTCGGCCGCGCGGGAGTCGGCGCCACCATGATCGCCCGGCCGCGGATGCTGCCGCAGCTGATGGGCGTCGACTCCGCCACCGCCACGCGCGTGGGCTGGGCGGTGCAGATGCTCGGCGCGCGCGAGGTCGCCGTCGGACTGGGGACCCTCGCCGCGGTGCGCGGCGGCGACCGGAGGGCCACCCGCACCTGGGTCGCCGCGGGGGTGCTCTGCGACGCGGTGGACGCGCTCGCGATGACCGGGGCGCTGCTGCGCGGACGGGTCGGGAAGGGCGCCGGGGCAGCCACGCTCGCCGTCGCCCTCAGCGCCGTGGCGGTCGGCCTCGACGCCCTGCAGTCGGACGAAGCCGACATCTGAATCGGCTCCGCGGCTCAGGACTGCGCTCTAGGGTGCCGAGGACGCCTACAACACCAGTCACTCGAATCCCAGGAGGCGCGCCGTGCGGCCCGTCGGTTCTTCCGGACTCCGTCGGCGCGCCGCGGCCCTTCTCCTCGTCTGCGCGGCTCTCGCCGCCGGCACCACCTTCGCCCGGGGGAGCGCCCCGGCGGTGCCGCTCGACGGGGCTCCGGACCAGGCGGCGGCCGACGTGCTGCACGTGGCCCGCAACCAGCTCGGCGACCGGTACCAGTGGGGCGGCAACGGGCCCGACGCCTGGGACTGCTCCGGCCTGACCTCGCTGTGGCGCACGGTGGGCGGCGCCACGGGCATGCCTCGCGTCTCGCGCGACCAGCAGGCCTGGACCGTCCCGGTCGCGCCCTGGGACATCAAGCGCGGTGACCTCGTCTTCTTCGGCCATCCGGTCACCCACGTCGGCATCGTGTCCGGCGGCGGCTACATGATCGACGCCGGCGCCTCGCGGGCGCAGGTCGTCGAGCGGCTGATCTGGAAGACCGAAGGGCCGCTCCAGGCCCACGCCCGCATTGCGCAGCCGGTCACGCAGCAGCTCCAGCGTCTCCTCGACCCGGGGCGCGATGACCGTCTTCAGCATGGCGCGCGGCAC
>JAKFFB010000177.1:0-5806 GCA_036675425.1 Actinomycetales bacterium | reverse complement strand
GGGAGCGCCCAAGGCGCTGCGCGAGCTCGCCGGCGAGCCGCTGCTCGTGCACGCCGTCCGCGGCCTGCGGGCCGCCCCGTCGGTCGGGCCGGTGGTGGTCGCGGCGCCGGCCGCCGACGTGGCGCAGGTGGCAGCGCTGCTGGCGCCGTACGACGTCGTCGTGGTCGCAGGCGGCGCCGAGCGGACGGACTCGGTCCGGCTGGCCCTCGCCGCGCTCGACCCTGACGTGGAGCTGGTGCTGGTCCACGACGCCGCCCGCTGCCTGACGCCGCCGTCGGTCGTCGAGGCCGTGGTGGCCTGCCTGGAGGCGGGCGCCGAGGCGGTCGTGCCGGTGCTCCCGGTGGCCGACACCGTGAAGTCGGTCGACGGCACGACGGTCGTGGCCACTCTGGACCGGTCGGCGCTGCGGGTCGTGCAGACGCCGCAGGGCTTCCGCCGGTCGCTGCTGGCGCGCGCCCATGCCGCCGCGGGAGCCTCGGCCACCGACGACGCAGGGCTGGTCGAGGCCCTCGGGGTCGCCGTGACCACCGTGCCCGGCGACGAGGAGGCCTTCAAGGTGACCCGGCCGATCGACCTGCTGCTGGCCGAGGCCGTGCTGGCGGGCCGCCGATGAGGATCGGCATCGGCACCGACGTGCACCCCTTCG
This sequence comes from Actinomycetales bacterium, assembly GCA_036675425.1. Taxonomy (GTDB): domain Bacteria; phylum Actinomycetota; class Actinomycetes; order Mycobacteriales; family SCTD01; genus SCTD01. Next base: position 5,160 of record JAKFFB010000177.1, on the reverse strand, counting down.
AGCCGGGGCGTCCCTGCTGGGTCGCCGGCCTGCTGTGGGAGGACGCCGACGGGCTCGCCGGCCACTCCGACGGCGACGTGGCCGCCCATGCGGCGTGCGACGCGCTGCTGTCCGCGGCGGGCCTGGGCGACCTCGGCAGCAACTACGGCACCGCCGAGCCGCGCTGGAAGGGAGCGTCCGGGGCCGAGCTGCTGGCCGAGACGCGGCGCCGGGTCGAGGCCGCCGGTCTCGCCATCGGCAACGTCGCCGTCCAGGTCATCGGCAACGCCCCGCGGATCGGCCCACGACGGGCGGAGGCGGAGGCGGCGCTCTCCGCTGCGCTCGGCGCGCCGGTGAGCGTCAGCGCCACCACCACCGACGGCCTCGGCCTGACAGGTCGCGGAGAGGGCCTGGCCGCGATCGCGACGGCCCTGGTCGTCGCGGCCTGAGACTCGGCCATTCGGCCGATGCCGGGCGCTCCGTTCGGGTCTACGGTCGCGTCGACATGGATGCATCGAGACGGGACGCGCGGAGCAGGCTCGCTTCGGTCGGCGTGGCGCTGCTCGTGGCGGTCGGGGTGGTCGCGCTGCCGTCCCCGCCGGCGAGCGCCGCGGACTGCGCGACCGGTGGTCCCAGCGACGGCTCCTACACCGTCAGCATCTGCCTCACCACGCCCGGCGCCGGGGACGTCGTCACGGGAGACACCGCAGTGTCCGCGACGGTCACGAGAAGCTCCGGCGGCGCCGGGATCAACTACGTCGCGTTCAGCCTCGACGGCGAGCACCTGCTGTCGGACTACGAGGCGCCCTTCACCTTCCGCCTGTCCACCGCGTGGTGGGTGGACGGGACGCACGTCCTGACCGCGCGCTCCGTGCACTGGGACGGCTACGTCACTGCGGATGTCGACCGGACGGTGAGCTTCCAGAACGGGATCAGCTCACCTCCCGCGACGTCGCCGGCGACCTTCACGCCGCGCGGCTCGGAGCCGACCGGGGCAGAGCCCCTCGTGGTCGCGGCCACGGGCGACGCGGCGGGCGGTCGCGCCACCGCGGCCGCTGTCAGCGACCTGGTGGTCGGATGGGACCCAGACGTCTTCCTCTACCTCGGGGACGTCTACAACAACGGCACCCGCACCGAGTTCGACAACTGGTACGGACGGTCCGACAGCCTGTTCGGCAGGCTGGCGTCGATCACGAACCCGACGGTCGGCAACCACGAGTACGCCACGCCCGGAGCCGCGGGATACAAGGCGTACTGGGACGGCGCGCCCTCCTGGTACTCCTACGACCGCGGCGGCTGGCACTTCGTCAGTCTCGACTCGACCAGCGATCTTGGCCAGGTGACGGGCGGGACACCGCAGTTCGAGTGGTTGCGGCAGGACCTGGCCGCGTCCCGGCGTGACTGCACCCTGGTGTACTTCCACCACCCGGTCCGGTCCATCGGCAAGTACTCCGCGGAGACCAGGCTCACCGAGGTCTGGCGACTGCTCGCGGAGCAGGGGGTCGACCTCGTGCTGACCGGCCACGACCACAACTACCAGCGCTGGGCAGCGCTGAACGCCGACGGTGCACTGGCCCCCGGCGGCACCACTCAGCTCGTGGCGGGAGGCGGTGGTCACGGGGTGCACCCGGTGACCACCGGCGATCCCCGCGTGCTCGCGTCCTCCGCAACGGCCCCGCAGTCCTACGGCGCGCTTCGTCTCGAGCTGACGCCGGTCGGTGGTGCCTACCGCTACGTCAGCGCCGACGGCTCGACGCTGGACAGCTCGGAGTTGACCTGCTCGCCGTCTGTCGGCGACGACACCACCGCGCCGGCGACGCCCGGTGCGCCGACCGCCGTCGCGCGGTCCGACGGCACGGTCCAGCTCACCTGGAGCGCCACCACGGACGACCGCGGGGTCGTCGGCTACGACCTGCTCCGCGACGGGGTCGTGGTCAAGCGCGTCAGCGGCACGTCGTACGCCGATGCGCCCGCGCCGGGCGTGCACGGCTACCAGCTGCGTGCAGTCGACGCCGCGGGCAACGCCTCCGGGCTGTCCCCGGCGTCGAACGTCACGGCGCTCACGGCGCTCGTGCTGGCCGACGGCTTCGACAGCGGCGACCTGCAGCTCTGGCCCTCGAGCACCGGGCTGTCCGTCGCGACCGTCCCCGGCGCGACGGCAGCGTTCGCGGCGCGCCCGCTCAGCTCCGGTGCGGCCAGCTGGGCGCGGGCGCCGCTGCCCGCGACGTACGACGAGGTGACAGTGCGGGCTCGGGTCCTCGTCGCCTCCCGGGGCAGCAACAGCTGCTTCCTCAAGCTCCAGCGCGCGGGCGCGGCCATCGCTGACCTGTGCACGGACGCCAACGGGGGGATCTACAGCTGGAACTACGGGCTGCGCACCTCCGCCTGGAGCAAGCAGACCATCCCCGTCGGCAGTTGGCACGACCTCGAGCTGCGGCTGCGCAGCGGCCCCGGCGGGTCGCTCGCCGTCCGCTACGACGGCGCGGAGCTGACCGACATGGCTCGCAGCGCTGCGTACGGCACAGTCCCCGGCATCGACCGGCTGCAGCTCGGCATGGAGGAGAGCGGCAAGACCTACGACCTCGCGGTCGACGACGTGCAGGTGCTGAACTCCGCAGCCGTCGGCGCATCACCCGCTCCGGTGGCCAGTCCGAGTCCGAGTCCGAGCCCGAGTCCGAGTCCGAGTCCGAGTCCGAGTCCGAGTCCGAGTCCGAGCCCGAGCCCGAGTCCGAGTCCGAGTCCGAGTCCGAGTCCGAGTCCGAGCCCGAGCCCGAGCCCGAGTCCCAGCCCGAGCCCGAGTCCCGAGCCGACCGCGCCGCCACCTCCCCCCGTCGTCGAGCCCCTCTTCCGCGACGGCTTCGAGAGCAATGACTTCTCGCACTGGAGCAGCAGCCCACTGATGTCCGTGGTCAGCACGGACCGCTTCTCGGGCGCCTTCGCGGCCCGTGCGCTCAGCACCGGGCAGGACGTCTACGCCCGTCGTGCCCTGGGAGGCAGCTTCTCGGAGGTCTACACCTCGGCTCGTGTGAAGGTCGTCTCGAAGGGCCCGAAGGAGGTGTTCCTGCTCAAGGTGCGCACGCCCGGCGGCGGTTCGCTCGCTGGGCTCTACGCCAGCAGCAAGGGCCTGCTCGGCTTCAAGAACGAGGTGGGCGTCAAGCGCTTCACCTCCACGGCCCGGGTCGCCGACGGGCAGTGGCACCTGCTGGAGATGCGCACCCGGGTGGCGGGCACGTCCAGCCTCGCCGAGGTGTGGCTGGACGACGTCCTCGTCCCGGCGCTCACCCGCACCGAGTCTCTCGGCACGGTCGGGGTCGGCGTGGTGCAGATCGGCGAGAGCACCGCCTCCGGTGCCTCGGACGTGCTCTACGACGACGTGTGGGTGGACACCCGGCGCCGGCCGTGACCGCTGCGTCCTGCTCAGCGGAGCCCTCTGAGCCCGACGGAGCATGATGCAAGGGGTCCGCCGGTAGCCTCGGTCCCTGTGACCCTGCGCCTGCACGACACCGCGACCCGGGCGCTGCGACCGCTCGAGCCGCTGCAGCCCGGGCGGGTCGGCGTCTACACCTGCGGGCCCACCGTCCAGGCGCGTCCCCACGTCGGGCACCTGCGCAGCGCCATCGCTCTCGACGTGCTGCACCGCTGGCTGCTGGCGAGCGACTACGAGGTGACCTTCGTCCGCAACGTCACCGACGTCGACGACAAGATCATCCACGACGCCGCCCACAACGACGAGCCGTGGTGGGCGCTCGCGACGCGCATGGAGCGGGCCTTCACGCAGGCGTACGACGCGGTGCAGTGCCTCCCGCCGACCGTCACGCCACGCGTCACGGGCAGCATCCCGAGCATCACCGCGCTGATCGAGCGGATCATCGAGCGCGGCCACGCCTACGCCTCCGGCGGTGACGTCTACCTCTCGGTCCGGACCGCGCAGGGGTACGGCGCGCTGTCCGGCCAGGACCCGGACGCGCTGCGGGCCTCCGAGAAGCCGGTCGCGCACGGGCACACCGGCGAGAAGCGCGACCCGCTCGACTTCGCGCTGTGGAAGGCCGCCAAGGAGGGCGAGCCGTCCTGGCCGTCTCCGTGGGGGCCGGGCCGTCCCGGCTGGCACATCGAGTGCTCGGCCATGGCGGTCGACGTGCTCGGCGAGGAGTTCGACCTGCACGCGGGCGGCCTCGACCTGGTCTTCCCGCACCACGAGAACGAGGTCGCGCAGTCCCGCTGCGCCGGTCACCCGTTCGCCCGGCACTGGCTGCACCACGGCCTGGTCACCGTCGCGGGTGGGGGTGGCGAGAAGATGAGCAAGAGCCTGGGCAACAGCACGACCGTCGAGGACGTGCTGCGGGAGGTCCGCCCCCAGGTGCTGCGCTACGCACTGGGCGCCGGCCACTACCGCTCGCAGCTCGAGTGGTCGCCGTCGACGCTCGCCGACGCCGAGTCGGCGTACGGCCGGATCGAGACGTTCGTGCGCAACGCCACCGAGGCGACCCGCGGCGTCCAGCCGGGGGAGTCGCACGCGTCCTGGGCCGACTTCGCCGCCGCGCTCGACGACGACCTCGGCGTGCCGCAGGCGCTCGCCGCGGTGCACACCGGCGTACGCGCCGGCAACGCGCTCCTCGACGCCGGCGATCTGCCGGCCCTGGCGGCGACGCTGGCGGACGTACGACGGATGCTCACCGTCCTCGCCCTCGACCCGGTGGAGCAGTGGCCCGCCGGCGCCTCCGACCTGACCGCTGTCGTCGACGCCCTCGTCGAGATCGCCGTCGAGGCCCGGGCCGACGCCCGGGCCCGCAAGGACTGGGAGCGGGCCGACGCGGTCCGCGACCGGCTCAAGGCCTCGGGCATCGTGCTCGAGGACACCCCGACCGGGGTCCGCTGGAGGCTGTCTTGACCAGGTCCATGTCAACGAGGACGACGCAGTGACCGGCAAGCAGCGCGGTGGCGGCGGCGTCGCCAAGGGCGGCCAGGGCGGCCGGGGCGCCAAGCCCGGGTCGCACCGCAAGGGTGCGGCCGTCGGCTCCGGCGGCAACAACAAGCGCCGGCTCGAGGGGCGCGGTCCGACGCCGCCCGCCGAGGCGCGCACCAAGCACCCGGCGGCCAAGCGCGCAGCCGCGGCGGCCAAGCGGGCGGCCTCCTCGGCCGACCGGGCCGGGCGTGGTGGGGCGAACCCCGCCAGCGGCACCC
>JAKFFB010000217.1:0-27717 GCA_036675425.1 Actinomycetales bacterium | reverse complement strand
AGCAGCTGCGTGGCGGACAGGTCGGCGCGGGAGACCTCGAGGGCCCAGCCAGTCGTCATGACGCGACCGTACGCAACAAAGCGGAATCCCCAGCACTCCAGTGCTGGGGATTCCGGTTCGTGCGGGGGCTACTGCGCCGGGAGCTCCTCGGCGAGCACGTCAGCGGCGTCCTCGCCCTTGATCCACGCGTCGAGCGCCGGACCGGCGATGTCGTCGCGGACCTGCTTCGGCGGGGACTTCATGAAGTAGGTCGACGCCGGGTGGACGACGCCGCCCTGGCCGCGGTCCATGGCGATCTTCGCGCAGCGCAGCGCGTCGATGATGACGCCGGCGGAGTTCGGGGAGTCCCAGACCTCGAGCTTGTACTCGAGGTTCAGCGGGACGTCGCCGAAGGCGCGACCCTCGAGGCGGACGTACGCCCACTTGCGGTCGTCGAGCCACTGGACGTAGTCGGACGGGCCGATGTGGACGTTCCGCGCGCCCATGTCGTGCTCCATGTTGGAGGTCACGGCCTGGGTCTTGGAGATCTTCTTGGACTCGAGGCGGTCGCGCTCCAGCATGTTCTTGAAGTCCATGTTGCCGCCGACGTTCAGCTGGTAGGTGCGGTCCAGGATGACGCCGCGGTCCTCGAACAGCTTGGCCATGACGCGGTGCGTGATGGTCGCGCCGACCTGGCTCTTGATGTCGTCGCCGACGATCGGCACACCGGCGTCCTCGAACTTCTTCGCCCACTCGGGGGTGCCGGCGATGAAGACGGGGAGCGCGTTGACGAAGCCGACCTTGGCGTCGATGGCGCACTGCGCGTAGAAGCGCGCGGCGTCCTCGGAGCCGACCGGCAGGTAGCAGACCAGCACGTCGACCTTGGCGTCCTTGAGCGCCTGGACGACGTCCACCGGCTGCTCGTCGGACTCGTCGATCGTCATCCGGTAGTACTTGCCCAGGCCGTCGAGCGTCGGGCCGCGCTGGACCTCGACGTTCAGCGGCGGGACGTCGGCGATCTTGATGGTGTTGTTCTCGCTGGCGACGATGGCCTCGGAGAGGTCACGGCCGACCTTCTTGGCGTCGACGTCGAACGCGGCGACGAACTCGATGTCGCGGATGTGGTACCCGCCGAGGTCGACGTGCATCAGGCCGGGGACACGCGCGGATGCGTCGGCGTCGCGGTAGTACTCGACGCCCTGGACGAGCGACGCGGCGCAGTTGCCGACGCCGACGATGGCGACACGGACGGAACCCATCAGGGCGCTCCTCTTTCTTCTTGGCTGGTGACAGCGGGGGGTGGTGCAGGACTGTTCTTGCGCTCGGTCTCGATCAGCTCGGTGAGCCAGCGGACCTCGCGCTCGACCGACTCCAGCCCGTGCTCCTGCAGCTGGAGGGTGTACCGGTCGAGTCGTGAGCGGGTGCGGGCCAGCGAGGAGCGGACGCCTTCGCGGCGCTCCTCGAGGCGGGTGCGGCGGCCTTCGAGGATGCGCACCCGCACCTCGGGGTCGGTCTGGCCGAAGAAGGCGAAGTGGACGCCGAAGGTCTCGTCCTCCCAGGCCGACGGGCCGGCCTCGGCGAGCAGCTCGGCGAGCCGCTCCTTGCCGTCGGCGGTGAGCTTGTAGACGACCTTGCCGCGCCGGCCCGTGAGCGGCGGTGCGCCGGCCACGACGTCGGCGTCGCCCTCGTCCTCGGCGATGAAGCCGGCGTCCTTCATCCGGCGCAGCGTCGGGTAGAGCGAGCCGTAGGAGAACGCGCGGAAGGTGCCGAGCGTCGCCTTGAGCCGCTGGCGCAGCTCGTAGCCGTGCAGGGGGGCCTCGTGCAGCAGGCCGAGGATGGCGAGCTCGAGCACGGCTGGTCCCCCTCGTCCTGGTCGGTGCGGATCTTGGTGTCAGCGCGATGTATCGCGGCGATACATCGGAGCGTACGTCCTTCTCGGACGCGGTGCAAACCGGACCCGACGCCGACGTGTCGCGCGGGGAGCCGCGCGAGGAACGGCGGACGTCCTCGTTGTCCGGTTGCCCGGCTCCCCTCCAGATCGGACCGCCCGTGAACCGCAGGACCCCCTTGTTCGTGCTGCTCGCCGGCTGCCTCGCCGGCGGCGCGCTGCTCGCCCCCGTCTCCGCGGCCCCGGGCGGTGAGCCCGAGAAGACCAACCGCGGCGCCGTCGAGCAGGGCCGCAGCTACGACCGCTTCCTCGTCCACTTCAGCGCCGGGTCGGCCGCGTCACGCGACGACGCCGCGGCCCGCGGCGAGGTGCAGGCAGTCGAGCGCGGCTCCGGCCACGCCCTGGGCATCACCCGCCGGTTGTCGACGCAGGGCGTGCTGGTGCAGGTCGACGAGGCGCTCGACGAGCAGCAGGCGACCCACCTGATCGAGCGCTTCGCGGCGCGCCCGCAGGTCGCCTTCGTCGAGCCGGACGTCCAGGTGCGCCTGGCGCTGGCTCCGAACGACCCGAGCTACCCGAGCCAGTGGCACTACGCCGAGCCGGCGGCCGGCATGAACCTGCCGACGGCCTGGGACAGCGCGACCGGCAGCGGCGTCACCGTCGCCGTCATCGACACCGGCATCACCCGGCACTCCGACCTCGACGCCAACGTCGTCCCCGGCTACGACTTCATCAGCAGCTCCGCCGAGGCCCGGGACGGCAACGGCCGCGACCCCGACGCCTCGGACCAGGGCGACTGGCACAGCGCCTTCGAGTGCGTCGGCAGCCTCGGCGCCAACAGCTCCTGGCACGGCACGCACGTTGCCGGGACGGTGGCCGCGGTCACCGGCAACGGACGCGGCGTGAGCGGCGTCGCCTTCGCCGCCGAGGTCCAGCCGGTGCGCGCCCTCGGCCGGTGCGGTGGCTCGCTGTCCGACATCGCCGACGCCATCACGTGGGCCTCCGGAGGCACGGTCAGCGGCGTTCCCGCGAACCCGACCCCGGCCAAGGTCATCAACATGAGCCTGGGCGGCAGCGGCAGCTGTGGCGCAGCGTTCGCCAACGCCATCAACGCAGCCGTGGCGCGCGGCACGACGGTCGTCGTGGCGGCAGGCAACGAGAACTCCGACGCGTCAGGCACTCAGCCTGCCAGCTGCGCCAACACCGTGGTGGTGGCTGCGAGCGACCGCCAGGGGAACCGGGCGTCGTACTCCAACTACGGCGCTGCCGTCGATCTGGCCGCACCGGGCGGTGAGACGGGCACGCAGACCGACGGCGTGCTGTCGACCCTCAACGCGGGCACGTCCACGCCGGCCGGCGAGAGCTACGCGTACTACCAGGGCACGTCGATGGCGTCGCCGCACGTGGCCGGTCTGGCCGCACTGGTGCTGAGCAAGGGGAGCCGCTCACCGGCCGATGTCGAGGCCCGGCTGAAGGCGGGCACCCGGCCCCTGCCCGGTGCGTGCTCCGGTGGCTGCGGCGCAGGTCTGGCCGACGCGGCTCGCACCGTCGCAGCGCTGGGTCCGGCCCCGGCCCCGACCCCGAGCCCGTCCCCGTCGCCCAGCGCGTCGCCGAGCGCCAGCCCGTCACCGACGAGCAGCCCCAGCCCGACCACGAGCCCCACGGCTGCGCCGTCGCTGTTCACCAACGGCACGGACTACCCGATCGCCGATCTCGCGACCGTCGAGGCGCCGATCACGGTGACCGGCCGCAGCGGCAACGCGCCGTCGGCGCTCAAGGTCCCGGTCGACATCAAGCACACCTACCGCGGTGACCTGCAGATCGACCTGATCGCCCCGGACGGGACGGCCTACCGGCTGAAGTCGACGGCCACCGGGGTCTTCGGCGACAGCGCCGACAACGTGATCACGACCTACACGGTGAACGCGTCGAGCGAGACGGCGAACGGGACCTGGAAGCTCCGCGTCCGCGACGCGGCCTCCGGCGACACCGGCTTCATCGACAGCTGGAGCCTGCAGTTCTAGAACCGGCGTTGATCATGAGAAGGGGTGGGCCGAGCCGCGCCCGGGGTCGTACCGTCGGCGGATGCTGCGGCGCGACGTGGTGGACCACGCGCTGGCCCGCCGCGCCCTGCTGCGTTCGATCTTCGGCGGCGGGCTGTTCACCACGACCTCGGCGTACGACGTGTGCGACGCCAGCGTCTTCCTCAAGCGGGCGGCGGAGGCGTACGGCGTGCCGACAGGCCGCACGTGCCCGATCTGCCGCAAGGAGCCGCTGACCGAGGTGGCGTGGGTGTACGGCGACGCGATCGGCGACTACGCCGGGAGCGCGCGCAGCCCGGCGCAGCTCGAGGTGCTGGCCGCGGCGTACCCGGACTTCTCCGTGCACGAGGTCGAGGTCTGCCAGGGCTGCGGCTGGAACCACCTGGTGCGCAGCTTCCGCACCGGCACCCCGGGGACGGCCCCGGCCCGGCGGGAGCGCCGCGGCACGGGCTGACCCCTGCCGGGGCGGAACCGGACGTACGCGACGATGGAGGGCATGGGTCGACTCCGCAACGTCAGATGGAAGCGCCTGCTGCTGCTGGGCAGCGCCGGGTCCTTCCTCGCGCTCCTGCTCCTCGTCGGGATCGGCTACGCGCTGACCGACGTGCCCGAGCCGAACGAGAGCGCGACCGCGACGGCGACCCGCATCCTCTACGCCGACCGGTCGGAGATGGGGCGCGTCGGGTCGCAGAACCGCATCCCCGTCCCGCTGTCGAAGGTGCCGCAGGACGTCCAGCTGGCCGTGCTCTCCGCGGAGGACCGCGGCCACTACACCAACCCGGGCATCAACCCCCGCGGCATCGCCCGCGCGCTGTTCGCCAACGTGCGCGGCGGCGGCGTCGAGCAGGGCGGGTCGAGCATCACCCAGCAGTACGCGAAGAACGCCTTCCTCACCCAGGAGCGCACCTTCACGCGCAAGCTGAAGGAGGTGTTCATCGCGCTGAAGATGAGCCGCGAGGTCGACAAGGACAAGATCCTCGAGGACTACCTCAACACGATCTACTTCGGCCGGCAGGCCAGCGGCATCGAGGTCGCCGCCCAGACCTACTTCAACCGGTCGGCCGAGCGGCTTTCGCTCGCGCAGGGCGCCGTCATCGCGGCGAGCATCAAGTCGCCGGCCTCGCTCGACCCGGAGAAGCACCCGGAGGAGGCGAAGAAGCGCTGGGCCTACGTCCTCGACGGGATGGTCAAGGAGGGCTGGCTCACCCAGGCCGAGCGGGACAAGCAGGTCTACCCGACCGTCGCGAAGATCGGCCAGGGCAACCGCAACAACGACCTGTCCGGCCCCAAGGGCCACGTCATCAACGCGGTGCTCGAGGAGCTGGCCGAGAGCGGCTTCCCGGAGGACCGGCTGTCCGCCGGTGGGCTGGTCGTCACGACGACGATCCGCAAGGGCGCGCAGCAGGCGGCCGTCGAAGCGGTGCAGGACATCACCGGCGAGAAGCCCGGTGACGACGAGCTGCAGGGCGCGCTGGTCTCGGTCATGCCGCGGACCGGCGAGATCTTCGCCTACTACGGCGGCGCCTCCGGCACCGGCTTCGACTTCGCGAACCAGGGCGTCGGCCGGCAGCCCGGCTCGTCGTTCAAGCCGTACGTGCTCGCGACCGCGCTCGAGCAGGGCCTGAGCCTGCGCACCCGGCTGGACGGCAACAGCCCCAAGGAGTTCCCCGGCCGCGAGGAGCCGGTCTCCAACTTCGGCCGGCAGGACTTCGGCCGCGTCGACCTGGTCGAGGCGACCCAGCGCTCCATCAACACCGCCTACTACGAGCTCGGCCTCGAGGTGGGACCGAGCAAGGTCGCCGAGCTCGCGCACCGGGCGGGCATCCCCGAGGAGGTCAAGCTCGAGAGCGAGGACGGCGTCACCAACGGCGGCATCGCGCTGGGTGGCTACGAGGTGCACGTCCTCGACCAGGCGGTCGGCTTCGGGACCTTCGCCAACCGCGGCATCCCGGTCGAGCCGTTCCTCGTCAAGAAGGTCCAGGACAGCTCCGGCGACGACCTCTACAACGCCGAGATCCAGACCGGCGAGCGCGCCTTCAGCGAGGACGTCGCCGACGACGCGACCTTCGCGATGCAGGCCGTGGTCGAGCGCGGCACCGGTCGGGGCGCGCGGCTCGCCGGGGGTCGCGAGGCGGCCGGCAAGACCGGCACCTCGCAGGACAACAAGGACGCGTGGTTCGTCGGCTACACCGCCGGGGACAACGCCCTGTCCACCGCGGTGTGGCTCGGCTACGCGCAGCCGAAGACGATCCGCATCGACGGCATCGAGGCCACCGGCGGTGGCTTCTCCAGCAAGATCTTCAAGGCGTACATGGACGCCGCGCTGGAGGGACAGCCCGAGGAGGACTTCCCGCCGCCCGCCAACGTCGGCAAGCGCGGCGAGTTCACCGACGGCGACAGCAGCCCGCGACCGCGGCGCAGCCGCACCGCGGACGCGAGCCCCAGCCCGGTGGAGTCGGCGGCTCCGGCGCCGTCGCCGACCGAGGCTCCCCCGCCGCCGTCGCCGATCGTGCCGCCGCCGACCTCGCCGTCCCCGGAGCCGGAGCCGTCGCAGGAGCCTCCGCCGCCGACGGCGGGGCCGAGCCCGTCGGGCGGCTGACAGTGGCAGAGTCGGGCCGATGAGCGCACCCGACCTCGTCCTGCCGTCGCGCGAGGACCCCGTCGTCGCCGGCACCACCGAGGCGATCGGCGGTCCCCCCGGCCGGCACGCGCTGCTCGGCGAGAAGCGGTTCTGGACACCGCTGCGCTGGCTGGTGCTGCTCACCCTCCTCACCAGCCTGCTCGGCTGGTGGCAGAAGTCGCCCTGCCGCACCGAGGCGTGGGCGAACGAGTACCAGTACACCCGCGGCTGCTACACCGACGTCTTCGCCCTCTACTTCGCCGAGCGGCTGAACGAGGGCAAGACGCCGTACGCCGATCACCCCGTCGAGTACCCGGTCGTCATCGGCGCCGTCATGCAGGTCGCGGCGAAGGCGGTCACCGTCTTCGAGCCGGAGAAGCGGCCGCGGCACTTCTACGACGTCACCTGGCTGATCCTCACCGCGGGCGCGCTCGTCGTGGTGGTGACGACAGCGAAGCTCGCCGGTCGACGCCGGCCCTGGGACGCCGCGATCTTCGCGCTGTCACCGCTTCTCGTGCTGCACGGCACCACCAACTGGGACCTCGTCGCCATGGCGCTCGCCGGCGTCGGCCTGCTGCACTGGGCGCGACGACGGCCGCTCGCGGCCGGCGTGTTCCTCGGCGCCGCGACCGCGACCAAGCTCTACCCGGTGCTCTTCCTCGTGCCGCTGCTGGCGCTGTGCTGGCGCGCCAGACGGATGAGGGAGTTCGCCGTGACGGCTGCGGCGCTGGTGCTCACGCCGGTGCTGATCAGCCTGCCGGTCTACCTGACCAGCCCGTCCTTCGCCGACGTCGGCGGGCAGCAGACGGCCGTCGCCGGATCGCCGCTGGACCGGCTCGGCGACGAGGGGCTCGCCGCCCTGATGCCGCACACCGAGGTCGCCGGCGCCGACGGGCAGGTGGTCACCGGGGTCAACGCGGCGTACCGCTTCTTCGAGCTGAACTCGACGCGACCGGCGGACTGGGACTCGGTGTGGCGGGTCGTCGAGAAGCTGCTCGGCCACCCGCTCAGCCAGGACGTGCCGCCGGGGGGCGCGCCGACCGAGCTCAACACCGCGGTCTTCCTGTCCTTCGCCGTCTGCCTGGTCGGGATCGTCGTCCTGGCGCTGAAGGCACCGCGTCGGCCGCGCCTCGCGCAGCTGCTCTTCCTGACCGTGCTGGCGTTCCTGCTCACCAACAAGGTGTGGAGCCCGCAGTTCTCCATCTGGCTGGTGCCGCTGGCGGCGCTCGCCCTGCCGCGCTGGCGGCCGCTGCTCGCCTGGCAGCTCGCCGAGGCGCTGGTGCTCTTCACGCGCTTCTACTTCTTCGTCCGCAACTCCGACCCCAACGGCCAGAAGGGGATCGACGACTGGTGGTACATCACCGCGCTCGGGCTGCGCGACCTGGCGCTGCTGGTCGTCGCCGGACTGGTCGTGCGCGAGGTGCTGAAGCCCGAGCGCGACCTGGTGCGGGCCGACGGGACGGACGACCCGGCGGGCGGGGTGCTGGACGGTGCGCCGGACCGGTCGTCAGGGCGTGAGGTCGAAGACGACAGCCTCGCCGACCTCGGTGCGCCTCAGCGGTAGGCCGTCCACCGGCTTCAGGTGCGCCGACTCCCACGGCGATCCGCCGGCGTAGCCGGGCAGCAGCACCACCTGCTCCACGCCGCGCGCACGGAGCAGCTCGACCGACCCGGCGTCCGGGAAGGACTGCGCCTCGGCGCGGACCTGCGACAGCGCGTCAGGGGTGAAGCCGCTGTTGCCGTTGACGATCGGGTAGAGCCCGGCGCTCGACCAGTACATCGCCCAGTTGTCACGGAAGCCGTCGCTCGGCAGGACCAGCAGCGGTCCCTCGGCCCGGTCGAGCGCCGCGGGCAGCGGCGGCGCCTCCGGCGTCGGGGTGGTGCCGAGCGACTCCACCAGGACCATGCCGATCGCGAGCGTGCCGATCACGAGGCTCGCGGCTGCGTTGCTGCGCGCGACCCGCCGCGCCAGGTCCACACCGGTGGCGGCGAGCAGCGCCAGCCCGAGCGTCGCCGGGATGACGAGCCGCCCGGGGGTGCGGATGCCGTCGAAGCCCGGCGCGTGCTCGAAGAGCGGCAGGTAGGTGAAGCGGCCGTCGAAAGGTCCCTGCACCCCGGTGCCGAGCACCAGCAGGGCGAGCACGGTCAGCGCGACGCCGACCCTGCGCCGCAGCGGCCACGAACCGGCGACCAGTCCGGCGACGGCGAGCACGACGAGCGCTCCGCCGACGGCCAGGGTCATCTCGGGCGGGAACGGCAGGCCCTCGCGCAGCCCGGCGTGCAGGTCGCCCCACAGCCAGCTGTCCTCGGGCGCGGTGAGGTAGGAGCGCCACGGGGGTGAGAACAGCTCGAGGTCGCCGACCGTGCGCGCGGCTCCCGGGTGGTCCTTCGCGACCTGGAGGTACGGCCAGGCGAAGAGCAGGCTGACCGTCGCGAAGAGGGCACCGCCGCCGAGCTCCGCCGCGACGAGCCGGCGCGTCAGCGGCAGCGCCTTCCGGCGACGCAGCAGCAGGAGCCCGAAGACGACCCCCAGCCCGAGCAGCAGGTAGGCCAGCTGCAGGCCGAGGGCGAAGCCCAGCGTGACCTGCCAGGCGGCGACCGCCCAGCCGGCCAGCACGGAGCCCGGTCGCACCGGACCGGGGCGCCCGTACCCGTGCCCGCGGGCGAGCAGCGCGAGCGCGAGCGGGATGCCGCCGGCGGAGATCACGTGCAGGTGGCCCTCCTGCGCGAAGTGCCACGGCGCGTACGCGAACGCGATCCCGGCCGCGCCGCCGGCCAGCCGCGAGCTGCCGAGCTGGCGCGCGAGCAGGTAGGTGCCGGTGAACGACAGGGCGTAGGCGAGCAGGAAGAGCGTGTTGTAGCGGGCGAGCGCGGCCGTGACGCCGTCGCCGAAGAGCAGCCCGAGCGGGGCGTAGCCGAGCAGCGCGTCGGAGAAGGCCAGCGACCGCTCCAGCGGCCAGAACGTGTTGGAGTCCCACGGGTTCAGCGGCTGCGCGGTGAGGGCGTGCGCGCCCCAGGACAGCTGCCAGGTCTGCAGCAGCGGGTCGCCGAGGTCCTCGGGGACGGTGCTGCGCAGGCCGCGCAGCACGGGAAGCCGCAGCAGCAGGGCGAGGGCGATCCCGACGAGCCCGGCGTAGACGGCTTCCTCGCGGGGTCCGATCCGGGTGCGCACGCCGGGCAGTCTTGCAGCGCACGCTCGGTTGGCTCGGGACGTAGGGTGCCGCGTGCCTCCGTTCCGGTCGGCGCTGCCGGACCGCGCGCGACTCCCGGCCGCCCTCGACGTCCTGCTGCTGGTCGCCGGCCTGCTCCTGCTGCTGCGCACCCCCCGCTTCGTCGGCAGCGACGGGACGGTCCGGCTCGACGCGGTGAAGGCGCTCGCCGAAGGCCGCATCCCGGAGATGACCTACTCGCTGGTCATGCCGCTGGTGATGCTGCCGCTGCACTGGCTGGGCGGGATCCGCGGCAACCGCGAGGAGCTCCTCTACGTCGCGAACGGCCTGCTGCTCGCCCTCGCCGCCGGCGTCCTGTGGGCGCTGCTGCGACCGCTGGGCGGTGCGCTGGTGCGGCGCTTCCTGCTGCTGCTCGTCTTCGGCTCGATGGCGCCCGCGCACGTCAACAGCTTCTACGGCGAGATGCTCACCGCGGTCGGCGTCGTCGTCGGCCTGGTCGCGATCACGCTCCGCCCGTCGCGCGGGGTCGCCGTCGCCGGATGGGTGCTGCTGGTCCTGGGAGTGGTGAACACCCCCGCGGCCGCCCCTGCGCTCGCCCTCGTCGCGGTCGGGCACGTGCTGTGGACCCGCCGGCCCTGGGCCCTGCTGGCGGTGGCGGCCGCCGCGGCGCTGATCCTGCTCGACCTGCGGCTGCGCACCGGCGGCTTCTCGTCGCCCTACGGGGGGTCCGCCGGCTACCGGACCGTCCTGCCGTACTCCGGGCTGCCCGGCTTCTCCTACCCGCTCGGCTTCGGACTGCTGGCGTTGCTGCTGTCGTTCGGCAAGGGGCTGGTCTTCTTCACCCCCGGACTGTTCCTGCCGGTGCTGCGTCGCCTCGACCTGCGGCTGCGCCCGGCGTACGTCCTGCTCGCCTTCTTCGTCGCCGGGCTGGTGCTGGTCTACAGCCGCTGGTGGAGCTGGTACGGCGGCTACTACTGGGGGCCGCGCTTCTTCCTCATCGCCGGCGTCGTCGCGGCGCTCGTCCTCGCGGTGCGGCTGTCGACGCCGGAGCGCTCCCTGGCAGGAGTCCTGGTCACCCTCGGCGCGCTGACCCTGAGCAGCTGGGTCGCGGCGGCCGCCGTGCTCGGCAACGTCGGCCAGGACGTCTGCCAGGCGAACGGCTACGCGCTCGAGCACCTGTGCTGGTACTCCCCGGAGTTCAGCGTGCTCTGGACGCCGCTGCTCTACTGGCCCGCGACGACGACTGCGCAGCAGGCGTTCCTGGTGCTGGTCGCGGTGGTGCACGTCCGCCTGGCCTGGCCGCTGTGGGTCGAGGTCGTGCGGCGGGTCCGCGCCGGACGAGGCGAGCTGGTGTCCGGGCGGTGGGTCGGAGCGCGCTCGTGAGAGCGCTCTGGGCCGGACCGGTGGGCTTCTGCCTGCGGGTGTACCTGGTCGTGCGGCTCGGGCTGCTCGCGCTCGGGCTGCTGGTCTCCGGGCTGCTGCCGCAGGGCGACGACGTCGGTGCCCCGGGCTGGCCGGCGCCGCCGGTCGGCAGCTGGGCCACCGCGGTCACGGCGTGGGAGACCGGAGACGCGCTCTGGTACCTGAGGATCGCCTCTCGGGGCTACGCCACCGACGACGGCAGCGGCGCCTTCTTCCCCCTCTACCCGCTGCTGGTGCGCGCGGTCGGGGAGCTCACCGGCGGGCGCTGGCTGCTCGCGGCCTTCGTCGTCTCGAACGTCGCCCTGGTCGTCGCGCTCGTGCTGCTGCACCGGCTCACCGCGCACGAGTGGTCGGACGCCGTCGCGCGCCGGGCCGTGGTGCTGCTCTGCGTCTTCCCGACCGGGTTCTTCCTGCTCGCGCCGTACACCGAGTCGCTCTTCCTGGCCCTCGCGATCGGTTGCCTGTACGCCGCCCGGACCCGGCGCTGGGCGCTCGCCGCGGTGCTCGGCTTCCTGGCGGCGCTGACCCGGAGCCCCGGCTTCCTGCTCGCGCTGCCCCTGCTCGTCGAGGCGCTGCTGCAGTGGCGGGTGTCGCGGTCGTGGCGCGCGCTGCTCGGAGGTGCGAGCGCGGCTGCGGCTCCGGTCGGGGGCTTGCTGCTCTACCTCGGCTACTGGCAGCTGCACGCCTCGGACTGGCGGCGGCCGATCGACCTGCAGCGCAGCGGGTGGCAGAAGGAGAGCGCGCTGCCCTGGGAGACCCTCTGGGAGGGCGCGCGGCTCGCGGTGCAGTTCCCGGGGACGAACCCCGGCGGCTACTTCCTGGTCGACGCGCTGATCGTCCTGCTGGTGCTGGCCTGCGCGGTGTGGTCGGTCGTGCGGCTCCGCGCCACCTACTCGGTCTGGGTGTGGGCGTCGGTGCTGATGCCGCTGCTCCTGATGTGGCCCGGCCGGCCGTTGCTGTCGCTCCCCCGGATCTACCTGGTCGTCTTCCCGGTGGTGTGGGCTCTGGTCGCGCTGGGCGAGCGCTTCCGGGCGCACGACGCGGTGCTCGCCGTCAGCGCCGGGTCCATGGTGCTGCTCGGCGCGCTGTTCGCCGCCGGCCAGCCGTTCTTCTGAGCGTTCCGCCGCAAGCGTCTGGCCCGACAAGATCGTGGTGGCCGTACGACCGATCGGACCGGCGCGATCGGTCGTACGCGTCCCACGATCTTGCTGCGTCCGTCGTCCGCAGCCGATGTCGCGTCCACAGCCCCGCTCCGGTCGGTCGCTCCGTGCGAAGCGCCGCTGTCCGCTTGGGAGCAGCCGTGCGGACCGTCGAGGAGTGTCGCTCGTGCACCGAAGTCCCGTGCGCTTCCGGCAGGACCCGCACGGCTTCGTCGCCGAGCTGGCCGAGCGCGTCGCCGACGTGCCGGAGCCACCCGGTCTCGTCGTGGTCCCGCGCGGCCCGGTGCTCCCGCTGCCGCGACGACGCTAGAGCGGCACGAGCGGCAGGCCGACCTCGACGGTGCCGTCGCGGGTGGCGACGGGGTGCCAGAGGTCGTCGGCGCGGACGTGCCAGGTGTAGTCGCCGGGCTGCGCCGGGACCGCGCCCGCGAGGTCGGCACGAAGCCCGTTCCACTCGAGGTGCGGGGTGCGGTCCTCGCCGGTCGCGCGGGCGACGATCGCGCCGCCCGCGTCGTGCACCTCGACGGCCCACGCCGCGCTCCTGCTGAGCGACGCCCGCACGACCATCGGCGTCGGGGCGTGCACCGGAGCGCCCGTGACGGTCACGTCGGTGATGCGGACCGCCGGACCGAGCAGCGCCTTCGCGCCCGCGCGGATGTCGCCGAGCCGGTCGTAGAGCGCGCCCGGGCACGCGGTCCTGCCGGTGTCGCGGTGCCCGTGCACCCGGCCGAGGGTGACGCGGGTGCCGCTGCGGTAACGGGGGGATCCCTTGCTGGTCAGGGTGACCTTCGCGGTCGGGTCGAAGCGCCAGGTCGCACCGGCGTACGCCGCGACGCGGGCCATCGCCGTCACGGTCTCCTTCGTCGGCGCCATCTTCGTCATGTCACCGAGCAGGCTCACCCCGAGGGTGCCGGTGTTGAAGCCGGCTGCGTGCGCGCCGATGACCGCGCGTCCGATGCCTCCGGCCCGGCCCTCCCAGATGCCGCCGTACCTGTCGACGACGAGGTTGTAGCCGAGGTCGGACCAGCCGCGCGCCTGCACGTGATAGGCGTAGTCGGCGCGGATCTTGCGCGGGACGTCCTGCGGCGCGTAGTCGTTGCCGCCCGCGGTGTGGTGGACGACGACGGCCTGCACGCTGCTGGCGTACGTGATCTTCCCGGAGCGGAGCGACTCGTCGGCGCCCCAGTCCTTGCGGGTGCGGACGCCGCCGAGCAGCGCCGAGCCCTCGGCCGCGTCGGCCGTCGCGAGGCCGAAGCTGCGCGTCGTGCGTCGCTCGCCGTCCCCGACGGTGACCAGGCGCAGGCCCGTCGCGGCGCCGGCCACGCGCACGTCGACCAGGGTCGCGCCGGTCGGCCTCCACACCGGCTCGGTCCCGGCCCGGGCGCGCTCGCGCTCCGCCGCGACCGGGACGTCGCTGTCGTCCTCCGGCTCCTCGAAGGCGGTCCACCCGCGCGGGGTGAGGAACCGGACCCGGACCGTCGGCGAGCCGCTCTCCCACGTGACGCCGACGAGCTCGTCGCGGTCGGTCAGCGCAGCGGTCGTGGCGCCCGCGCTGAGCGCGGTGCTCCGGATCGCCGGCGCCACGACGGCGCTGTTCGTCGTGGTGGCGAGCGACGGCAGCGCCGGACCGAGCAGGGCAGCGGTCAGCAGCACGACCGCGCGGCGGGACAGGCGCATGGCTGGCCCAACGACGGAATTCGGCGGGAGTGACGGCCGCCACACCGGCGGCCGCCGACCCATCAAGATCATGGGCGGCGTACGACCGATCGCGTCGGTGCGATCGGTCGTACGGTCACCACGATCGTGCGGCCGCGGCCGCTCGTGCCGCTCTAACGCGGCAGGCTCCCGCGCAGGAAGGCGATGTCCGCGGCCTGCCCGTCCCGCCCGCCGGGCGTCTCGACGACCACCGGCGCCCCGGCAGCCGCCACCACCGCGAGCAGCAGCTCGCGGTCGATCTGCCCCTCGCCCAGGTTGGCGTGCCGGTCGGCCCCGCTGTCGAAGGCGTCGCGGGAGTCGTTGCAGTGCACCAGGTCGATCCGTCCGGTGATCGCCTTCGCGCGGTCCACCACGTCGAGCAGGTCCTCCCCGCCGGCGTGCGCGTGGCAGGTGTCGAGGCAGAAGCCGACGTTGTCGAAGCCGCCGATGCCGTCCCACAGCCGGGCCAGCGCGTCGAAGCGCCGCGCCATGGCGTGCTCTCCCCCGGCGGTGTTCTCCACCAGGATCGGCAGCGGCGCCTCCATCCGCTCGAAGGTCTTCACCCAGTTCTCGACGCCGATCGCGGGGTCGTCGCCCTTGGTGACGTGACCGCCGTGCACGATCAGCCCCTTCGCGCCGAGGCCCGCCGCCGTCGTCGCGTGGTCGAGCAGGATCTTGCGCGAGGGGATGCGGATCTTGTTGTTGGGCGAGGCGACGTTGACGATGTACGGCGCGTGCACGTAGAGGTCGAGCCCGCCCAGGTCGCCGATCTCCGGGGCGACCGCCTTCTTCCAGCTCTGCGGGTCGCCGCAGAAGAACTGCACCAGGTCCGCCCCGCGCGCGAGCCCCTCCGCGACCGGGTCCGACTGGTCCACGTGTGCACCGATCCGCATGGCGTCGAGCGTAGGTGTGACGCACGACCGGCAGGAGATCGGACGGCAGGTGCGAAACTAGGAGGCGTGACGTCCCGACTCCGCTCCGTGCTGCTGGCGCTGCTCGCCGCGCTGGTGGGGTCGCTCCTGCTCGCGGCACCGGCTGCCGCGGCCGAGAAGGTCGTCACCATCACCGCCGAGGGCGTGACCCCGAAGGTGCTCACCGTCGCCAAGGGCGACACCATCACCTTCGTCAACGAGGACGCCTCCTTCGGCTACCGCGCCGAGGCGACGAGCGACAACTGGGACCTCGACAGCGGGCCGGTCGGGCTGCTCCCCGGCCGCAGCTACACCCACCCCGATCCGATCGAGGCCGCCGGCACCTACACCTACCGGGTGGCCGAGGGGGAGGCGTACGAAGGCTCGGTCGTGCTGCCGGCCCCGTCCCCGAAGCCGTCCCCGTCCAAGGCGGGCACCTCCCCGAAGCCCAGCCCGGCGCCGAAGCCGGCGAGCTCGCCCTCCCCCACCGGCGGCGACGGCACGGCCGCTCCGCCGGTCACCGGCGGCTTCGGCTCGCTCGGCGACCCGTCGCCGGCTCCGGGTGGCGTCGCTCCGCCGCCGGCCATCGCCCTGCCCGAGCTGCCCGGCGAGTCCGCCGGACCGCAGCCGGAGACCGCCGACGAGCCGGACCCGGTCGCGACCACCGCGGCGGCGGTCCCCGGCCGGCTGGGCAGCCCGCCCACCGCCCGCGGCTACGGACTGCCCGCGGTGCTCGCCGCGGTGCTCGCCGCAGGCGTCGCCTCGCTGCTGGTCCGCCTGCTGCTCGCCGAGCCGGCCGCCCGCCGCCGCGCCCGGGGCGCGATGACGCCCCCGGCGCCCGTCGCCACCATCGACTGAGCGGTTCTGTCGGAGCCTCGTCGTACGGTCCTCGCCGGATCAGGGTCGGGCCGCCGCGCTGGTAGCGTCTCCACGTTTGCTGACGCGAACACCCTCCTGCCACGGAACGTCCGTGGCCGCTGAGTCCACAGGAGGAGGTGGGTCAACTTGCGTCACTACGAGCTCATGGTCATCCTCGACCCCGACCTGGAGGAGCGGACCATCGCTCCCTCCCTCGACACGTTCCTCAACGTCGTCCGCAACGGCGGCGGGTCCGTCGAGAAGGTCGACGTCTGGGGCCGTCGTCGGCTGTCGTTCGAGATCGACAAGAAGGCCGAGGGCATCTACGCCGTCATCGACCTGCAGGCCGAGCCAGCGACGATGAAGGAGCTGGACCGCCAGCTCAACCTCAACGAGTCCATCCTGCGCACGAAGGTCATGCGGCCCGAGCTGCGCGCGAGCAAGGCTGCTCCGGTCAAGCCCGGCGCTCCGGCTGCGGCGACGCCGCCTCCGGCCCCCGCTGCTGCTCCGGAGGCTCCGGTCGCCGAGGCCCCCGCGGCCGACGCTCCCGCTGAGGACGCCGCGGCTCCCGCCGAGGCCTAGCCCCTCCGCTCGTCCACAGACTCGACCCGCACCGCCCCTTCCCCGCACCACCTGTGCGCACCTGACGCGCACGCATCCACACCGACATCTCCCGCATCCGCGGGAAGGGCAAAGGAGAACCCCGTGGCAGGCGACACCGTCATCACCGTGGTCGGCAACCTCACCGCCGACCCCGAGCTGCGCTTCACCCCGTCCGGGGCTGCCGTCGCGAACTTCACCGTCGCGTCGACGCCCCGCACCTTCGACAAGAACTCCAACGAGTGGAAGGACGGCGAGGCGCTCTTCCTGCGCTGCTCCGTCTGGCGCCAGGCCGCCGAGAACGTCGCGGAGTCCCTGCACAAGGGCACCTCCGTGATCGTCCAGGGCCGGCTGAAGCAGCGCTCGTACGAGACGAAGGAAGGCGAGAAGCGCACGGTGTACGAGCTGGACGTCGACGAGATCGGCCCGTCCCTGCGCTGGGCCACTGCGAAGGTCACCAAGGCCTCGCGCAGTGGCGGCGGCAACGGCGGCGGCGGCTTCGGCGGCGGCGGCGGGAACTTCGGTGGCGGGCAGCCGAGCGGCGGTGACGACCCGTGGGCCAGCGCGCCCGCGAGCAGCGCCGCGAGCTCGGGCGGCTGGTCCGACGAGCCCCCCTTCTAACGACCCCACACACTTCCCAGGAGACCTACGACGATGGCCAAGCCACCGCCCCGCAAGCTCAAGAAGAAGGTCTGCCAGTTCTGCAAGGACAAGGTGACCTACATCGACTACAAGGACACCGGCACGCTGCGCAAGTACATCTCGGACCGCGGCAAGATCCGCGCGTCCCGCGTCAGCGGCAACTGCCGGCAGCACCAGCGCGACGTCGCCATGGCGGTCAAGAACAGCCGTGAGATGGCGCTGCTGCCCTACACCTCGACGGCGCGCTGACATGGCGTCGACGATGAAGCTCATCCTCACCCAGGACGTCTCGGGGCTCGGTGCGCCCGGCGACGTCGTCGAGGTCGCTCCCGGCTACGGCCGCAACTACCTCGTCCCGCAGGGCATGGCCATCCAGGCCACCCGCGGTGCCGAGAAGCAGATCGCGACCATCCGCCGGGCCCGCGAGGTCCGCGAGGTCCGCGACCTCGGGCAGGCCAAGGAGATCTCGGCCCAGCTGTCCTCGCTGCGCGTGCGGCTCCCCGCCCGCTCCGGTGACGGCGGCCGGCTCTTCGGCTCGGTCACGTCGTCCGACGTCGTCGAGGCCGTCACGGCCGCCGGCGGTCCGAAGCTCGACCGTCGCCTGATCACCCTCGCGGCGCCGATCAAGTCGCTCGGCAACCACACCGTCAAGGTCAAGGTGCACCCCGAGGTCGAGGCCACCCTCACCCTCGAGGTCGTCGCCGGCAAGTAGCTCCTCCGTACGCCTCGAACGGCCCGGCCCTCCCTCGCGGGAAGGCCGGGCCGTTCTGCGTCGCTGGCGTGTGCCCTTGCGTCCTGCTGCGCCACGCCTGAGGTGCTCCTCTGAGCAGGACGCAAGGGGAGTCAGGGGAAGCGGTGCAGGAGCTGGCCGGTGGTGCCGGCGTTCCCGAACAGCAGCGACGGCTCTCCGCGCAGGGAGGTCAGCGTCGCCAGCAGCTGCTCGCAGTCGCCCTCGAAGGTGCGGTACTCCGTCGCGGACAGCACGAAGAGCCGCCGCCCGTCGGCCAGACCGGACAGGCGCCGCGCGACGGCCGTCGGGTCTGCCGCGTCCTGCCGCTCCTTGTAGTCCACCCAGTCGACCCGGCGCGGGTCGCCGAGGGTCGGGTAGACGACCTGCTCCACGCCGCGGTCGAGCAGCCGCCAGACGGGCGGCCCGAGCTGGTCCGGGCAGTAGGCCAGCAGGTCGCCGGGCGCCCCGCCCGCGCGCTCGAAAGCCGCCACGACGCGGTCCGCCGAGGCGCGGGGCGTTCCCGCCGCGGGGATGCCCGACAGCAGGCCCACGGCGGTCAGCAGCGCCAGCGCAGGCAGGCCCCACCGGGAGCCGGCGACCCCCACCCCGACCGCCACCGCGATCAGCGGGACGGCGACCGCGGTGTAGCGGCCGGTGTAGGCGCCGCCGCCGAGCAGCACCGATGTCCACGCCAGCAGCAGCGTGACACCGGCGATGAGCAGCAGCCACCGGGCGACGACCACCCGCCAGGCGGCCCACCCCGCGAGCAGCACGACCAGCACCCCGAGCGCCGCACGCCAGACGTCCGAGCCGCCGCCCCAGTAGCGCGGCGTCTTGAGCAGCTCGATCGGCTCGAGCGGGTCGGCCCACGGCGCCCCGGTGTGCGCCAGCTGGAAGAGGAAGACCGGCAGCCACGGCAGGAAGAGCACCCCGCCGAGCACCAGCCCGAGGACGACCCGACGCGCGGGGGCGGAGCCTCGTACGGCCGGGAGGAGGAAGACCAGGCCGACCGCGGCGAGCAGGAAGAACGCCCAGTAGTGGGTGAGCAGCAGCAGCCCGGACAGCACCGCGACAGCGGCGACCGCGCGGCGCGAGCCGCGGTGGGCGGACGAGACGGCCAGCGCCAACCCCAGCACGAGCACCACGACGAGCAGGTACATCCGCGTCTCGCTGCCGTAGCGCATCGTCCACGGCAGCACCGCCAGCGCGACCACCGCGCCGCGACCGGCGGCGACTCCGCCGAGGCGGCGACCCAGGACCCAGGCGAGCCCCAGCGCGACCGGCACGAGCAGCACCGTCAGCAGCCGGACCGCAGACGTCCCGTCACCGGCGACCGCGATCCACGCCTTGAGCAGCAGGTAGTAGCCCGGCGGCGCCCCGTCGACCCGCAGCGCCTCGACGAGCGAACCCAGGGGCACGCGGGCGATCTCGACGCTGAGCGTCTCGTCCAGCCAGAGCGGCCCGGACCGCACGCCGGCCACGAGCCCGGCGAGGCAGCCGACCAGCGCGACGACCAGCAGGACCAGGCCGGGGCGCCGCCCCACCGTCAGGCCGCGGCGTCCTCGCGCTCGCGGCGGGGCAGGATCGGCGCGTCCCGGCCGGTGCGCGAGGAGGGGTAGACGGCGGCGTCGGAGGACACCGTCTCGTGGTAGTCCTCCTCCACGTTGACGGTCCAGACGTCGTGCGTCGTGCCGGTGGTGATGTTCTCGACCGCGAGCATCGCGGTGAGCATCGAGTGGTCCTGGTTGTTGTAGCGGTGCATGCCGTTGCGGCCGACCGGGTGCACGTTCGGCGCGACCGACGCGAGCCAGGCGCGCAGCACCTCCACCCGATCGGCGTAGCCCTCGTCGTAGACCGGGTAGGCCTTCGGGACGCGGACGACGTAGCCCGCCTCGACGGACGCGGTCCCGGCCAGGCCGAGCGCGGCGATCTCGCGGATGCCGAGCGCGATCAGGTCCTCGTCGGTCGACTCCCACAGGTCGTCGCCCTCGGAGACGAAGTACTCGAGGCCGAGGCAGGTGAAGCCGTCCTTGACGAGCTCCGGGGACCAGGAGCCGAAGTTCTGCACCCGGCCGACGCGCACGCCGGGCTCGTGCACGTAGATCCAGTTGTCGGGGAAGCCGGCGCTCTCGGGGACGACGAGCGCGACGGTGAGGAAGTCGCGGAACGACAGCCCGTCGGCGGCGTCGAGGACGTCGGCCGGGGCGCGCGGGTCCATCGCGCGGACCAGCTCGGGCATCGGCATCGAGGAGATGACCGCGGAGGCGGGGAGCCGCTCGCCCGACGCGAGCACGACGGTGTGCGCGCGGCCGCGAGCGTGCTCGACGCGCGCCACCGGCGAGGACATCCGGACGTCGCCGCCGCGCTCGACGACGAGGTCGCGGCACCGGTCCCACATCATCCCGGGGCCGAGCCGGGGGTACTGGAACTGCTCGATCAGCGTGGTGATCTGGCCCTTGTCACGACCCAGCCCGAACGCGCTCGTGATGGCGTTCAGCAGCGACAGGTTCTTGATCCGCTGCGCCGCCCAGTCGGCCTGGATGTCGGTCGCGGGCACGCCCCACACCTTCTCGGTGTAGGTCTTGAAGAAGATCCGGTAGAGCCGCCAGCCGAACCGTGCGGCGACCCAGCCCTCGAAGTTGCTCTGGTCCTTCGGCGGACGCAGGCGCACGAGGGCGTACGACAGGACGCACCGGATCGCCTCGATCACGCCGAGGCCGAACAGCGCGTTGAACGGCTTGAGCGGGTAGTCGAAGAGCTTGCCGCGGTAGAGGATCCGCGACAGCCGCGGCCGCATGAGGAAGTCCTCGTCCGGCAGCACCTCGTGCCAGAACGCCTCGACCTCAGGCACCTTGGTGAAGAAGCGGTGACCGCCGAGGTCGAAGCGCCAGCCGTCGCGCTCCACGGTGCGGCTGATGCCGCCGACGCTGTCGCTGGCCTCGACGACGGTGGTGGCGACCCCTGCCTGGCGCAGCCGGAGGCCGGCGGTGAGGCCTGCGGGGCCGGCGCCGATCACGACGACGGGGGCGCTCACGACCGCACCAGCTCGGTGAACGCGCGACCGTCGCACTCCCACGAGTCGGCGGGCGTCAGGTCGGCGGCGCGCGCAGCAGCGCGCAGCGAGGGGGCGTCCAGCACCGACCAAGGGAACCACGCGCTCGTCGCGCCCAGACCCTCGAGGCGGACCGGGCCGGCGGGGCTGGCCCACGGGAGGAGCTCGCAGAGCACCGACCCGCCGGGGGCCAGCAGCTCGCGGACCCGACGCAGCAGGCGTACGGGAGCGCCGCCGATGCCGGTGTTCCCGTCGGCGAGCAGCACGGTCCGCCACTCGCCGGCGCGCGGCACGTCGGCGAAGACGTCCGCGACGTGCAGCGGGGCACCGGCCTCGCGGGCCAGCACCGGCACCTGCGGCAGCACCTCGACGCCGAGCACGTCGGTGCCGCGGGCGTGCAGCTCGGCGGTCAGCCGACCCGGTCCGCAGCCCACGTCGAGGACCGGGCCGTGCGCCCGGGCGAGCAGGCTGCGGTCGCCGTCGGTGATCGGACCGGCCCAGCGCGCGACGGGCAGCGCCACCAGCCGACCGTCGGCGAGGCGGAGCAGCCGTGGCTGGAGGTCGTCGTCCGGTCCGCCGGTCAGCCAGCGGGTGAGCAGCTCGGCGGGAGAGGTGTCGGTCCTGCCGGGGGCGGCCGTGCGGGGGCGCGTCATCGGCAGCACGCAGCAGCTCCTTGTCGTGGGGAAGGTCTGGCAGAGGTTCGCCCGGCGCGGAGCAGCGGTTCACGAGGCGCCGGTCACGCAGGGGTAGGGCAGGCTCGCGGGGTGGCAGCCTCCCGCATGCTCGCAGGCACGGTGCTCGCGCTGGTCGCGGCGACCTTCCTCGCCTGGCGCACCACCCAGGAGATGAGCATCCTGGGCAACCACGACCGGCTGCTCGTCGAGATCCTGCTGTGGTGGGTCGCCTGGGCGGTGGCGATCGCGCTGCTGCGCCGGGTGCCGGCGCGGCGGGTGCTGCTGCTGGTGGTGCTCGGTGCGATCGCGCTGCGGCTGGCGGCGATCACCGCGGTGGTCCCGCTGTCGGACGACCTCTACCGCTACGCCTGGGACGGCCGCGTGCAGGCGTCCGGGACCGACCCGTACCGCTACCCGCCGACGGCACCCGAGCTCGCGCACCTGCGCGACGACTGGCTGTTCCCCGACGACGCGGAGTGCGAGCGGCGCGACAAGGAGCCCGGCTGCACGATCATCAACCGGCCGTCGGTCCGCACCATCTACCCGCCGGTCGCGCAGGCGTGGTTCGTGACCGGGCACGCGCTCGGTGCCTCGCAGCTCGAGGACCTCGGCTGGCAGCTGTTCGCGCTGCTCGCGGACATCGCCACGATGCTGCTGCTCTGGCGGCTGCTCATCCGCTTCGAGCGCGACCCGCGCTGGGTGGCGGTCTACGCGTGGAGCCCGGTCGCGGTGCTCGAGGCGGTGCAGAACGGCCACGTCGACGGGCTGGCGACGCTCTTCGTCCTCGCGGCCGTCGGCCTGGCCGGTCGCCGCCCGGGCTGGTCGGGCGCGGCCCTCGGCGCAGCCACGATGGTGAAGCTCTACCCCGCGCTGCTGCTGCCGGTGCTGCTCGGCCGCCGACCGGTGCGGGTGCTGACCGCGTTCGCCGCGGTCTGCGTGGTGTCGTACGTCCCTCATCTGCTCGCCGTCGGCTGGGACGTGCTCGGCTACCTGCCGGGCTACCTGCAGGAGGAGGACTACGACAGCGGTGACCGCTTCCTGCTGCTGCGTCCGCTCGGCCTGACCGGCTCGCCGGGCACCGTCGTCGCGGCGCTCACCGGGCTGACGATCGCGGTGCTCGTGCTCCGTCGTGTGCGCCGGTCACCGGAGGACGTGTCAGGAGAGGCCCTGCTGCTGCTGGGTTCTGCGCTGCTCGTCGCGACGCCCGTGCAGCCGTGGTACGGACTGCCGATCGCGGCGCTGGCCGCCCTCGCCGTACGCCCTGTCTGGCTGGCGATCCCGCTCGCGGCCTATCCGACCTTCTTCGCCGTCGTGCCGGCCGGGCCGTCGGACGGCGCGGCGCGGCTCGGCAGCGCGTGCTTCGCCGCGGCGCTCGTCGCGATCGTGCTCACGGAACGACGAAGGGCCGGGCAGCTCGCGCTGCCCGGCCCCGTGCGTCGTGCGGAGTGACTACTTCGGCAGGTCGACGGTGATCTCGGCGATGCCGACCGTGAAGAACTCGGCCAGCGCGTCGGTCTCGAAGACCATGTTCAGCGCGTCAGCGGCGGTCTTGGTGAGGCTGACGGTCGTGCCCTCGAGCACGGCGGTGCCGGCATCGGCGTTGACCTCGAGCGGGTTCAGGGTGCGGCCGTCGAGGAAGAACAGCGGGGCGCTCTCGGCGAAGACGGCACCGTCGACGGTGACCTTGCCGGTCAGGACCGACTCGGCCGGGTCGACGACGAAGTTCTCGAGCTTGACGACCTTGCCGTTGGAGCCGGTGAGCTGCAGGCCGCTGTCGTCGTGGTTGATGAGACCCTGGACGTACGGGGTGACGCCCGAGGCGGGGTCGTAGTAGGTCACGTTGCCGCCGGTGATCGGGAAGCTGATGACGGCGCCCTCGAGCTTGGCGCCACCGAGCGTGGCGGGGGTGAGCTTGAGAGCGGTCAGGCCCTCGAGGAAGCCGGTGTCGAGCGTGACGGCGGTCTGCTTGCCGGTCAGGGTGTCGATCGCGGCGGCCGGGGTCGGCTCGGTCTGGTTCTGCGTGGTGCTGCTGCCGGTCGTCGCCTCGTCGTCGCTGCCGCAGGCGGCGAGCGTCAGGGGCAGAGCCAGGGCGAGAGCGAGGACGGCGGACTTCTTCTTGAGGTTGAGCATGTGTCAGGGCTCCTTCGGGAGGGTGGACCGAGTGGGTGTCTCTGGCTGGACCTTCGCGCCGGCGCTTCGAGCGGTTCGGTGGAAGCTCCCGTGACCCCCGACACACCCCCGGAACGAACCCGCAGCGCTCCGTGGCCGAACCCCTGTTCATGAGCATCCGACCCGTGCCTCCGCAGCGCGCGTGGCGCAGTCCCCTGCGCGGTCCGTGGCTGACGTCGGTGCTCGCATCGGTGCTCCTGGTCGGACTGCTCGTGCTGGTGGTGACCGGGCTGCTGTCCTACGCGGCGTACGACCCGCGGCTCGGCGGCAGCAACGACCAGACGCCGCAGGCGGGTCTGCTCGCGAGCTGGATCGCGTTCGACTGGCCGACCTCCCCCTCGTGGCTCTACCGCGTCAACCAGGGGCTGCACGTCACGCTCGGCCTGGCTCTCGTGCCGGTCGTGCTCGCGAAGCTGTGGTCCGTCGCGCCGAAGCTGTTCGCCTGGCCTCCCGTGAAGAGCCCCGCGCACGCGCTCGAGCGGCTCAGCATCCTGCTGCTCGTCGGCAGCATCCTGTTCCTGATGCTCACCGGAGCGATGAACGCGCAGTACGACTACGCGTTCGGGTTCTCCTTCTACACCGGGCACTTCTACGCCGCCTGGGTCTTCATCGCCGCCTTCGCGACGCACGTCTTCCTCAAGCTGCCGACGATGGTGCGGTCGCTCCGCTCGCGCCCCTTCGGCGAGGAGCTCCGTCGGTCGACGGCGGACACCGTGGCCGAGCCGGTCGACGTCCACGGCCTGGTCTCGCCGGACCCGGCGCCGGCGACCATGTCGCGCCGCGGGGCGCTGGCGGTCGTGGGCGGCAGCTCCCTCGCGGTGCTCGCGATGTCGGTCGGCCAGACCATCGACCCGCTGCGTCGTACCGCCCTGCTCGCTCCGCGCGGCCAGGTGACCGGCGACGGGCCCAACGACTTCCCGGTCAACACGACCTTCCGCGAGATCGGGATCGACGAGACCGAGACCGGTGCGTCGTGGCGGCTCCGGCTGGTCGGCCCGTCCGGCGAGCGCTCCCTGCGTCGCGACGAGCTGCTGACGATGGAGCTGCGCACCGAGGACCTGCCGATCGCGTGCGTCGAGGGCTGGTCGGCTTCCCGCACCTGGACCGGCGTGCGGCTGCGCGACCTCGCTGCGCTCGTCGGAGGCGAGGACGCCGACTCCGTCCTCGTCGAGTCGCTGCAGCGCGGTGGCGCGTTCTCGACGATGCAGCTGACCGACAGCCAGCTGCGCGCGGACCGCACGCTGCTCGCGCTGAAGGTGAACGGCGTCGACCTGTCGCTCGACCACGGCTTCCCCGCCCGGATGATCATCCCCGCGGCGCCCGGGGTGCGGAACACCAAGTGGGTCTCGACGCTGACGTTCCGGACCGGGTCGTGAGACGGCTGTACGGCGCCGGGCCAGGGCACCTGCTCGCCCTGCTCGGCTGCTTCGCGGTCAGCGGCTACGCCGCGACGCGGCTGCTCGATGACCTGCCGATCCTGCTGCGCATCGCCGTCTGGTTCGTCGGCGCGGCGCTGGCGTGGGACCTGCTGCTCGGTCCGCTGCTCGCGCTGGTGGACCGGCTGCTGCGGGTGGCGCTCCTTCGTGGCCGGGTGCCTCTGCTCAACTACGTCCGGGTTCCGGCGCTGATGTCGGGGACGCTCCTGCTCGTCTTCGCCCCGCTGGTCCTGCGGCGCTCGACGGAGACCTTCGAGCGCAAGTCCGGTCTGGACGGAGACGTCTACCTCGGCCGCTGGCTCGCCGTGACCGCGGTGCTCTTCGCGGCGTCGGCGCTGCTGTGGGGGCTCGCCCGGTGGAGGGCATCGCGGGACACCTGAGAAGGTCCGTCCCGTCTGTCCGAAGCGCGGGCACGCCGGCCCCGTACTTTCTCTGTCCACAGGCCGTGCACACAGGTGTGGGCAGGTCGCAGGCGGAGACCGGTCTCGAGCGGGTCACGGATCCACAGGCTCGTCCCCAGCTGTCCACAGCGACAGGCCGTGTCGTCCCCACCCTGTCCCCAGCTGCCTCCACAGGGCTGGCGAACGAGTTCGCCCGCGGGCACGGTTTCGTCGGTGGCCGCCGGTAGAACTTGCGGGGAACGGTCGGCGGAGCGCGAAGGGCGGTACGAGTGTCGGAGCGGGTCGTCGAGCTGCCGTCGCAGTCGGGCCGATCGGCGCCCGAGTTCGAGCGCACCCCGCCCCAGGACGTCGCCGCCGAGCAGTCGGTCCTCGGCGGCATGCTGCTGAGCAAGGACGCCATCGCCGACGTGGTGGAGGTCGTGCGCGCGACCGACTTCTACCGGCCGGCGCACCAGACGATCTTCGACGTCATCGTCGACCTCTACGGCAAGGGCGAGCCGGCCGACCCGATCACGGTGTCCGCCGAGCTGACGCGGCTGGGAGAGATCGGCCGGGTCGGCGGCGCGCCGTACCTCCACACCCTGCTGTCCAGCGTCCCCACGGCGGCGAACGCCGGCTTCTACGCGCGCATCGTCGCGGAGCAGGCGATCCTGCGCCGGCTGGTCGAGGCGGGCACCCGCATCGTGCAGCTCGGCTACGGCGCGGCCGGCGCCGGTGGCGTCGACGACGTCGTCGACCGGGCGCAGCAGTCCATCTACGACGTGACCGAGCGGCGCAGCAGCGAGGACTACACGCTGCTCGAGCAGCTCATGCAGCCGACGATGGACGAGCTCGAGGCGATCGGCAGTCGCGGCGGGTCGATGTCCGGGGTGCCGACGGGGTTCGCCGATCTCGACGGGCTGACCAACGGCCTGCACCCCGGCCAGCTCATCGTCATCGCCGGGAGGCCTGGCTTAGGCAAGAGCACGATGGGTTTGGATATCGCACGATCGGCGTCCGTGAAGCACGGCCTGCCCGCCGCGATCTTCTCGCTCGAGATGAGCAAGACCGAGATCACGATGCGCCTGCTGTCGGCCGAGGCGCGCGTCCCGCTGCACCACATGCGCTCCGGCACGATGACCGACGACGACTGGGCGCGCCTCGCGCGCCGGATGGGCGAGGTCGCTGAGGCGCCGCTCTACATCGACGACTCCCCGAACCTCACGATGATGGAGATCCGCGCGAAGGCGCGCCGGCTCCGGCAGCGCAACGACCTGCAGCTCATCGTCATCGACTACCTCCAGCTGATGAGCGGCAACAAGAAGGCCGAGAACCGCCAGCAGGAGGTCTCCGAGCTGTCGCGCTCGCTGAAGCTGCTGGCCAAGGAGCTCGAGATCCCGGTCATCGCGATGAGCCAGCTGAACCGTGGCGCCGAGCAGCGCACTGACAAGAAGCCGCAGATCGCCGACCTCCGCGAGTCCGGCTGCCTGCCGGCGTCGACCAAGGTGATGCGCGCCGACACCGGCGCGGAGGTGACCCTCGGCGAGCTCTTCACCTCCGGCGCGCGGGACGTCCCGGTGTGGAGTCTCGACGACTCGCTCCGCTACGTCCGCCGGCACCTGACGCACGTCTTCTCCACCGGCCGCAAGCAGGTCTTCCGGCTCCGGCTCGCGTCCGGCAAGTCGGTGACCGCGACGGCGAACCACCCCTTCCTGACGTACGACGGATGGCGTCCGCTCGGCGACCTCTCCGCCGGCAGCCGCATCGCGGTGCCGCGACACGTACCCGCCCCCGAGCTCGAGACGGCCTGGTCCGACGAGCAGGTCCGCGAGCACGCCCACCGCACCGCTGTCCTCGGCACCCAGGACCGCGCTGCCGCCGCCGCCGTCGCCCACCTGCCGAAGAAGCAGATCCGCATCTTCCTGCGCACGCTCTGGCAGTCGATCGGCTCGCTGCCGACGCGCGGTTGGCCCACGTTGCAGGCTCCGCGCGAGCTGCTCGACGACGTCAGTCGGCTGCTGCTGCGCTTCGGCATCTCGGTCTACGTCTCCGCATCTCGCGAGGAGCTCGTCATCGTGGAGGCCGCCGATCGCAAGCGCTTCCTCACCGAGATCGCCCTGGCTGCACGCGCCGAGGGTCCGCTGACCATTCGTGCCAAGGCCAATTGGCTCGCCTGCACCGACAAGGTCTGCGTGCCCGAGCGGGGTGAGTTTTCGCTGCAGCTTCCGGCCGACGGGACTGCAACAAAGGACGCACGCTTCGATGAATGGCGGCGTGCCTTGCCGAGGC
>JAKFFB010000198.1:0-5884 GCA_036675425.1 Actinomycetales bacterium | reverse complement strand
CTGCTGTCGATCAGCGACCGCTCGGTGAGCGTCATGGACGCCTTCAAGAGCGCCGACCAGGTGCTGCTCTCCGGTGTCCAGGGCATCACCGACCTGATCACCACCCCCGGTCTGATCAACCTCGACTTCGCCGACGTCAAGTCCGTGATGGCCAACGCCGGCTCCGGGCGGCGGGTCTCGATCCGGCGGACCGGCGTCGGGGCACCGGCGTCGAAGCCGGCGGCGATGACCGTGACGCGCACCTCGTCGCCCAGTGCGTCGTCGATGACCGCACCGAAGATGATGTTGGCCTCGGGGTGGGCCGCGTCGGCGACCAGCTGGGCCGCCTCGTTGATCTCGAACAGGCCGAGGTCGCTGCCGCCGGAGATGTTGAGCAGCACGCCGTGCGCGCCGTCCATGCTCGCCTCGAGCAGCGGGCTGGCGATGGCCATCTCGGCCGCGACCGCGGCGCGGTCGTCGCCGCGGGCGTTGCCGATGCCCATCAGCGCGCTGCCGGCGCCGCTCATGACGGCCTTGACGTCGGCGAAGTCGAGGTTGATCAGACCCGGCGTGGTGATCAGGTCGGTGATGCCCTGGACACCGGACAGGAGCACCTGGTCGGCGCTCTTGAAGGCGTCCATGACGCTCACCGAGCGGTCGCTGATCGACAGCAGCCGGTCGTTCGGGATGACGATGAGGGTGTCGACCTCGGCACGCAGGGCCTCGATGCCCTCCTCCGCCTGCTGCGCGCGGCGGCGGCCCTCGAAGGAGAACGGCCGGGTGACGACACCGATCGTCAGCGCGCCGAGCGAGCGGGCCACGGAGGCCACGACGGGCGCGCCGCCGGTGCCGGTGCCGCCGCCCTCGCCCGCGGTCACGAAGACCATGTCGGCCCCCTTGAGGACCTCCTCGATCTCGTCCTGGTGGTCCTGGGCGGCCTGCCGGCCGACCTCGGGCTGGGCGCCCGCGCCGAGACCGCGGGTGAGCTCGCGGCCGACGTCGAGCTTGACGTCGGCGTCGCTCATCAGCAGGGCCTGCGCGTCGGTGTTGATGGCGATGAACTCGACGCCCTTGAGGCCCACCTCGATCATCCGGTTGACGGCGTTGACGCCGCCTCCCCCGATGCCGACGACCTTGATGACGGCCAGGTAGTTCTGCGGAGCTGCCACGGGTGGGAGTGCCTCTCGAGAGCGGGCGGAAGGACGGCGGACGAGCACGTACGGGCCGGGGGAGGCGGACCGTCCGGGCGAGGTCGAGGGTTCGTGCGGAACCCTCGACCTCAACGAGACGCTTAGAGTTATGTCAACCTGGGCTGACGGGGCGGGACGCTAGGGGCATCCGGGCGAAGCGGTCAACCGTCTCTGCGGCGTGTCGCGGAATTCAGTCCGAAAGGACTGCTGCGGACCTGCCCCCGCCGGACCTCGCCCACGAGTCCGCTGATCACGCGGGACACGCCGGCGCGTGTCCCGCGTGATCATGAGAATCGTCCGGTGAAGGGACTCGGGGGCCCCGCTGGTCAGCGCGGCGAGCGCTTGGCGGCGTACATCCGCGCGTCGGCCTGGGTCAGCAGCCGCTGCGGATCGACCTTGCCAGCCTCGGACAGGGCCCGGCCGATGCTCACCCCGACGCTCAGCAGCAGCTCCCCCACGGCGACCGGCTCGGCGACGGCGGCCTGGACGCGCGGCTGCAGCGCGTCGAGCACCTCGGCGCTCGCGCCCTCCACCAGCACGACGAACTCGTCGCCACCCATCCGGGCCACGGTGTCCGACGGCCGGACCACGCCGGCCAGCCGCGACGCGACGGCGCGCAGCACCGCGTCGCCGACGGCGTGCCCGTGGGTGTCGTTGACGTCCTTGAAGCCGTCGAGGTCGAGGTAGAGCACCCCGGTGGCCTCCCCCGACCGGCGGTCGCGGGCCAGGGCGGCCCGCAGCCGCTCCTCGAGCAGGGTCCGGTTGGCCAGACCGGTCAGCGGGTCGCGCACGGCGCGCTCGGTGAGCGCGGCAGTGAGGTCGCGCAGCTCCTGCTCGGCCCGCCGCCGCTCGGTGATGTCCTGGGCGCTGACGGCGAACCACGCGGCCGCGCCGTCCGGCCCGGAGACGGTGGCCAGCCCGTGCAGCAGCCAGCTGCCGTCGCCGTCGCCGCAGACGTACTGCCGCTCGAAGGTCGCCGCCGTGGAGCGGGCCGCGAGCAGGTCGTCGAGCGCGTCCAGGTCACCGCCGCCGAGCACGTCGGCGACCGGGACCCCGATCAGGTCCTCGGGCGCCTGCCCCAGCAGCTCGGCGTAGGTGCCGTTGACCCGGACGTAGCGCCCGGTGAGGTCAGCGAGGGCGAGCCCGATGCGCGCCGACTCGAAGAAGGTCTCGAAGACGTCCCGGCTGCCGGCCAGGGCGTCCATCGTGGCGCGCGCCGCAGCGGCCCGCTCCTCGCTCGGAACGGGCTCCGGCGGCACGGCAGACACGCCGTGCGAGGATCCCATCACGGAGCGTAGATTCCCCGCGGCGGACCGGTTGACGCGCGCCGGAGCACCCCGATCGAGTGACAACGGCGACGCATGTCACTGCTTGACGACGACCACGTCCCCTGCGCTCACGTCGTAGACGCTGCCCGGCTTCGTCAGCAGGGCCATCGCCGCCGCGGCCTTCGTGGCGGTCTGCCCCGGCCTGCCCCAGACGACCTGCCGGCCGTCGGAGAGCAGCAGGACGACGGCCGACGGCGAGGCCGCCCGGACGATGCGGACCCGCGTCCGCAGCTCGGCCGGCAGCGCGGCGTGCACCTGCAGCGCGGCGACGGTGGCGGGGTCGTCCGGCCCGGGGTGGTTGACCTGCAGCCGGACCAGCCCGGCCGGCAGGGTCCGCTCGGTGCCGAAGACGACGCCGCTCGCGTCGACCAGGGCGACCGAGCCGCCCCGCACGACCCCGGCGGCCGGGGTGCGCTCGGTGACGTCGACGGTCAGCGTGCCGGGCCAGGTGCGGCGAACGGCGACGTCGGCCACCGGCGCGAGCCGGGCGACCCGCTCCTCGACCGCCCGGGTGTCGACCCGGGCGAGCGGCGTCCCCGCGGCGACCCCGACGGCCGCCTCGACCTCGGCGGGCTGCAGCCGGGAGGTGCCGACCACCTCGACGTCGTCGACGCCGAACCAGGTGGAGGCGAGCAGCACCCACGCGACGGCCAGCAGCGGCAGGAGCACCGCGAGGGCGTTGCCGGTGCGGCGCAGCACCCGGCCGCGACGCGCCGAGCGCTGCGCCTTGGCCCGCGCCTGCAGGTGCGGTGCGGCCGGGACCACCCGGCGCGGCCGGCTGGAGGTACCGGCGGTCACGACGCGTCCCCGGCCAGCAGGCGCAGCACCTCGGGTCCGATCGCCGTCACGTCGCCGGCGCCCAGCGTCAGCACGAGGTCTCCCGGCCGGGCCCGCTCGGCGAGATGACCCGGCACGGCGGTCCAGGACGGCTCGAAGACCACGTGCTCGGCGGGCAGCGGCACGGCGGCGGCCACGGCGGCGCCGGTCGCGCCGGGCACGGGCTCCTCCCCCGCGGCGTAGACCTCCATGACGACGACGTCGTCGGCGGCGCCCAGCGCGACGCCGAACTCCTCGGCGAAGGCGAGGGTCCGGCTGTAGCGGTGCGGCTGGAAGGCGACGACGAGCCGGCCGCTGCCGGCGACCTCGCGCGCCGCCGACAGCTGCGCGACGAGCTCGGTCGGGTGGTGGGCGTAGTCGTCGTAGACCCGGATCCCGCCGACGACGCCCTTCAGCTCCATCCGCCGGCGCACCCCGCTGAAGCCGGCCAGCCCCTCGACCAGCTGCGCTTCCGGCAGCCCCAGCCCGATGCCGGTCAGCAGCGCCGCGCCGGAGTTCAGCGCCAGGTGCCGCCCCGGGACGTTGAGGCTCACCGGGGGCAGCCGTCGCCCCCGGAGCACCGGCTCGTACCTGCTGGTGGAGCCGCTGACGGTCACGGCGTCGAGCCGCAGGTCCGCCTCGGCGGCGGTGCCGTAGGTGCGCACGTCCACGCCGGCGTCGCGGGCCAGCGCGGCCAGGCGCCGGGCGCCGGGGTCGTCGGCGCAGACCACGAGGAAGCCCTCGGGGTCGATCGTCTGCACGAAGTCGACGAAGGCCGCGTCGACCGCGGCCGCGTCGCCGTAGTGGTCGAGGTGGTCGGCCTCGACGTTGGTGACGATCGCGGCGTACGGGCGGTAGGCCAGGAACGAGCCGTCGCTCTCGTCGGCCTCCACGATGAACAGCTCGCCGCTGCCGTGGTGGGCGTTGCTCGCCGCCTCGTTGAGGTCGCCGCCGATGGCGAAGGACGGGTCCACACCGCAGTGCTGCACGGCGACGGTGAGCATCGAGGTGGTGGTGGTCTTGCCGTGGGTGCCGGCGACGGCGACCCCCCGACGGCCGGACATCAGCGCCGCGAGCGCCTCCGCCCGCAGCAGCACCCGCAGCCCTCTCTCGCGGGCGCCGACCAGCTCGGGGTTGTCCTGCCGGATGGCGGTGGACACGACGACGGTGTCGGCGTCCGCGACGTGGGAGGCGTCGTGCCCGAGGTGCACCGTCGCGCCCAGCGCCCGCAGGGCGGTCGTGGTCCGGGAGTCCTTGGCGTCGCTGCCCGAGACGGTCGCGCCGCGGGCGAGCAGCACCCGGGCGATGCCGCTCATGCCCGCACCGCCGATGCCGACGAAGTGCACCCGGCCCAGGTCGACGTCGGTCATGACCGGCCCGCCGCGGTGAGCACGAGGTCGGCCAGCCCCTCGTCGGCGTCACGGTGACCGAGCGACGCGGCGGCCTTGCCCATCGCCTCCAGGCGCGCGGCGTCGGCGAGCAGCGGGAGCACCGTCGCGCGGACGTACGCCGCGTCGAAGGCGGCGTCGTCGACCAGCAGCCCGCCCCCGGCGTCGACGACCGGGCGGGCGTTGAGCGCCTGCTCGCCGTTGCCGATCGGCAGGGGCACGTAGACCGCGGGCAGGCCGACCGCGGCCAGCTCCGCGCAGGTCATCGCACCGGCGCGGCAGACGACCAGGTCGGCAGCGGCGTAGGCCAGCTCCATCCGGTCGACGTAGGCCAGCACCTTGTGGGTCGGGGCGCTGACCTGCGCGCCGACGTCGGCGGCGTTCTTCGGCCCGGCGACGTGGAGGACCGAGACCCCTGCCGCGGCCAGATCGGCGGCCGCCCCCGTGACGGCGGCGTTGACGTTGCGGGCGCCCTGCGAGCCGCCGGTGACCAGCAGCACCGGCCCGTCGCCCAGCCCGAAGGCCGCGCGCGCCTCGGCGCGGGTCGCGGCCCGGTCCAGTCCCGAGACCGCGGTGCGCAGCGGGATGCCGAGGACCCGGGCGCCGGGCAGGCCGCTGCCGTCGACGGCCGCGGCGACGTAGGGCGTGAAGCGGGCGCCCACCCGGTTGGCCAGACCCGCCCGGGCGTTCGCCTCGTGCACGACGAAGGGGGTACGACGCCGGCGGGCTGCCAGGTAGGCGGGCAGGGCGACGTAGCCGCCGAAGCCCACGACGACGTCGGCCTGCACCCGGTCGAGGTGGGCGCGGGTCTGCCGGACGGCGCCGGTCACCCGCCCGGGCAGGCGCAGCAGGTCGACCGTGGGACGGCGCGGCAGCGGCACCCGCGGGATCTCGGCCAGGTCGTAGCCGCGGGCCGGCACCAGCCGCGCCTCGAGGCCGGTGGCGGTGCCGAGGGCGGTGATGCGGGTGCTCGGGTCGCGGCGGAGCAGCGCGTCGGCGAGGGCGAGGGCGGGCTCGACGTGTCCCGCCGTGCCGCCGCCGGCGAGCACGACGGAGAGCGGCCGGTCGGTCATCGTCGCCCGGGCGAGCGCCCGGCGCGGCCGGCGCTGGTCCGCGACGGCCCGGCCCCGCGGGAGGTCGCACGAGCGCGCTCGGCGGTGCGCGAGCGGACCGGCGCCTCGCC
>JAKFFB010000208.1:0-5910 GCA_036675425.1 Actinomycetales bacterium | reverse complement strand
TGGAAGGACCTCACCGAGAACGTCAACTTCATGGCCGGCAACCTGACCAGCCAGGTCCGCAACATCGCCCAGGTCACCACCGCCGTCGCCCAGGGCGACCTGAGCCAGAAGATCACCGTCGACGCGAAGGGCGAGGTCGCGGCCCTCGCGCAGACCATCAACACGATGGTCGACCAGCTGTCGTCGTTCGCCGACGAGGTCACCCGCGTCGCCCGCGAGGTCGGCACCGAGGGCCGGCTCGGCGGTCAGGCGCAGGTGAAGGGCGTGTCCGGCACCTGGCGCGACCTCACCGACAACGTCAACTACATGGCCTCCAACCTCACCGGCCAGGTCCGCAACATCGCGCTCGTCACCACCGCCGTCGCCCAGGGCGACCTGAGCCAGAAGATCACCGTCGACGCCCGAGGCGAGATCCTCGACCTCAAGAGCACCGTCAACACCATGGTCGACCAGCTCTCCGCCTTCGCCGCCGAGGTCACCCGCGTCGCCCGAGAGGTCGGCACCGAGGGCAAGCTCGGCGGTCAGGCCGAGGTCGCCGGCGTCAGCGGCACCTGGCGCCACCTGACCGAGAACGTCAACCAGCTCGCCGGCAACCTGACCACCCAGGTGCGCGCCATCGCCGAGGTGTCCACCGCCGTGACGCGAGGCGACCTCACGCGGAGCATCACCGTCGAGGCGCAGGGCGAGGTCGCCGAGCTCAAGGACAACATCAACCAGATGATCGCGAACCTGCGGTCGACCACCGAGATCAACGCCCAGCAGGACTGGCTGAAGTCCAACCTGGCCCGCATCGGCGGCCAGCTGCAGGGGCAGCGCGACCTCAACGCCGTCACCCAGATGATCATGAGCGAGGTCACCCCGGTCGTCGAGGCGGTGCAGGGCGCCTTCTACCTGGCCGACTCGCCGGAGGGGCGCATCACGCTGCGGCGCGCGGCGTCGTACGGCGCCGACTCGGTCGAGGAGGACGTCTTCACCGCGGGCGAGGGCCTCGTGGGGCAGGCGGCCGTGGAGAAGAAGCCGATCCGGGTGCGCGACGTCCCCGCCGACCACCTGCGGGTGCGCTCCGGTCTCGGCGTCAGCACCCCGGCCGACCTGTTCGTGCTGCCGGTGCTGTTCGAGGAGCAGGTCCTCGGCGTCATCGAGCTCGCGTCGTTCCGCCGCTTCGAGGAGGTGCACGCGGGCTTCCTCGAGCAGCTCGTCGAGACCATCGGCGTCGTGCTCAACACGATCATCGCCAACGTCCGCACCGAGGAGCTCCTCGCGCAGTCGCAGCGCCTGGCCAAGGAGCTGCAGGTGCAGTCGGTCGAGCTGCAGCGCACCAACGCCGAGCTCGAGGACAAGGCGCGGCTGCTCACCGAGCAGTCCAGCGACCTCGAGATCAAGAACCGCGAGATCGAGATGGCCCGCCTCGGCCTCGAGGAGAAGGCCGAGCAGCTGGCGCAGTCCTCGCAGTACAAGTCGGAGTTCCTGGCCAACATGAGCCACGAGCTGCGCACGCCGCTGAACAGCCTGCTGATCCTGGCCAAGCTGCTCGCCGACAACCCGCAGGAGAACCTCACCGACAAGCAGATCGAGTTCGCCCGCACCATCCACAACGCCGGGTCCGACCTGCTCGCCCTCATCAACGACATCCTCGACCTGTCCAAGGTCGAGGCCGGGAAGATGGACGTCCGGCCGGCGCAGGTCGTGCTCTCGGACGTGGGGGAGTACGCCGCGGTCACCTTCGGCCCGCTCGCCGAGCAGCAGGGCCTCGACCTCGTGGTCGAGGTCGACGGCGGGCTGCCGGCGTCGGTCGTCACCGACGAGCAGCGGCTGCAGCAGGTGCTCAAGAACCTGCTCTCCAACGCGCTGAAGTTCACCGAGACCGGCAGCGTCTCGCTGCGGGTGCACCGCCCCGACCCCGACACCGTCTTCACCGCGCCGACGCTGGTCGAGGCCGAGGGCGTCGTCGCCTTCAGCGTCACCGACACCGGCATCGGGGTGCCCGCCGAGAAGCTGAAGATCATCTTCGAGGCGTTCCAGCAGGCCGACGGCACGACCAGCCGGCGCTACGGCGGCACCGGTCTCGGCCTGTCGATCTCGCGCGAGATCGCCCGCCTGCTCGGCGGTGCCATCGCGGTCTCCAGCGAGACCGGCAAGGGCAGCACCTTCACGTTCTTCCTCCCGGAGAGCTACCCCTTCCCGGCCGACGCGACGGGCGTCTCGCACGACGACGAGGACGACGTGCCGCCGCAGACGCCGATGCTCACGCCGATGCCGCTGGTGCCGCAGCAGGCCGAGCCGCTGCCGCCGGGCACCGACCCGCTCGTCGGCGCGACCGTGCTCGTCGTCGACGACGACGTGCGCAACGTCTTCGCGCTCACCAGCGCGCTCGAGCTGCACGGCATGCACGTGCTCTACGCCGACAACGGCGCCGACGGCATCGCCCTGCTCGGACAGCGCCCCGATGTCGACCTCGTCCTGATGGACGTCATGATGCCGGGTATGGACGGCAACGAAGCGACCGAGCGGATCCGTCGCATGCCCGAGCACGACGGGCTCCCGATCGTCTTCCTCACCGCGAAGGCGATGCCCGGCGACCGCGACCGCAGCCTCGCAGCCGGCGCGTCGGAGTACGTCACGAAGCCCGTCGACCTCGACCGGCTGCTCACCGTCATGCGGTCCTGGCTGGCGCCTCGCGTCGCCGGGGAGGCCTGATGCCGGGAACCCCGGCGAAGATCCTGCTGGTCGACGACCGGCCGGAGAACCTGCTGGCGCTCGAGGCGATCCTGCAGGGGCTGGGGCACGACCTGATCAAGGCGACCTCGGGGGAGGAGGCGCTCAAGCGCCTGCTGGTCGAGGACGTCGCGGTGCTGCTGCTCGACGTCCAGATGCCCGGCATGGACGGCTTCGAGACCGCCGCTCACGTCAAGCGCCGCGAGAAGACCCGCGACATCCCGATCCTGTTCCTCACCGCGATCGACGGCGAGGCGCACCAGGCCTTCCGCGGCTACGCCGCCGGCGCCGTCGACTACCTCGCCAAGCCTTTCGACCCCTGGGTGCTGAAGGCGAAGGTCGGCGTCTTCGTCGAGCTCTACGAGCGGCGTCGCGAGCTGGCGCACCAGGCCGAGCAGCTGCGCCGCCGGCTGGCGCGCTACGACGCCGCCGGCCTCGAGGTGCTGTCGGAGGAGGTGTGCGCCGCGGTCGGGAAGGCCCAGGCGGCGACCGACGCCCCCGCGCTCGAGGCGGCCCTGGAGCAGGCGGCGTCAGCGGCGTCGGCGCTGCGGCGGGCCGTGCGCGGAGTGCCGTCCGCGCCGCCCGTCGGGACCTCCCGGTGACGGCCGTCGCCCGCCCATGACGGCAGCCGTCACCACCCTTCCCGCCCAGGACCGCTCACCGACCGCGGCTCGCCGCCTGGTCAACGAGGCGCTGACCGAGGCCGGCCTCGAGGTGATGCTCGACGACGCGCTGCTGCTGGTGACCGAGCTGGTGACCAACGCCGTCATCCACGCCGGGACCGAGGTCGAGCTGTCCATCGACATCGGCCCGGGCAGGGCCCGGATCGAGGTGCTCGACCACGGACCGGGCACCGTCCCCAGCCCCGACCGCAACCCGGCCGACCCCAGCCGCGAGGGCGGCCGGGGGATGTTCCTGCTCGACGCGCTGGCCCGTGAGTGGGGCACCCGGCACTTCCCCGGCGGCAAGTCGGTGTGGTTCGAGCTGGGCGTCAACGACCGGGTCATCCCGCGACCGCTCCCGCTGCGGCCGCCCAAGAAGCCCAAGGCCGCCCCCGCGGTGTCCTGGCTGCTCGGGCTGCCCGCGGACCTGGAGGAGCGGCTCAGCTCGACCCAGCTGCTCACCGAGCTGATGCACCGGCTCTGCGACGCGATGGGCCTCGAGGAGGGCTGGCTGCTGGCCGAGTCCGCCGGCGACCCGTCCGACTGGGACCTGGTGGCGGCGCACGACGTGGGCCTCGTCGGGCCCGATCCCGACGAGGTGCGCCGGCTGGCCCGCGCCGGAGCCGACGCCGAGATGCCCAACGCCGCAGGACTTCTCGTGCTCCCGCTGCGTCGTCGTACCGGCGTCTTCGGGGCCCTCGTCGTGGGCGACGCGTCGGCCATGGACGAGAGCGGCGTCGCGCTGACCCGGCTGGTCGGCGACCGGATGGGCGTCGTGCTGCGCGACGACCGCGCGCACGCCGCGCAGCTGCGCGACCGCGGCTCGCTCGCCCTGCTCGCCGAGGCCAGCGAGCTGTTCGCCGGGACCCTCGACGTCACCCTCGCCGGGACCCTCGCCGCGCAGCTCGTGGTGCCGCGCTTCGCGACCTGGTCGGCGGTCTACCTGCAGGAGGAGCACGGTCCGCGGCTCGCCGCCGGCACCCACCGCGACGAGACCGCCAGCAGCGAGCTGCGCGAGGTGCTGGTCGGCCGCGAGACCTGCGACGTCGTCGACGCCCTGATGGAGACGCTCGGCGACCAGCCGGTTCTGGTGCCGCTGCGCGACGTCCCCGCCGAGCTGGTCGCCGGGGTCGGCGAGATCCTCGCCGTCCCGCTGGTCGCCCGGCGCCGGCTGCTCGGCCTGCTGCTCGTCGGGCGCACCACCGGAACGGGCTACGCCCGCGACGACACCGGCCTGCTCCTCGACCTGGCCCGGCGGGCCGCGCTCGCGGTCGACAACGCCCGGCTGTACGAGGAGCGCACCGCGATCGCCCAGGCCCTGCAGAGCTCGCTGCTCCCGCCGGCGCTGCCCACGGCGCCGCACGTCGAGTTCGGCGCGCGCTACGCCGCGGCGGGTGAGGGCAACGAGGTCGGCGGCGACTTCTACGACGTCTTCGAGATCCCCGACGGCCGCTGGGCGGTCGCGATCGGCGACGTCTGCGGCAAGGGGCCGGAGGCCGCGGCGATCACCGGCCTGGCGCGCAACGTGATGCGCCTGCTCACCCGGGAGGGCACCCCGCCGCCCGCGGTGCTGCGCCGGCTCAACAACGCCATCCTGGACCTCGGCGACCGCGGCCGGTTCTGCACCGCGATCCTCGCGACGGTCGAGCCGACGGCGTCCGGGCTGCTGGTCTGCCTCTCGGCCGCCGGCCACCCGCCGCCGGTGCTGGTGACGGCGGACGGCCGCGCCTCGCTGGTCGGCACCAGCGGCAGCCTGCTCGGGGTCTTCGAGGACGTGCAGATCGCCGGGGACGAGATCGCGATGGAGCCCGGAGACAGCCTGGTCTTTTACACCGACGGCGTCACCGAGCGGCGCAGCGGCAACCGGATGTTCGCCGAGGAGAGCCTGCTCGCCCTGTGCACCGCGGCCGCCGGCAGCAGCGCCGACTCCTTCGCCGGCCAGCTCGAGCAGTCGGTGCGCGACTTCAGCACCGAGCAGTCCCGTGACGACCTGGCCGTCCTCGTCGTCCGCGCCTCCGGCTAGCCCGCACCCCGGGTGATCCACGCGGAGCTCCAGGTGGATCCCGCCCGCAGAAGCACCTGCAACTGCGCGTGGATCACCGAGTGGGCGCTAGGGCACCGGCCACCAGGTCGGGGCGCTGCCCTCCGCGGTGGCCAGCAGCAGCACGGCGCTGACCGCGAGCACGGCGATCACCGCCACGGCGCCGGCCGTGCTCGGTGTGGCCGTGACCAGGGCGTCGGCGA
Source organism: Actinomycetales bacterium (assembly GCA_036675425.1). Classification (GTDB taxonomy): domain Bacteria; phylum Actinomycetota; class Actinomycetes; order Mycobacteriales; family SCTD01; genus SCTD01. The sequence continues at coordinate 289 of JAKFFB010000208.1, read as the reverse complement.
GCGCGCGCCGCGGCCGGCGGCTGCCGCGCCGGGCGAGGTAGGCGACCAGGGCCACCCCGGTCGCGGTCGCGGCGGTGAGCTCCGGCCGCTGCAGCCCGTCGACCGTCGGGTCGAGGAACCAGACCGCCGCAGCGGGCGGCCCCGCCACGAGCACGAGCAGCGGCAGGCTGACCACGACGTCGAGCAGCGCGGCGAGCAGGTGCCAGGGCCCGCTCAGCACGGCGAGGAACGGGTCGCGCCGCCGGCCGCCCCGCCGGTCCCGGCGCAGCGCCAGCCGGTCGGCGCTGCG
>JAKFFB010000003.1:0-5940 GCA_036675425.1 Actinomycetales bacterium | reverse complement strand
AGCGGCGCGGCACCCCCGGCGAGCGGTGCTGCGCCCGAGACCGGTGCCAGCGGCGCCGCGGGCGGCAGCGGGGCGCCCGCGGGCACGTCGGCGGAGGTGGAGGACCCCCCGGTGACCGCGAGCGCGCTCCCGTCGGGAGGCGCGACCACGACGCGGTCGAGCGGTCCGGGGACCAGAACCAGCGACAGCTCGGTGCCGTCCCGCAGCGCGTCGACGCCGTCCACGACGACGCTGCCGTCGGGCTCGAGGCGGGCCGTCCCGGCATCGGCGCAGTCGTAGGTCGGCGCGTCGGCCCAGGGGCCGCCCTGCGCGGCCTGGAAGGCACGGGTCGCCCGGCAGGCCTGCAGCGTCACCGCAGGCGGCTCGGTACCGGTCAGCTGCAGCGACAGCTCCCCCGCCGCCGCGCCGGGCGGCAGCGAGAAGCGCAGCGCAGCGATCGCGGTCGGCCCGCCCGGACCGGGCAGGGGCAGGTCGCCGGCAGCGGCGTTGGCGCCGGCGACGTGCAGGTCCTCGGGCCCGACGTCGGGGGGCGCGAGCGACGGGAGCGCCGGGTCCTGGTTCGCCGCGCTCCACCAGCCGACGACGACCGGCCCGACGGTCTGCGGTGCGGGTGCGGCGACGGCCGTCGCGGCCGTCAGCACCGACGCGCTCGCCGCGGCGAGGGCGACTCCGAGAGCGCGCCGGCTCACAGCGACACCACCTCGCGCGTCCGGCCGGAGCGCTCGACCGCGGTCGAGTCCTCGCCGAGGTAGGACGCGATCACGCGCGGGTCGGCGAGCACCTCGGCGGGCGTCCCGGACACGACCACCCGGCCGGTGTCGAAGGCGACCAGCCGGTCGGCGACCGCGCTGACCAGCGGGATGTCGTGCTCGACGATCACCATCGCGCAGCCGGTCTCGCGGCGGATCTGCAGCAGCAGCGGCCCGAGCGCCTCGACCTCGCGCTGGGCCACGCCGCCGGAGGGCTCGTCGAGCAGCAGCACGTCGGCGTCGTGACCGATGGCCATCGCCAGCTCGACCATCCGCCGGGTGCCGGTGGAGAGCTCGCTGACGAAGGAGTCGCGGTAGCCGCCCAGTCCCATCACCTCGACGAGATCGGCGACGCTCCAGGCGAGGTCGTCCTCCTGGTCGCGCACCGCCGGCAGCGCGAGCGCGCCGGCCAGGTGGTCACGGACCGGCGCGTGCCGCTCGAGCGCCGCCGCGATGTTCTGAGCGACCGTGAGCGACGGGAAGATGCGGGCGTCCTGGAAGCACCGTCCCAGGCCGAGCTCCGCGCGGGCAGCCGGGCCGAGCCGGGTGACGTCGCGGCCGCCGAGCAGGATCCGCCCGGTGTCCGGGAGGGCGAAGCCCGACAGCAGGTCGAAGACCGTGGTCTTGCCGGCACCGTTGGGGCCGATCAGGCCGACCACCTCACCGGGCGCCACAGAGAGGTCGACGCCGTCGACCGCGCGGATGCCGCCGAAGGCCTTGCCCAGGGCGACGGCCTGGAGTGCGGGGTGCGCGGAGTCCGACGACCGGGGGGCGCGCTCCTCCGCGACGGCTGGAGACGGATCGACAGCCGACTCGACCGGCGCGGCCAGGAAGACCGCCCGCAGCACGTCGGGCCGGTCGAGCAGGTCGCTCGTCGGACCCTCGAAGCGCACCTGCCCCTTCTCCAGGAAGTACGCCCGGTCGGCCAGGGTGAGCGCCACGTTGACGGACTGCTCCACCAGCACGATCGTCGTGCCGGCCGCATGGATCTCGCGGAGCATCCCGACCAGGTCGGCGACGATCGTCGGCGCGAGCCCGAGCGAGAGCTCGTCGATGAGCAGCAGCCGCGGCCGCATGATCAGGGCCATGCCGAGGGCGAGCTGCTGCTGCTCGCCGCCGGAGAGGTTGCCGGCGAGCTGGTCCGAGCGCTCGGCCAGCCGCGGGAAGCGGACCAGCACCTCGCTGCGCGTGGTCGCCGCCTCGGCGGGGTCCACGGTCCACCCGGCCAGGTCGAGGTGCTCGTCGACGGTGAGCGTCGGGAACACCGCCTTGCCGCCCGGCACCTGCGCGATCCCGAGCCGGGCGATCGCCTCCGGGCCGAGCCCGGTGATGTCCTGGCCGTTGAAGAGCACCCGCCCGCCGCTCGGCGCGGCCAGCCCGGACACCCCTCGCAGGACGGTCGACTTGCCGGCGCCGTTGGTGCCCAGCAGGGCCACCATCTCCCCGTCCCCGATGCTGAGGTCGATGCCGAAGAGCACCTGCACGCCGTCGTAGCCGAGCTCGAGCCCCTCGACGACCAGCAGCCCGTCGGCCGGCTGCGTCGCCGCCGTCGGCTCGGCCGCGACATCCGGCGGGGCCGCTGCCCGGACCAGGCTCGGCACCTCGATCGCGTGGCGTACTGCGAGCCCGCGCAGCCACCGGTCACGCAGCCGGACCACGGCACCGGCCAGGCCGCCGGGGAGCACGAGCAGCAGCGCCAGCAGGCCGACGCCGGTCGCGAGCACCTCCAGGTGGGGGATGCCGAGCGCCGGACCGAGCAGGCGTACGCCCTCGAAGTAGGCCGCGCCGAGCAGCGCACCGGCAGGCGTCGTCAGACCGCCGACCACCGTCAGGACGAAGACGTTGATGCTGACCGTCAGGCCGTAGCTCTCCTGGTCGACGGCCTGCTGCTGGAAGGCCAGCAGCGCCCCGCCGAGCGAGGCGACGCCGCCCGCCACCGCGAAGGCCGCGAGCTTGGCCCGCGTCGTGTCCACGGCGTACGACTGGGCGGCCCGGGGGTTGTCGCGGACCGCCACGAACAGCCGTCCGGAGCGGGTCCGGCGCAGCACGCGCAGCGCCAGGTAGACGACCACCAGCAGCACCAGGCACAGCCAGTAGTAGGCGGCCTGGCTGGAGGTGTCGATCACGCCGTAGAGCACCGGCCGGCCGATCCGCGAGCCGTCCGGCGGCAGCAGCCCGCCGGTCAGGTCGCGGTTGAGCACGACGTACTGCACGAAGGCCGCGAAGGCCAGCGTCACGACGGCGAGGAACAGCCCGGGGACGCGCAGCGCGGGCAGTCCGATGAGCACCGCGACGACGGTGCCGACGACGACCGCCGCGGCGAGCGTGAGGAAGAAGTCGGCCTCGAGCCGCGTGGCCATGCCGCCGGCGACGGCCGCGCCGATGCCGGCGAAGCCGAACTGCCCGAGCGAGATCTGCCCGGCCCAGCCGGAGAGCACGACGACCGACAGCGCGACCATCGCGTAGATCAGGACCAGGGTGGCGAAGCCGGTGCGCGCCTCTCCCAGCAGGACCGGAGCCCCGACGGCGGCGGCGACGGCGAGCGCCCCGCCGACAGCCCGCGCCCGGCGCACCTCCGGCAGTGCACGCAGCGCGGCCGGGATCGGGCGCACCTCCTGCAGCGCACGGAACGACGACACCCCGGTGTCGAAGGCCCGGGAGAGCTGGCGGCGCTGCGCGGCGAGCGCGAGCAGGATCAGCGGGAGCATCAGGGCGGCTGCGAGGTCGGGCTTGTTGGTCCCGGCGAACGACGACTGCTCGATGACGCCGATCGCGACCCCGGCGACCAGCGCGGTGGGCATGCTCTGCAGCCGGGCGGCGACGGCGGCGGCCAGCCCGTAGAGCAGCACCACGGGGCTGACACTGCCGCCCAGCGGCAGCCCGATCACCGGCGCTTGCAGGAAGACCGCGACGCCGGAGCAGAGCCCGGCCACCGCCCAGACGACGATCGACAGCCGGCGGACCGGGACGCCGAGACTGCTTGCCCGGTCGGAGTTCTCGGCGCTGGCGCGGATGGCGACGCCGAGCCGGGTGTAGCGCAGGAAGCCGCCGAGGCTCGCCATCAGGACGAGCGAGACCACCAGGATCGCCAGGTAGTCGCCGCTGAAGACGACGCCGCCTATGACCATCCGCATCCCGGCGAACGGCGTCGGGAACTCGGTCGGGGTCAGCGCGGACCCGCCGATCCAGCGCGGGAGGAAGAGCTCCACCAGCAGGAAGACCTGGGCCACGCCGATCGTCGCGACCGTGACGAGCAGCCGCGGCGAGGACCGGAAGCGGCGCATCACGCCAGCCTCGACCGCCGCCCCGCCGGCGAGCGACCCGACGACCAGCACCACCACGGCGAGCGGGTAGGGCAGGCCGTGGTTGGTGACCAGCAGCAGCGCCGTCACCGCCGGCACCGCCCCGAGCCCGGCCTGGGCGAAGTTGACGATGCGCTGGGCGCGGTAGACCAGGATCAGACCGAACGCGAGCAGCGCGTAGAGCAGTCCGAGCACCGCGCCGTTGAGGATGATGCCGAGCGGGATGCCGGTCGGGACCGGCAGACCGGCCAGCTGCGTGACGTGGTCGCGGCCGAAGGCGACCTGCACGCACAGCCAGAGCAGGAGCGCGCCGGCGATCAGCTGGAGCGCCCGCAGCACGGGCGGGCGCGGACCGGGTCCTCCCTTGCGCCGGAGGAAGCCGACGATGCCGAGGACCGCTGCTGCGGTGAGCACGTCAGCCCCGGCCGGGCAGCGTCAGCTCCGAGGAGGGGAGCTCCCCCGCTTCGTACCGCCGGCCCTTGTCCAGTGCGATGTACGCGCCGCGCTTGCCGTTGACCGGCGAGACGGCGTTGGGGTCCCAGTAGACCTGGCGCACGTCGGAGATAGCGGTGTAGTCCTGCGGGCCGAACTTCGTCAGCCACAGCCGCGGGTCCTGCTTGTCCTTCCACGACCCGTAGCCCGGCATCGACAGCAGTCCGCGCTCGAAGGTGAGCGGGGTCAGGGTCGGACCCGCCTGCTGGATGCCGGTCGCGATCATGGACATGTAGGCCCACACGATGTTGGCGTAGTCGCTGAGCCCGGCGGCGCTGCCGCCTCCGCCGGCGACCCAGACCCGGCCGGCGTCGCTCTGCTCGATCGGCATCGCCGCCGCGACGTCGGACAGGCCGAAGGCGTTGCGCCACTGCTGCTGGTCGTAGGCCTGGCCCAGGGCGTCGAAGTCGAGCAGCCCGCTGCCGACCAGGACGTGCTCGGGGAAGAAGTTCTGCGACGTCATCTGCTTGGTCGCGTAGACCGGCGCGATCGGGTCGGAGAACCACAGCACCGACGTGATGCCGTCGCGCTGCATCTGCGCCATCGTCGTCGTCGACTGGCTGGCCGCCGTCGAGGTGTTCGACGAGTAGAGCTGCAGCTTCGGGCCGTTCTTGTCGCACTTCTGCAGCAGCGACAGCAGCTTCCGGCCGTTGGGGGCGGTCATCGGCGTGTCCGCCGTCATGATGGCGACCTTGCGCGTCTTGCCGGCCAGCGCGCCGCCGGCGTAGCGGGCCGGGCGGTTGGCCAGCCGCTTGCACCAGTTCTCCGCGGCGATCTCGGCCTGCCGGTCACCGCCCATGAGGACGTCCCAGTGGAAGGGGCGCAGCGAGGTGCTGAACGTGTCGGTGAAGTTCCAGCCGCCCCAGTTGACGACGCCCTTGCGGGACATCTCGTCGAGGAAGGCGACCTCGTTCATGTTGTTGACCCAGAAGGTCGCGAACGGCTTGTACTGCGCCACCAGGCTCGCGGCCTCGGACCGGAAGCAGGACTCCTGCGGCGGCGCGATGTCGCACTGCCCGACGACGTGCACCAGCTCGAGGGTCCGGCCGTAGAGCTGGAAGCTCTTGTTGATGAAGGCCCCGGCCGCCTTGAGGTAGGCCTTGTCCTCCTCGGCGCTCATGTGCACGCCGACCTGCTTGGCGATCGCCGACGAGGCCGGGTTCTCCTTGTTGTGGTACATCAGCACGGTGATCGCGTCGCCGGTCACGCCGGGCGAGGTCGCCCCGCCGTTGTCGCCGCCGGACCAGGCCGCCACGCAGGGCGGCGGGTTCAGCAGGCCCGTCACGCAGTGCGTCCCCGACGCCTTCGCGCCACCTGCGCCGGCCGCCGGGGCCGCGCCGCTCGCGGCACCACCACCCGCGCCCGCCGACTGCCCCGCGGAGCCGCCGCCCTGCGCC
>JAKFFB010000100.1:0-28461 GCA_036675425.1 Actinomycetales bacterium | reverse complement strand
ATCGGCACCACGAGCGGGAGCGGCGTGCCGAGGTGGGAGCCGGTGGTGGTCGCCACCGGAGTGGTCACCTCCACGGGCACGACCCGCACGTCGCGCGTGGCTTCGTACGCCAGGAGGGTCACCAGCTCGTCGGCCAGCCGCCGGAACGTCGGGGAGGCGGTCCGCGCGTCCCGCAGCGCCGTCAGCTTGTGGGCCACCAGCGGGTGGTCGACGACGAGGGTCCGCACACCCCCCACGCTAGTGCGCCGGTGGACCCACTACCCCGCTCGAACCGCGATGGCCTGAGCGTGCCGAGCCCGCGGTTCGAGCGGGGTAGTGCCGGGGCGCGCAACGTCACGCGGCGCGGTGGGCGCTACGCATGAAGGCGCGGCGGAAGCGCTCGCCGATGACGTGCGGCCGGCGGAGCGCCTCGTCCCAGACGTAGCGGACGACTTCTTCGCCGCGGTCACGCAGCGAGTCCTCCCGCAGCTTCTCCGCACGGAGGACGTCGGGGCTGTCGTACTTCCCGAGCCCGTCGGCCTCACCGACCGTGCGCTTGTCCCGCCAGTAGTGGTCGACCCGGACGATCCGATGCTCGTCCCCCAGGTCGACCTGCAGGTCCGGCCTCGGGAGTCCCTGCTCCTCGATCCGGGCCCGGCCGAGGGACTCCAGCGGAGACTCCGAGCGGCCGTCGGCGAACTCGATCGCGCGGCGGGCCGCCCGGGTACCCGGCCATCGGCGGCAGTGCTCGAGGACATCGAGGAGCTCGGCGACAGAGCAATCCCGGCGGAGCGCTGCGTCAGCGGTCACCACAGCGAAGGCGAACGGACGCGTGCGACACACGTCCACGACGGTCCGGGCCAGGGTCGTGACCGCAACCCCGCCGACCGTCGTCACGTGCTCGTCCGGCAGCCACATGCGCGGCCGGTCCTCCCTCGGCCGCTCCCCGACCTCCCGCGGCAGGCTCAGCCGCGGCTGTGCGGGCAGGCGTCCGAGGAACGGGAGCCCGTAGACCGCTGCTGCGCTGAGCCCGCTGGCGACCTCGTCGCGCCGACGGACCAGCTGCTCCGCATGCAGCTGCATCACGGCCTGCTGGCTCGGGTCCGCCGACGCCCACGCAGCGCCGTCTCCGTACACCCCGTGCCGCAGCACGACCAGTGTCCTGCGCTGAACGAGCGCTCGGAGCTGGTGCTCGGTCATGTGCTCGAGCGCCTGCCAGCGCGTGAGGACTCCGCGCTGAGCGGCCAGGAGGGCAAGGATCTCGTCAGGCATGCCGGCAGCCTCGAGCGGGCCTGCAGGCGGCACCAGCCCCGCGATGAAGGTTGTGGACACGCCACTACCCCGCTGGAACCGCGATCCGCCCACGCTCAGTGGGCCGCGAGTTGAGCGGGGTAGTGCGAAAGAACCTAGACGGGGCCGAGCTTGTCGTTGAGGTAGCGGGAGACCTGGTCGAGCGACACGCGCTCCTGGGTCATCGCGTCGCGCTCGCGAACGGTGACCGCCTGGTCCTCCAGGGTCTCGAAGTCGACGGTGACGCAGAAGGGGGTGCCGACCTCGTCCTGGCGGCGGTAGCGGCGGCCGATCGCGCCGGCGTCGTCGAAGTCGACGTTCCACTGCTTGCGCAGGTCAGCGGCCAGGGAGCGCGCCGCCGGCGACAGGTCGGCGTTGCGGGAGAGCGGCAGCACCGCTGCCTTGATCGGCGCCAGCCGCGGGTCCAGCTTGAGCACCACCCGCTTGTCGACCCCGCCCTTGGAGTTCGGGGCCTCGTCCTCGGTGTAGGCGTCGAGCAGGAAGGTCAGCGCGCAGCGGTCGACGCCGGCCGCGGGCTCGATGACGTACGGCGTCCAGCGCTCGCCGCTCTCCTGGTCGAAGTAGTCGAGCGCCACCCCGGTGGCCTTCGAGTGCACGGTCAGGTCGTAGTCGGTGCGGTTCGCGATGCCCTCGAGCTCACCCCACTGCGAGCCCTGGAAGCCGAACTCGTACTCGATGTCGACGGTGCGCTTCGAGTAGTGGCTGAGCTTCTCGGCCGGGTGCTCGAACTGCCGCAGCTTCGCCGGGTCGATGCCGAGGTCGACGTACCAGGCGAAGCGCTCGTCGATCCACTTCTGGTGCCACTCCTCGTCCTCCCCCGGCTTGACGAAGAACTCCATCTCCATCTGCTCGAACTCGCGGGTGCGGAAGATGAAGTTGCCGGGAGTGATCTCGTTGCGGAAGCTCTTGCCGATCTGGCCGATCCCGAACGGCGGCTTCTTGCGCGCGCTCTGCTGCACGTTGGCGTAGTTGATGAAGATGCCCTGAGCGGTCTCCGGTCGCAGGTAGGCCAGACCGCTCTCGTCCTGCACCACGCCGAGGTGGGTGGAGAGCAGGCCGTTGAACATCTTCGGCTCGGTCCACACGTCGCGGTTCCCGCAGCTCGGGCAGGCGGTCTCCTTCAGCGGCTTGCCGGATCCCTCCTCGAGGTGGTCGGCGCGGAACCGCTTGTGGCAGGAGGTGCACTCGACCAGCGGGTCGACGAACGCCTGCACGTGGCCGGAGGTCTCCCAGACCTCGCGGGCGAGGATCACGCAGCTGTCGAGGCCGACGACGTCGTCACGACCTTGTACGACGGCCTTCCACCACTGGCGCTTGACGTTGTTCTTGAGCTCGACGCCGAGCGGGCCGTAGTCCCAGGAGGCGCGCAGTCCGCCGTAGATCTCCGACGAGGGGAAGACCAGACCGCGCCGCTTGCAGAGGCTGACGATCGTGTCCATGCGGTCGCTCTTGCTGGCCATGTGCGCTCCGGGGTCCGGCTGGCTGTCGGGTGAGCGCAGAACGCTACCGTCCGCGACAATGGGTCATGATCAACTCCCCTGCCCCGGACTTCACCCTTCCCGCCTGGACCGCTGACGGCGCCACGTCCCTGACCCTCAGCGAGCAGCGCGGCACCCCGGTCGTGCTCGCCTTCTACCCCGGGGACGACACCCCTGTCTGCACCCGCCAGCTCTGCTCCTACCAGGACGACCTCGGGATGCTCAGCGACCTGGGCGCCGTGCTGTGGGGCATCAGCACCCAGGACGTGGCCAGCCACGAGCGGTTCGCCGCCAAGCGCGGGCTGACGTTCCCGCTGCTGGCCGACGTCGACAAGGCGGTGCACCGGGCGTACGGCACGGCAGGCCGACTCGGGCTGCCCAAGCGGGCGGTGTTCGTGGTGGACGCCCACGGCGACATCGCCTGGGAGCACGTCAGCACCCTGGGGCTGACCTACCAGGACACCGACACCATCGCCGGCGTGCTGCGGGAGCTTCAGCCCGACAGGCGGTAGCGGACCTCGAGCACGCCCTCGCACAGCTGCTTCACCCGCACGCTCCCCTCGCGGGGGGCGCTGAAGTGCGCCTCGGCCTCGACGGCCTCCTGGTCGGTGCCGTCGATCGAGTAGCCGGCGTCCGACAGCGCCGCCGCCAGCTCGTCCCGCAGCGCCTCGAAGTCCTCCCCCGGCACGCGCCCGAAGACGATCCGGGTCGCCCCCTGGGACGCCGCGCCGTAGAGCACCTGGTCCGGCAGCTGCGGGAACCCGCTCGGCAACGTCGCGGCAGGGTCCGCCGCGGGCAGCGACGTGCACGGGGCGCCCGGCGACGGGGTGGCCACGGAGCCCCCCGACCCGCACGCCGTCAGCGCGAGCACCCCCACTCCCGCGACGATCTTCGCCTTCTTGCGGGCGCGCACGCGGGGCACCACCACAAGAGGACGAAGATCGTCGCGGGAAAGGCCGCTCACGCCGGCGGGACCACCGGAGCCGAGGCCTCCCCCAGGCTCACGGTCCCGGCGTCACGCGCGCGCCGACTGACGTCCGCCACCGCGACGTCGCCGTCCACGGACACCAGCACCTCGAAGGCGCTCGGCTCGTCGCGGCCCATCGCGAGCAGCGGCGCGCCGTGGACCTTCACGTCGTACGCCCCCAGGCTCCGGCGGTAGGCGCCCACGCCCTCCCACTCGGTCGTGAGCACCCACTGGGTCGGGTCGTCGGCCGCGCGACCGATCCGGCCGCGCAGGTAGCCGGGGCGCGCCGCGAACGCGTCGAGGGCCGCCTGCGCGCGCGGCAGGAAGGCGTCGGCATCGGCAGGGGGCACGTCGAACCTCGTCACGACCAGCACGGGTGCAAGGCTAGGCGCGTGCCCAAGTCCCGCGCTCGCCGCAAGCCGCCGCCCCCACGTCAGCGATCACCGAAGGAGCCGCTGGTCAAGCAGCCGGCTCCCGGCTTCCGGGGGAAGGTCGAGCGGTCGAGCGCGCCGCTGCTGCTGTGGCTGTCGGCGCGGCCGCGCTTCGTCATCCCGGTGCTGTCGGCGGTGCTGCTGATCGGCGGGCTGGCCGCGCCTCCGGCGATCGGCGTGCCGCTGCTCGTGCTGCTCGTGCTGCTCGTCGGCTGGCTGTCCTACCTGTCCTGGCCGGTGGTCGAGGGCTTCCAGCGCGTCGTGCGGCTCGGGACGATCGGCCTGGTGCTCGCCGCCATCGTCGGCAAGGTCACTGCCTGACTGTCCGTTTTCAGTCGGTTGCTCCGGGTATGCGGCCTCCACCGATCGAGGAGGAAGCAATGGAACCGCTGTCCGCTGAGGACCTGGCCGCCGAGACCGCGACCGCGCTGCCGACCAAGGAGGTCCTGTCGCTGCTGGACCTCAACGCCGACGTCGACCTCGCGCTCGACCTCGCCGCACCCGTCGACCTGGCCGTCGCCGGCAACCTGAACATCGCCGCACCGATCGACGCCGCCGCCTCGGCGAACGTGCTGTCCTTCGGGTCCGAGGCCGCCGCGCTCTCGGACCAGCAGGTGCTCATCGACCAGACGCAGTCCGGCGACGCCGTCGCGAACGCTCCGCAGACGTCGGTCCTCGACCAGTCCGACGACGAGATCGCCGGCACCGACACCCCCGACGCCGACTCCGGTGACGGCGAGGTGGCCATCGGCGACATCACCGCCGGCGGCAACCTGCTCGACATCGACGTCAACGTCGACGGCGACATCGACGCCGCTGCCCCGATCGCCGGCGCCGTGGCGGCGAACGCCAACGTGGCTGCGCCGATCGATGCCGCGGTCGCCGCCAACGTCGGGTCGATCGACTCCGAGGCGACGGCGATCTCGAAGCAGACGGCGATCATCACGCAGGACCTGGACGGGGTGACCGCGTCGGCCACCGCCGACCAGGACTCCACGATCACCCAGTAGCCGATGACGCTCCTCGACGCCCGGGCGCCTGACCGGGCTCCGGGCGTCGAGCTGCTCGGCGAGCTCGCCGGCTCCGGCTACGAGAGCGCGCCCGGCCTGGTCCGCCGCGCCGACGGGCAGACCTGCCAGCTGACGCCGCTCCTCTACGCGCTGCTCGGACTGCTCGACGGAGAGCGGAGTACGACCGAGCTCGCGGCGCTGCTGAGCGACCACTGCGGCAAGGCCGTCACGGCCGACGACGTCGAGCACCTGCTCACCGAGAAGCTCACCCCACTGGGGGTTCTCGCTGACGCGGACGGACGGAGCCCGGTCACCGACAAGGCCACGCCGCTGCTCGGCCTGAAGCTCAAGGTCGTCGTGAGCGACCCGAGGTGGACCGCCCGGCTGACCGCGCCGTTCGGCTGGCTGTTCTCGCGCTGGGTGGTCGTCCCGGTGCTGCTCGCCTTCGCGGCGACGACGTGGTGGGTCCTGGTGGAGAAGGGCCTGGCGCAGCCCACGCGACAGGCGTTCTACGAGCCCGGGCTGCTGCTCGCCGTCTTCCTGCTCACCGTGCTGTCCGCGGGCTTCCACGAGCTCGGGCACGCCGCGGCCTGCCGGGTGGCCGGCGCGCGGCCCGGCGCGATGGGTGCCGGCCTCTACCTGGTCTGGCCGGCGTTCTACACCGACGTCGACGACAGCTACCGGCTCAGCCGCTGGGGCCGGCTGAAGGTCGACCTCGGCGGGCTCTACTTCAACGCCCTCGTCGCCGTCGGGGTGATGGGCCTGTGGTGGGTCACCCGCACCGACGCGCTGCTGCTCGGCGTCGCCACCCAGCTGCTGCAGATGCTCCGCCAGCTGGCCCCCGTCATCCGCGCCGACGGGTACCACATCCTCGCCGACCTGACCGGTGTCCCGGACCTGTTCGCGCACCTCAAGCCGACCCTGGCCGGCCTGCTGCCGCGGAACTGGGGCCGGCCGCAGCCGCTGCGTCGCTGGGCACGGGTCGTGGTCACGACGTGGGTGCTCGTGGTCGTGCCGGTGCTGCTCGCCCTCCTCGTCGTCGTGGTCCTCGCGCTGCCACGGCTGCTCGCGACAGCGGCTGCAGGGCTCGGCCGGCAGAGCGAGGCGCTGCAGGTCGCGGCGTCCGACGGCGACGTCGTCGGGCTCCTCGCCCGACTGCTGTCGATCGCGGCGCTCGTCGTCCCCGTCGCGGCGATCGGCTACGTGCTGACGCGGCTCGTCCGGCGCACCTCGACCGGGGTGTGGCGTGCCACCGCGGGACGCCCGGTCGCGCGCACGGGCGCGCTGGTGGCCGGGGCGGCGCTGCTGGCCCTGGCCGCGTGGGCGTGGTGGCCGTCGGGGCAGTACGAGCCGGTGCGCTCGGACGAGCGCGGCACCCTCGGCAGCCTCGGCTCCGTGGCGGCGCTCGGTGCGGTGGAGCCGGTCGCCCTGGCCGGCGAGGTCACCGGCACGGTCCCCGAGGGCGCCACCCGCACGACTGCTCTGGCGCTGGTCCCGAAGGACGGCGACCAGCCCACCGTGCTGCTGGTCCAGCAGGACGACGGCAGCCTGCGCACGATCCTGGCGTCGGACGGGACCGGCACCGCCTTCCCCTTCGCCCTTCCTGATGCGCCCGGGGACGGCGACAACCAGGCGCTCGCCGTGAACGACGTGGACGGCTCGACGGTCTACGACGTCGCGGTCGCCCTGGTCTGGGTCCGCGACGGCGAGGTCGTCGGCTCGCGCAACGAGGCGTACGCCCTCGCGTCCTGCCGCGCGTGCACCACCGTGGCGGTCGCGTTCCAGGTGGTCCTGGTCGTCGGGCAGACCGACGCGATCACGCCGGTCAACGCCGCCGTGGCCGCCAACGGCGACTGCGTCGAGTGCGTCACGGCGGCCCTCGCCGTGCAGCTGGTGGCCACCCTCGAGAAGGAGCCGAGCGCCGAGGTGCGGGCGCAGATCGAGCAGGTGCTGGGCGGCCTCGACGGGCTCGAGGGCAGCTCCGACGTCTACGCGCAGGTCGCCGCCGTGGAGCAGGAGCTGCTGCGGATCCTCGTCGACAACGGCCTGGTCGAGGCACCCCCGGTCGCGAGCCCGTCCGCGGTGCCGAGCGGCGCCCCGTCGGCGACCGCCGCGGCGACCGCCGACCCGACCCCGACGTCGTCGGCCGAGCCGGTGCCGACCAGCGAGCCGTCGCCGACCGGCGAGGCGACCGGTGAGCCCACGGCGCCGGCGTCGGCCGATCCCGCGCCGTCACCCACCGAGGCGCCGACGAGCAGCCCGGAGCCGACGGCCTCGCCCTGACTCAGTCCGAGCTGGTCGCGAGCAGCGCCTGCCCGCTGGTGTAGGTCGCCATCACGATCCCCTCGTGGACGGGCAGGTGCACGTCGCCGAACCTCTCCAGCGCGAGCAGCGCGTCGCTGAGCATGAAGAGGACCCCGCCGGCGGTCACCTTCGCCCGCCCGGTGTCGAGCGCGGCGAGCGCGGTCCCGAGCAGCGCCGTGCTGTAGACGAGGACCGGGATGCGGTCGCGCCCCGTCCGCGGCCACAGGTAGGCGTTCAGCCCCGCCCAGCCGACGAGGTACGGCACGACGCGCGCCGGCGTCGCCGCTCCCTGCCGGTGCGCGCGCAGGGCGGAGATCCACGCGCCGTGCCCGATCAGGAAGGCGCCCAGCCCCGCGGTGAACGCCGCCGGACCCGACCCGAGGAGCGCGACGTCACCGACGCCGCCGAGGGCGAGCGCGCGCTGGGTCGGCCGGTCCTTGCCGGCGAGCAGCGTGGGCATCAGCAGCGGCTTGGTGACCCGCCGCTCCTTGTCGCGACCGGCTGCGGCGAGCAGCGTGTCGACGGCGGCGATCCCTGCGAACAGGCAGCTCATGTCACGACCGTGTTGGGCACGGCGCCACCGTAGCGCCGGTCCCGGGAGGCGTAGATCTCGCAGGCCCGCCACAGGTGGCGGCGGTCGACGTCGGGCCAGAGCGTGTCGAGGAAGACCATCTCGGCGTAGGCCGACTGCCAGAGCAGGAAGTTCGAGGTGCGCTGCTCGCCGCTGGTGCGCAGGAACAGGTCGACGTCGGGCATGTCGGGCTCGTCCAGGTAGCGCGCCAGCACCCTCTCGTCGACCTTGTCCGGGTCGAGCCGGCCAGCCGCCACATCGAGGGCGAGAAGCCTTGCTGCATCGGCGATCTCGGCCCGTCCGCCGTAGTTGACGCACATCGTCAGGGTGCAGACCGTGTTGCGCCGGGTCAGCTCCTCGGCGGCCTCGAGCTCCTTCACCACCGAGCGCCACAGGCGGGGCCGGCGACCGGCCCAGCGGACCCGCACGCCGAGCTCGTGCATCTCGTCGCGCCGCCGCCGGATGACGTCGCGGTTGAAGCCCATCAGGAAGCGCACCTCGTCGGGTGAGCGCTTCCAGTTCTCTGTCGAGAAGGCGTAGGCGGAGACCCACTTCACGCCGAGCTCGATCGCCCCCTCGACGACGTCGAAGAGCGAGGACTCCCCCGCTTCGTGACCGGCGGTGCGCGGCAGCCCGCGGTCCTTGGCCCAGCGGCCGTTGCCGTCCATGACGATCGCGACGTGCTTCGGCACGAGCTCGGCGGGCAGCGCCGGCGGGCGCACCCCCGTGGGGTGCGGTGTGGGCGGGCGCGTCATGAGCTGCGCTCGACCAGCGGCAGGCTGCGCAGGCCGCGCTCGAGGTGCCACTGCAGGTGCGCGGCCACCAGACCGCTGGCCTCGCGGCGGGACCGGCCGTCGGCGGCCTCGGCGGCCGCCCAGTCGCCGGTGAGCAGGTCGACCATGAGCGCAAGAGCCGCCGGCGGCGGGGAGGCCGCAGCAGCAGGACGGCAGGCCGGGCAGACGGCCCCGCCGGCCGGGACGGAGAAGGCGCGGTGCGGGCCGGGCGCGGCGCAGCGCGCGCACTCCGACAGCGCCGGTGCGTAGCCGGCGACCGACATCGCCCTCAGCAGGAAGGCGTCGAGGACGAGCGAGGGGTCACGGGCGGCCTCGGCATCGCTGCCGGCGAGGGCGCGCAGAGCGCCGACGACCAGCAGGAACAGCCGCAGGGACGGCTCCTTCTCCTCCGCGGTGAGCCGCTCGGCGGTCTCCAGCACCGCGGTGCCCGCGGTGTAGCGGCCGTAGTCGCCGACGAGGCGGTCGCCGTACGGCGTGAGGCTCTCCGCCTGCACGACGATGTCCAGCGACCGGCCGGTGTAGAGCTGGAGGTCGACGTGGCTGAACGGCTCGACGCTCGAGCCGAACTTCGAGCGGGTCCGTCGCACCCCCTTCGCGACGGCGCGGACGCGGCCGTTCCGCTTGGTCAGCAGGGTGATGATGCGGTCGGCCTCGCCGAGCTTCTGCACGCGGAGGACCACGCCCTCGTCGCGGTAGAGGCTCACGGGTTCCACGCTAGTCCGGTGGTTCGCCGCGGTCAGCCCGCCGAGCCGTGGCAGGCTGCGCGACGTCGTGACTACTGCACGCGCCGAGAGGCGCTCGGGCTGGGCCCTGCCCCCGGCTCCGCCCGAAGAGTGGGTCGGGAGCCGGTGGTTCCTCGCGCTGTGCGGGGCCCTGGTGACGGCCGTCGGGATCCCGGCGCTGGCGCTGCGCGAGGACGGGGGCACCTCCGAGCTCGCCGCCCTGGTCGCGGTGCACGCCACCGCCGGTGCGGCCGCGCTGGTGACGGCGTACGTCCTCCTCGTCCAGGCCGCCGTCACCGCGGACGACCGGCTGCGCTGGATGGCGGCCGGCTACGCCGCGCTGTGGCCGCTGGTGCTGCTGCGCGCCGCGGAGGTCGAAGGGCACGGACCGCTCGTCGAGGACGTCGAGCGGGGCGCGCCCGTCGGGCTGCTCTGGCTGCTGACCCTGCCGGTCATGGCGCTGCTGTGGCCGCGGGTGCGGCGCGGGGCGACGGCCGCCCTGGTCCCCCTCGGGGTGCTCGCCGCGCTGACCGCCGCCGTCCTGGTCGCCGGCGACCTGCCGGCGCTGGTCGCGGACGACCAGAGCAGGCTCGGCGCGCTGCGCAGCGCCGACCTCGCGCTCGGCCTGGTCGCCGCCGTCGCGGCGGTGCTCTGGCAGCGCTCGACGCCGCGCGGAGCCGGCGGCACCTGGTCCTGGATCGGGGCCAGCCTCGCGCTCGTCGCGCTCGCCGGCGTCGTGCTGGGTCTGGCCGAGCAGCGGTACGACGACCTCTGGTGGGGCGGGCAGCTCCTGCTCGTGCTCTCGCTCGTCGTTCCCGCGGTCGGGCTGTCGCTGGTCAGCGCCGCGGGCTACCGCCGGCAGAGCCGCCGCTGGCACCAGCTCGTCCGGGAGGTTGCCGGCCTGCGCGCCGCGTCCCCGCTGCTGCCCGGCCTGTCGGTCAGTCCGGAGGACGACGAGGGGCTGCCGTCGGCCGTCGACCTGCGCACGCTGATGGACGCCGGCCTGGTGAAGGTCGCGCTGCAGCCCGTGGTGCAGCTCGAGGACGGCGCGGTCGTCGGCTTCGAGGCGCTCTCCCGGTTCGGCGGCCGGGTGCCGACCGACCGGTGGTTCCGGGCCGCCAGCCGCTACGACCTCGGCGGCGAGCTGGAGCGGCTCACCCTGCACGCCGCGCTCGAGCTGCTGCCCGGCCTGGACCCGAACGTCTTCCTCGCCGTCAACGTCTCCCCCGCCGCCCTCGAGGACGCGCAGGTGCTCGCCCTGCTGCGCGACGTGGACGACCTCTCGCGGGTGGTGGTCGAGGTCACCGAGCACGAGGCCGTCGGCAACTACCGCGTGCTGCGCAAGACGCTCACCGAGCTGCGCCACCGGGGCGCGCGCATCGCCGTCGACGACACCGGGGCCGGTTTCGCCAGCCTCCGGCACGTGCTGATGCTGCAGCCCGACGTCGTCAAGCTCGACACCAGCCTGTCGCGCGCGGTGCACGACGACGAGCGCCAGCAGAAGCTCGTCACGGCCCTGCTGACCTTCGCGCGCGAGGTCGGCAGCGTCGTGCTGGCCGAGGGCATCGAGACCGAGGAGCAGCTCGAGGCGCTGCGCGACCTCGGCGTGCCGCTCGGGCAGGGCTGGCACCTCGGCGTGCCGACGATCGTCTCCTAGCAGGATCGGCGCCGCGGGCGGCGAACCCCCAGGCGTGCCCCGACTGCGCGCCGCCCTCGCCGCGACCCTGCTGCTGCTCCCCCTGACGCAGGCGTCCGCAGCCCCGCGCCTGCCGGATCCGCCCGCCGGCGACATCAGCCCGGGCATCACCTTCCTGGCCAACCTCCCCGAGCTGAAGACGGCCATCTCGCTGAACTTCATCGGCGACACGATGTTCGCCAGCACGGTCACCGGCATCTACAGCTACGACGTGAGCGACCCCGCGGAGCCGACGCCGCTCGGCGCGCTGCCGATGTACATCTGGGAGAACGAGGACGTCGACGTCGACCCGAAGCGGCACCTGCTGTTCCTGTCGCGCGACCCGCGCGGCTTCACGAGCCCGGCCACGAGCGCGTTCCCGTACGGCGCCATCCAGGTCATCGACGTGCGCGACCCGCGGCTCATGCAGCAGCTGTCGACGATCACGCTGCCGGGCGGGCACACGACCACCTGCGTCGACTCCTGCAGCTACACGTGGACCGGCGGCCCGAGCACCGGCTTCGGCCAGCCCGCCGACTGGAAGGGCCGGCCGGTCTTCGGCACCGACATGCGTGACCCGAGCCAGCCGAAGGCCTGCCCGGAGCCGATCGACGTCGGTCGCAACGACGGCGTCACCGACTACGCCCACGACGTCCAGGTCGACGCCAGGGGCATCGCGTGGGTCAGCGGCCGCGGCGGCGTCCGCGGCTACTGGGTGACCGGCAGGCACCGCGACCCGCGCGACGGGAAGGTGAAGGTCGCCACCGGCTGCGCCCCCGTGCCGTACGCCGGAGGCGGCACCGAGCTCGGCAGCACCGGACCGCTGATGCACAACTCCTGGCACAACACCAAGCTCGCCGTGGAGGGACGCAAGGGCGACGTGCTGATGGTGACCGAGGAGAACGTCGTCTCGGACTGCTCGACGGCGGGGCGCTTCGTGACGTACGACCTTCGCGGCAGCTACCGCGGCGAGGGCTGGAAGCCGGGGCACCGGCTGCGGGAGCTCGACACCTGGACGCCCGAGGAGCAGGCGGGGTCGACCGGGTGCGCGTCGGCGCACTACTTCACCGACCGCGGCGACGGCGTCGTGGCGATCGCGTTCTACGGCCAGGGCGTGCGGCTGCTCGACGTCCGGAACCCCAAGGACATCAAGCAGATCGGCTACTACCGGCCGGACGACGCCAACGCCTGGGCGGCCTACTGGCGACCGGGCGGCCACGTCTTCGTCCCCGACTTCGACCGCGGCGTCGACGTGCTCAGGGTGGGCGGCACCCCGAAGCCGACCCAGGCTCCGCCGCTGCCCGCCCGCGAGGCGCCGAACCTTCCCGACGAGGCGCTCGGCTGGCTCTGCCAGGTGCCGCGCTCGCTCAGCGACGCGCAGCACCACGTCCCCTAGAAGCCGAGCTTCTTCAGCTGCTTGGGGTCGCGCTGCCAGTCCTTCGACACGGTGACGTGCAGGTTGAGGAAGACCCGCATCCCGAGCAGGGACTCGATCTGGTGCCGGGCCGTCGTGCCGACGCCCTTGAGGCGCGCGCCGCCCGTGCCCAGCACGATCGCCTTCTGGCTGTCCCGCTCGACGTGCACGGTGGCGTAGATGTCCAGCAGCGGCCGGTCCTCGGGCCGGTCCTCCCGCAGGTTCATCTCCTCGACGGTCACCGCGAGCGAGTGCGGCAGCTCGTCGCGCACGCCCTCGAGGGCGGCCTCGCGGATGAGCTCGGCGATCATCACCTGCTCGGGCTCGTCGGTGAGCTCCCCGTGCGGGAAGAGCGCGGGGCCCTCGGGCAGCCGGGCGATGAGCAGGTCGGCGAGCAGGCCGACCTGGAAGTCCGACACGGCGCTGGTCGGCACGATCTCGGCCCAGTCGTGCAGCTGGGACACCGCGAGCAGCTGCTCGCCGACCTGCTGCTTGGAGACCTTGTCGGTCTTGGTGACCACCGCGATGACCGGTGTCTTCACCTGCGCGAGCTCGGCGGCGATGAAGCGGTCACCAGGCCCGATCTTGTCGTCAGCGGTGACGCAGAAGCAGATGATGTCGACGCTCGCGTAGGTCTCGCGCACGATGTCGTTGAGCCGCTGGCCGAGCAGCGTGCGCGGCTTGTGCAGGCCGGGGGTGTCGACGACGACGAGCTGCGCGTCGGGGCGGTGCACGATGCCGCGCACGGCGTGCCGCGTGGTCTGCGGCCGGCTGCTGGTGATCGCGATCTTCTGCCCGATGAGCGCGTTGGTGAGCGTCGACTTGCCGGCGTTCGGCCGGCCGACGAAGCAGGCGAAGCCGGAGCGGAAGGCCGGGCCGTCCTCCGTCATGTGGTGATCGTATGGCGCACGGCGCCGTCGTCCCCGGCGAGCAGCAGAGGAACCCCGACGCCGAACTCCCGCAGCACCGCCAGGTCGGCCTCGGACACGAGCGACCCGCCGACGACCGCAGCCGCCTCGAAGGAGCGCGCGCCGCTCGACGCAGCCGCAGCGACGGCGGCGCGCAGCGCGGACGTCGTCAGCGCGGGGTCGGCGTTCTCGACCGTCGCACCGGCGTAGGTGCGCCCGTCGGTGTCGCGGACCGCCGCGCCCTCCGCGACGCCCGTGTGCGGCACGTGCGCGCGCAGGCGGGCTCCTCTCGCGAGGGTGACGATCTTGGCGTCCTCGGGGTCGAGGTCAGGCACTGGACTCCTTCTCGGGTTGGTCGGCGGGGCGTACGAGCACGGTGCCGATGCGGTTGCGGCGACCCTTGGCGCTCTCGGCGACGAGGACCAGGCCGCCGACCTCGACGGTCGCGCCGGGGATCGGCACCCGGCCGAGCACCATCGCGAGCAGGCCGCCGACGGTCTCGACGTCGTCGTGCGGCAGGTCGACGCCGTAGAGCTCCTCGAGGTCCTCGACGGGCAGGCGCGCCGTCACCCGGCGCAGGTCGCCGTCGAGCTGCTCGACGGGCGGGGTCTCGCGGTCGTACTCGTCGGTGATCTCGCCGACGATCTCCTCGAGGACGTCCTCGATCGTCACCAGGCCGGCGCAGCCGCCGTACTCGTCGATGACGACGGCGATGTGGCCGAGCTCGGCCTGCATCTCACGCAGCAGCACGTCGATCGGCTTGCTCTCGGGGATGAAGACCGGCGGGCGCGCGACCTCCTCGACCTTGATGGCCGCGCCGCCCTCGGTGCGCTCCTTGCGGACGAGGTCCTTGAGGTAGGCCACGCCGACGACGTCGTCGGCGTTGTCGCCGACCACCGGGACGCGGCTGAACCCGCTGCGCAGGCAGAGGTTCAGCGCCTGCCGGACGGTCTTGCCGCGCTCGATGCTGACGATGTCGGTGCGCGGCACCATCA
This sequence comes from Actinomycetales bacterium, assembly GCA_036675425.1. GTDB lineage: Bacteria > Actinomycetota > Actinomycetes > Mycobacteriales > SCTD01 > SCTD01. The sequence continues at coordinate 13,902 of JAKFFB010000100.1, read as the reverse complement.
CCTCCCGCACGAGGGTGTCGCCGAGCTCGAAGACGGAGTTGATCATGTCGCGCTCGGAGCGCTCCACGACGCCGCGCTCGCGGGCGAGCTCGACCAGGTCGCGCAGCTCGGCCTCGGAGGAGAACGGCCCGTCGCGGAAGCCCTTGCCGGGGGTGAGCGCGTTGCCGACGAGGATCAGCAGCCGCGGCAGCGGGCCGAAGACGCGGGTGAGCGCGAGCGCGACCCCGGCACCGTGCAGGGCGACCGCCTCGGCGTGCTGGCGGCCGAGGGTGCGCGGCGCGACACCGATGAAGACGTAGCTGATGACGGTCATCGCCGCCACCGCGATGAGGACGGCCTTCGACCCCTCGACGCGGTCCACGGCGTACGACACGACGACCCCCGCCGCGGCGAGCTCGAAGAGCAGGCGCAGCAGGAGCAGCAGGTTGAGCGAGCGGGGCGGGTCGGCGAGCACGCGCTGCAGCCGCTCCGCCCCGCTGCGGCGGTCGCGGACGAGCTCCTCGACCCGGACGCGGGAGACCCGGGCGAGCGCCACCTCGAGGCAGCCCAGCAGCCCGGCGAGCAGAACGAAGCCGACAGCGCTGACGAGCGGCAGGACCTCGGTGCTGGTCATCGGAACGCGTCCATAGCGACGGCGCGGGGCCGGAGCTCCTGCTCTCGGTAAGGGACGAAGGACTCCGACGATCGTACGTGCGGCACCTCACGGAACCCTTGTTGGCAATGATTGCCAGAACGCGTTAGCCTGGGCGCATGCGACGACGGTCCCTCTCCCTGGCGCTCGGTGCGACTCTCGCGGCAGCTGCGCTCACCGGTTGCGGCGCCGCCGGCTCGGACGAGCCTGCAGCCGACGCGTCGGCAGATCCGCTGGGCGTCACCGTCGGCTTCTACCCGTACGAGTTCGTCGCCCAGCGCGTGGGCGGCGGCGACGTGACGGTGACCAACCTCACCAAGCCCGGCGGCGAGCCGCACGACCTGGAGCTCAGCCCGCGGCAGGTGGCCGGGCTCGGCGAGGCGGACCTCGTCGTCTACTCCCGCGGCTTCCAGCCGGCGGTGGACGTGGCCGTGGAGCAGCAGGCCGCCGACATCGCCCTCGACGTGCTCGAGGTCGTGGAGCTGATCGACGGCGAGCACGAGGACCACGCGGACGAGGCCGAGCACGCCGAGGACGAGGCCGAGCCTGAGGGCGACCCGCACGTCTGGCTGGACCCGGTCCGGCTGGCCGCTATCGCTGACGCCGTGGCCGAGCGACTGGGCGAGCTGGCCCCGCAGCGGGCCGATGCCTTCGAGCAGCGCGCGCAGGAGCTCACGGCCGAGCTGACGCAGCTGGACGACGACCTGCGTGCAGGCCTGCGTGACTGCGAGCGCAAGGAGATCGTCACCAGCCACGACGCCTTCGGCTACCTTGCCGACGCGTACGGTCTGGAGCAGGTCTCGCTCGCCGGGCTCTCCCCGGAGGACGAGGCCTCGCCCAAGCGCCTCGCCGACGTGGCCCGCTTCGCGAAGGAGAACGGCGTGACGACCATCTTCTTCGAGGAGCTCGTGAGCCCCAAGGTCGCTGAGTCGCTCGCTCGCGAGGTCGGCGCGCAGGCGAAGGAGCTGAACCCGCTGGAGGGCCCGCCGCAGGGCGGCGACTACCTCACCGCGATGCGCACCAACCTCGAGACGCTCCGCACCGCTCTCTCCTGCACGTGACCGTGAACCGCCGGTGACCCTCCCGGTCGTCGACCTCCGCGGAGGCACGGTCGTCTACGACGGCCGCGTCGCGCTGGACGCCGTCGACCTGCGGATCGACGCCGGCGAGGTCGTCGCGGTCCTGGGCGCCAACGGCTCGGGAAAGAGCACCCTGGTCCGCGCGCTGCTGTCGCTCGTGCCGCTCGCAGCCGGAGAGCTCGCGCTGTTCGGGACCCCGCTCGCCCGCTTCCACGACTGGCCACGCATCGGCTACGTCCCGCAACGCGCGGCCGCTTCGACCGGTGTACCGGCGACGGTGGCCGAGGTCGTCGCGACAGGTCGGCTGGCCGTCCGCGGACTGCGCCCGGCGAGGGCGGCCGACCGCGATGCCGTCGGCCGCGCCATCGAGGCGGTGGGGCTGACCGACCGGACACGAGACAGCGTCAGCACCCTGTCCGGCGGCCAGCAGCAGCGTGTGCTCATCGCCCGCGCGCTGACCTGCGACCCGGAGCTGCTCGTGCTCGACGAGCCGACAGCGGGGGTCGACGCGCACTCCCAGCACGCGCTGAGCGACACCCTCCGGGCGCTCGTCTCGTCCGGGACCACGGTGATCCTCGTGACGCACGAGCTCGGGCCGCTGCACGAGCTGATCACCCGCGCGGTGACGCTGACCGACGGGCACGTCCTGCACGACGGGCCTCCTCCCGACCTTGACCACCTCCACCTGCACGACCCCGAGCACGCCCACCCGCTGCATCACGAGGAACCGGGTCGACGCAGCTCCGGGTGGGGCTTGCGATGAACCCGCTTGCGTTCGACTTCATGCAGCGGGCACTGCTGGCCGCGGTGCTGGTCGGGCTGACCGCGCCGGCCGTCGGGGTCTTCCTGGTGCAGCGCCGACTGGCGCTCATGGGGGACGGCATCGGCCACGTCGCGTTGACCGGCGTCGCGCTCGGCTTCCTGCTCGGCACCGCTCCAGTGCTCACCGCGGTCGTCGTGGCGACGCTCGGCGCGATCGTGATCGAGCTCGTCCGCCAGCACGGTCGGACCGGCGGGGACGTCGCGCTCGCGCTGCTCTTCTACGGCGGCATCGCGGGCGGCGTGCTGCTCATCGGGCTGTCCCCCGGGGGCAGCAACGCCAACCTGCTGTCGTACCTGTTCGGCTCGCTGACCGCGGTCTCGCCCGGTGACGTCGTCATCATCTGCGCGCTGTCCGGGACGCTGCTGCTGACGCTCGCGGTCGTGGGCCGACAGATGTTCGCCGTGTGTCATGACGAGGAGTACGCCAAGGTGGCCGGGCTCCCGGTGCGCTTCCTCAACCTGCTCCTGGCGGTCATGGCAGCGGTGACCGTGACGGTGGCGATGCGCGTCGTCGGGCTGCTGCTCGTGAGCGCTCTGATGGTGGTGCCGGTGGCGACCGCGCAGCAGCTGGTGCGCGGCTTCCGCGCGACCGTGGTCGTAGCCCTGGTCGCGGGGGTGCTGGCCTCTGTCTCCGGCGTGCTGGGCGCCTTCTACGTCGACACCGCACCCGGCGCCCTGATCGTGGTGCTGGCCCTCGGGGGCTTCGCCCTGGCTACCCTGGCGGGCACGCTGGCGCGACATGCCCGCCGCACCCCGACTGGGGTCGCACTGCTCCCGCAGGAGGAGGCCCGGTGACCGACGACGTCTCGACGCTGCCGGGTGTGCGCAGCACACGGCAGCGGACCGCGGTCGCGGACGTGCTCTCGCGCGTCGACGGCTTCCGGAGCGCGCAGGACCTGCACGACCTGCTGCGCCACGAGGGGGCATCCATCGGCCTGACGACGGTCTACCGGCACCTGCAGGCGCTGACCGACGCCGGTCAGGTCGATGTCCTGCGCACCGACGAGGGCGAGGCCGTCTACCGGCGCTGCCCGACCGACACCCACCACCACCACCTGGTCTGCCGCACGTGCGGGCGAAGCGTGGAGGTGGAGGGGCCCGAGGTCGAGGCGTGGGCCACGGCGATCGCCGACCAGCACGGCTTCACCGAGGTCAGCCACACCGTGGAGGTCTTCGGCACCTGCGCGGCCTGCAGTCGCAAGGCACGCCGCTCCCGCGCCTGAGGTCAGGCCCGCTCCGACTCCTCTGCAGGACCGAGCGAGCCGGCGAAGGGGTCCGCCCAGTCCGGCTCGCGCTCGAGCTCGTCGTCGGTGACGAGGCAGCTGTCCAGCAGCCCGCACAGCTCCTGCTCGTTGAGCTCGAACCCGGTCAGCAGGAGCGAGCAGCCGGGCAGCTCCTGCCAGCGCTCCGGATCCCCGAACGACAGGCTGCCGCCGGCCGACTCCCAGCGGATGGAGGAGCGCAGCCGGTCGGCCAGCCAGATGTGCCCGCGGCTTCGGACGACGGCACGTACGACCTCCGGCAGCGCCTCGGCCAGCCGGCCCGAGTGCAGCGGCCGCTCGGAGTGCCAGCGCACGGTGGTCACCCCGCAGGCCGGCGGGCACAGCTCCACCGCGAGGGCAGCCAGCCGCTGCCGCTCACCTGCGGTGCTGTCCGGGTCACGACGCCCGGTGCCGACCAGCTCGTCACAGCCTGCTCCCCCGGGCCGACGGGCACCTGGAGCGCCAGTGGCGCAAGGTGCGCGAGCAGTGCCTGCAGGGTCCGCGCTCGGTCCGTCCCGACACGCTCGAGGCCGACGAGAGCGAGGACGTCGGCGCCCTCCAGCTGGCGGCTGACGAGCTCTGCCGTCGACCGTCGGTCGGCGGGCGCCGCGGCCAGTCCGCGGTCGGCGAGCAGGTCATCGCCTCCCACCTGATCCAGCAGAAGCACCGCGTCCACGACCGTCGTCACGGTGTCGACGACGACGTCCGCCGTGTGAGTCTTCACCGCGTCGGGTTCGAGCGCCGCGGGGAGAGCGAGCACACCCTCGCTCCAACGACCGCTGTCGGCGACCAGCCTCATCGCCTCCGGCAGGTCATGCCGGGTGGTGCAGGACAGGCAGCAGCCGACGAGCTCGACGTGCTCGGAGTGCTCGGAGTGCGCCGTCCCGGTGGCATCCAGGATCCGGCGCACCAGCTGGACCCCGCTCGGCCCGAGATCGACGTCGTAGACCACCGCGACCAGACGCGGCCGCCGAAGGACCAGGCAGCGGACGAGGTCGTCGCGCAGGGAGGTGGACGATCCGGCGAGGACGGTGAGGGTCAGAGACATGCTTCCTTCTTAATGGAAATGCTTACCGATAGCAACGTCAGGCCTTGACCCGTCGGCGCTGCCGGGACGGCGCGGTAGCCGGTGCCTGGCCGGGCAGCAGACCGACCAGCGCCGGCCCCTCGATCGTCTCCTCGTGCAGCAGTCGCTCCACCAGCACCTCGACCGCAGCCCGGTGAGTCACGAGCAGCTCGGTCGCGGCGCTCTCCGCCAGCGTGAGCACCCGCAGCACCTCGGCGTCGAAGGCCGCGTGCGTGTCCGGCGCGATGTCGGCCATCGCCACCTCGCCGCCGAGGTAGCCGTCGCTGCCGGCGGCGAGCAGCCGCAGCCGACCCAGCGGTGACAGGCCGTACCGCCCGACCAGGTCGCGGGACAGCGCGGACGCCCGCTCCAGGTCGTCCTCGCTCCCGGTGGAGCCCTCCCCCAGCAAGAGCTGCTCGGCGGCGGTGCCGGCCAGCAGGACAACCAGCTGCGACTCCAGCTGCGTCCTGGAGAGCACGACCTTGTCCTCGTCGCCGGTGAGGCTGACCCGGCCGGCCGCCCGCCCGGTCGCGACGACCGAGACGCGGCTGATCTCGCCCGCCTTGCCCAGCGCCGCCAGCACCACCGCGTGCCCGGCTTCATGGACGGCGACCCGACGGCGTTCGTCCTCGCTCATGAGGTGCCCGCGACGCTTCGGACCCCCCGTGACGCGCTGCACCGCCTCCCGCAGGTCGGCGTCGCCGACGGTGCTGCGGCCGTCCCGGATGGCGAGCAGCGTCGCCTCGTTGACGACGTTCGCGAGGTCCGCGCCGGAGAAGCCGGGGGTGCGCCGGGCGAGCTCGTCGAGGTCGACGTCCGGCTCCAACGGCCGGCTGCTTCCGTGCAGTGCCAGGATGTCTCGCCGCGCCTCGACGTCGGGCTTCTCGATCGTGACGTGCCGGTCGAACCGGCCTGGCCGCAGCAGCGCTGGGTCGAGGATGTCAGGTCGGTTGGTCGCGGCGATCACGACGATGCCGCTGGAGACGTCGAAGCCGTCCATCTCCACGAGCATCTGGTTGAGGGTCTGCTCCCGCTCGTCGGTGCCGCCGCCGCTCGCGCCCGACCCCCGCCGACGTCCAGCTGCGTCGAGCTCGTCGATGAACAGGATCGCGGGCGAGGCCGCTCGTACACGCGCGAAGAGGTCTCGTACCCGCGCTGCTCCGACTCCGACGAGCGACTCGACGAACTCAGCGCCTGCGGCGGAGAAGAACGGCACTCCCGCCTCACCTGCCACTGCCTTGGCCAGCAGGGTCTTCCCGCACCCGGGCGGTCCGAACAGCAGCACCCCCTTGGGCGGCGCTGCACCCAGGTCGCGATACCGCGCGGGGTCCTTGAGGTAGTCGACCACCTCGCGCAGCTCGACGACCGCCTCGCCGACACCGGCCACGTCGTCGAAGCCGAACGCGCTGCCGTCCCGCTCGCCGGTCTTGCTCCGGCTGAAGTCGGTGACCTCGCCGATGCCGGACCCGCCGCCGCGGCTGACGGTGAGCAGCAGCGCGAACAGGTTGGCCAGCACCATCAGCGGCAGCAGGACCGTCAGCAGCAGGCGCACGGTCGCCTTGCCCGACTGCGGGTCGACCGAGACGCCGGCCCCGGACGCGGACAGCTGGGCGAGCAGCGCTCCCGTCACGCTGCCGGACTTGGGGTAGGTCGACGTGAAGGTGCCCTCGCCGGTGGGGCCGGCTCGCCCGGCGACGAAGCGTCCGACCAGCTGCGCGTCCTCGTCACGCAGCTCGACGGTCGTGATGCGCCGCTGCTCCGCGAGCTCTCCCACCTCGTCCAGCGTGAGGGTCCGCCCGGCGCTGTCGGGCGCGAGGTAGGACAGGCCCGCGACGAGCAGCATCGCGAGCACGGCCAGACCCGCGAGCAACGAGAGCGTCGTACGCCGGCTCGCGGGCGCGGGTCGGCCGGTCAGCCGCCGGCGGCGGCGACGCGCAGCGAGCGCGGCGAGGAGGCGGAACGGGGACAACGGGATCTCCTGGGGCTGGCGTCGAGCAGGTGGGCAGTCATGACAGGCGCTGCGCGCGAGGAGCCCGCTGGCGGTGCACGCCCCAGGCGGTCGCAGCCGTGAGCAGGCCGGCCCCGGTGAGCCGGAGCGAGAAGGCGAGGTCGGTCGCGGGTCCCCGCTCCCCGTCGGCGAGGACTGTCGTCACCTGGACCTGCGACTCCTCCTGCTCGCCGACGGCGGCCTGCACGCCGGGCTGGCCGACGACGCCGGTGACCGACGAGCCCGCACCGGCAGCAGCAGGTGCCTGCGCGCCCGCCGGCGCAGGCCCGGGCACGAGGAGCGGCGGCGGCACGGCCGGCAGCGGCGGGACCGCGAGCCCGGGACGCAGGTCGAGCACGGGCTCCTGTGGAGCGGACTGCGGCGGCGGGGCCCCCGCGACCGGGGGGACGGCGCAGCGGACGGCCAGCCGGGCGGCAGCGACGGACTCCGCCCGCACCGTCGCCGTCAGCCGTACCGGCAGCACCTGACCAGCGAGCTGAGACGTGCACCGGACCGGAACGGAGAAGCCGAGCGACTGCGGCTTCGTCACGTCGACGGAGGCGACCGGCTGCAGTGGGCGGGCTGCGGATGCTGTCCCCGTGCCGCGGTCGTCGACAAGCAGGCCGGCTGCGGCCTCGTCCACGAGCGAGGTCAGGATGTCGACGATCGGCGTCGCCAGGTCGGGGCTGCCGCCGGACTCCGGGACGCTGCAGACAAGGGGTTCCCCCTCGGGCAGCTCTCGGGTCCCGTCGCCGTCGCAGTCGACGCCGCCCGGCGGCGCGAATGCACCGGTGGCCGCCGAGAGCACCCGCATCTGCTGCCTGATGGTGCTCAGGTCGCGCGTCGCGTCGTCGACGTCGTCGACGTCGGCAGCCAGCCCGATGTGCCGGATCCGCCTGTCCACCAGGGCCTTCTGCGCCGCCAGCGGGCTGGGCCCGCTCTCGTCGAGCTGGAGCGGCTCATCGGTGACGTGCACGACGAAGCGCAGCGCGTCCGGCCGGAACTCCGCCTGCTGACCCGGTCGCACGGGGCTTCCCTGCACCACCGGCGAGATGCCTGAGCCGGTCGCCGCCTGGTGCAGCGCCGTGTAGTGCGTCTCATCTCCTCCGCCGGTGTCCATGGCGTAGAGCGTGCGTACGAGCTGCTCGTCGGGGCGCGCCAGCTGGTGCAGTCGCCGGTAGCGGACGTCGGTGCTGCGGAAGTCACCGAGACCGACCCGCAGGTCGATGCGACGGGCTGCGAGCGCGCGCACGATCTCGGCGGCGCCGTCGGCGAGTCCGCGGATGTCGTCACCCATCGAGCCCGACGAGTCGAGCAGGAAGAACACGTCCAGCGGGGTGGGTCGCGGCGGAAGGTCGAGGTCGTACCGCAGCTCTCTGGTCTCCCCCACGGCGAGGTCCACGGTCGTGTCGCCTGGAGACAGGGTTGCCGGCAAGGGCGCCTGCAGCGGTGGCAGGTCGATCCGCGGCGGCGGGTCCGGCAGCACCACCTGGACGCTGCCCACGGCGTCGAGGTCCAGCCGGGCCAGGCCTTGCGGGCCGCGGAACCAGTAGTCGGGTTCGTCGCCGGAGGTCGCCTGCACGTCGGTCAGGCCGGCGCCGCGGTCGCCGAGGGTGTTGACCGGAGCCCAGAGGTCGCGGTCGGCGACGTAGGCGTGCACGTTGCGCCCGGGGTCGCTCTCCGTCGTGACGACGAGCTCGTCCAGTTCTGCGCCGTGCGCGATGGACGTGAGATCGCCCAGCAGGTCGAGCGCCGGTCGCAACCGGAACTCCACGCCCCCGTCCCGCGACTCGAGCAGTCCCGGGTCGCCGCCGAAAGCGCCGGGCTGGAAGGTGCGCACGCGGGCAGGGGCTCCGGGTCGGCTCGCCACGTCGAGCAGGGACAGGTCGCGGACGCCGTCCCGCGCGTCGACCCGCTTCCAGCTGCGGCCCCCGTCCGTGGAGCTCCAGAGGAGCTCGCTGACGATCGCCCAGAGACGGTCGGCGTCGACCGGGTCGATCGCCAGCTGCTCGTAGGGCGTACGCGGCAGAGCTGCCTGCTCCTGCCCCGGGTCGGGGTTCGGACGCTGCGACCACGATGCTCCGGCGTCGTCGCTGACGAGGAGTCGGCCGGTCTGCTGCAGCGGCGCCGGTCCGGCGAGCGTCAGGTGGAGCCGATCCGGATCACTGGGCGCGCTCTGCAGGCGGCAGCGTCTCGCGCGATCCGTGGTGCAGGAGTCCGCCGACGGCGGCAGTCCCTTGCCCGAGACCTCGTACGGACTTCGACCGTCCGGGCTGGTGAGCACGTACGGCCGACCGCTCCCGCCTGCCTGCACGAGCAGGTGGACGCGTCCGTCGCCGCCGAGCGGGACGACGACGTCGACGACCGTGCCGTCCTGCGCGGTGACGGGCAGCTGCGGCGACGGCACAGGTGGCAGCACGAACGCCGCCTCCCACGTGCACCCGCCGTCCCGGCTCTGCAGCACGCCGACGCCGTTGGTGACGTAGAGGCGCTCCGGCCGCTCCCGGTCGACGGCGTAGGCACTGACCCGCAGGCCGCTGGTGCTCTCCGGATGCACGGCGCGCACGGTGCTCACGGGACGCTGCGGGAGCTCCGGCACGGCGACGGTCGTCCAGGCGCCGTGCGTGCGCACCGCCTCGCAGCCCGGCTGGGCCACCGCAGGCGTCACCAGCAGAGCGACAGCGCCTGCCGCCAACGCCAGGGCCCGGCACCTCATCGTCGGGCGCTCACCGTGGTCGTGCGCGCAGGGATGTCGATGCCCACCGGGCCGAGGTAGGTGAGCAGGTGCGACGGCCCCAGCACCGAGAAGCCGCCGGGTACGGCCCGCACGTCGGACGTGGCCCGCATGCGGGCGACCAGGCCCTGGGGGTCGAGGTCGACCCACCGGCCCCGGCGCGGCGAATAGCCGAGCAACGTGCCGCGCCCGCTCACGGTGACCGCGACGAGGTCGTCCGGCCGCGCACCGCTGGCGATCGAGTCGGTGCGCTGACCGGCGAGGCCGTTGAGGTTCGCCGGCTTGAAGCTCGCGCCGCCGTCGTCACTGCGCAGGCCACGCGCAGCGACGGCCTGTGGCCGACCCTGCGGGTCCTGGGCCAGGTGCAGGACCCGGGTCGGCCTGCGGCCGGTGCGCTGAAGCGTCAGCAGGTCGCCGTAGGACGAGCCGACGTGCCGGGTTCTCCAGGTCGAGCCGCCGTCGCGGGACTGCGCGACTCCCCCGTCGATCTTCGCCCAGAGGACGTCCGGCTCGGCCGGGTCGACGGCAAGCGCTCCCAGTCCGCCGGGACGTCCCGCACCCGACGGGAGGACGGCCGACACGCGCGGCTGCCAGGTCCGGCCGCCGTCGATGCTGCGGTGCAGTCGCCCGGGCAGCAGCGCCGTGGTCTCAGCAGCCAGGTAGACGACGTCGGGGTCCGACGGCGCGATCCGCAGCACGCAGCCGCGAACGTCACCGCACCGCCCGGATCCGGAGGCGTCGATCTGCTCACGTCTGACGTTCCGGCTCGTGGTGACCAGGCCGCTGTCGCCAGAGCTCCAGGTGGCGCCGCTGTCGTCGCTGCGCACCACGTGCAGCCGACCTTCGAGGAAGGCACCGGTGGCAGACTCCTGGCCGTCGAGCCCGTCCTGCACGACAGCCAGCACACGGCCGGCAGCCGCGGCAGTCTCCGGCACCGCGAGGGCTACCACCTGCGCAGTCGCGGCGTCGTACGGAAAGGATGCGGAGCGCGCCGCCGGGACGCGCCAGACCTCGCGCCAGGTGCAGCCGCCATCCGTCGTCCGGGAGATGCGGACGCCGTCGGACACGTACGACGTGGTGGGCCGCGAGACGACGGTCGCGTGGACGACGGAGTCACCCGGAGTCGTGACCACCGTCCAGCTCCCGCTGCGCATGACACCGGAGCAGCCGGCAGCCGCCGCCGAGCCCAGCTTCGGCACGACGGCCGGCACGAGGGTGACGGTCAGGACGAGAAGGGCGACGTGCGGCCGCCGGCTGCTCCTCACGTCAGACGCAGGTCGCGGGCTCGAGGGTCTCGTGGAAGACCTCGCCCTGACCGGCCAGCCCGCCGACCTCGCCGGCGGTGTGCACGACCCCCGTGGCGGGGGTCGGCGAGGCTCCGCCCCTGCAGCCGTCGGCGAGGGCTGCAGGAGCAGCCCCGACGGCGGCGAGAGACAGGGCCGCGATCGACAAGGTGACGCTACGACGATTCATGAGATCTCCTTCAGGGGTGGGTGTATCGGACGTTCTAGGAACTTACTGACAATGCTTGTCATTTTCAAGTAGCCGATCGCGCCGTCACCGCGGGGCTGAGCTGATGGACCGCCGTAGCCTGTGGCGAGTTGCTCTCCCCGGGAGGTTCGGTGCGTACGACGCGTAACGCGGGTGCGGCACTGGCCGCTGCCGCGGGGCTGGTACTCCTGGCGGCCGGTCCCGGCCTCTCTGCACCGCCGCCCGCTCAGCAGGTCGCGACCCCGCCGGCGACACCGCAGGGCGAGTGCGGCCCGGGCTCGATCCCCGAGCCCGGCATGCAGGGCCGGGTGCCGGCCGATGACGTGGAAGCGGGTGGGGCCGCGCAGGGCTACCGCTGCAACGTCGAGGTGGTCGGGCGGCACGGCGCGTCCGGCGGCTTCAAGGTCGAGCGCTACGTCGACGCGTCCGGCAACGAGTGCGCCTACTACGACACGACCCTGGTCTTCCCGACCAACGCGGTGAACATCGGCGAGGAGGGCCTCACCGGAGTGGCCGTGCTCGACATGGCCGACCCGGCGAACCCGGTGGAGACCGCGACGCTGGTGACCCCCGCGATGCAGTCGCCGCACGAGTCGCTGCTGGTGAACGCCGAGCGCGGGCTGCTCGCCGCCGTCGCCGGGAACCTCGCCTTCCAGGTCGGCCAGGTCGACCTCTACGACATCAGCGCCGACTGCCGCGAGCCGGTCCTCAGGAGCACGCTGCCGGTCGGCGTGCTGGGTCACGAGAGCGGCTTCTCCCCCGACGGCAACACCTTCTGGGCCGCGTCGCTCGGTGCCGGCGTGCTCACCGCGGTCGACGTCACCGACCCCGCCGCCCCGCGCACGATCTACACCGGCCGCCACGACACGCACGCCGTGACCATCAGCGACGACGGGAACCGCGCCTACCTCGCCGCCGGCGCCGGCTTCCCGCGCAACGAGATCGGCCTGCCCGCAGAGACGTCCGGGCTCGAGATCCTCGACGTCAGCTCGATCCAGGCGCGCGCAGCGGTCCCGTCGGCGACACTCGTGAGCAGCCTGACCTGGGACACCGTGACCATCCCGCAGTCGGCCCTGCCGGTGACGATCAAGGGCAAGCCCTACCTCGTCGAGGCGGACGAGTTCGCCTACAACGGCAACCGCATCGCCGGGAACGGCGAGCGCGTCGGCGCCGGCCGGATCATCGACATCTCGGACGAGCACAACCCGCGGGTCGTCTCCGACCTGCGGCTCGAGGTGCACGACCCCGCCGTACGCCCCTCCCTCGCCGGCGACCCGGACGGCACCAGCGCGACCGGCGGCTACGCCGGTCACTACTGCGCCGTCCCGCAGCGCGTCGACCCCGGCATCGTGGCCTGCGGCTTCCTCGCCAGCGGGCTGCGGGTGTTCGACATCCGGGATCCGCTCCGGCCGCGCGAGGTCGCGTACTTCGTCGCGCCCGTCGAGCCGGGCGGGTCGGCCAACGCAGCCTTCGCGAGCGCCGCCTTCGCGCCCGAGCGACGCGAGATCTGGTACTCCGACGGCAATCGCGGCTTCTACGCCCTGCGGCTGACCAACAACGCCTGGCCGACTGCAGGGGCACCCGCGCCCGCCGCCCCGCCGGTGGTCCGTCCCCCGGCGGCGGCTCCGGCTCCCAGCGGCGGGACGCTCCCGGTCACCGGTCTGACGCTGCCTCTCGGTGCCGGCGTGCTGCTGCTCGCCCTGGCCCTGTTCGTGAGACGTACGAACGATCGACGGGTCTGAGCCTGCGCGACTGCGCCAGCCGGTAGGTCGCGCTGCCGAACCGCGAAACTGTCGGTGGTGGCTCGTAAGTTGCTGGGATGAAGAGCCTTTCGACGTTGAGCACGGATGCGCTGGGTGAGGGGATCTGCCTGCGCGCAGGTCGGATCGCGGCCGCGGAGGCTGAGATGCTGCCGTGGATCGCGGAGTTCGACCGGCGTGAGGGGTGGGCCGGGACGGGCCTGCTGTCGTGCGCGCACTGGCTGTCCTGGAAGGTCGGCCTGTCGCTCGGTGCGGCGCGCGAGCAGGTGCGGGTCGCGCGCCGGCTGGAGGACCTGCCGTCGGTGGCTGAGGCCTACGGCGCGGGTCGGATCTCCTACTCCAAGGTCCGGGCGATCACCCGGGTCGCCGAGCCGGCGGACGGGATCGACTGGGTCGAGCACGCCCGGCACTCCACGGCGTCGCAGCTCGAGGCCGTCGTGCGGGGGGTGCGCCGGGCGCAGGCCGCCGAGCAGGCCGAGGCCGATCCGGAGACCGCGGCGTGGCAGCTGCGGACCCGGGTGCGTTACAACGAGGACGGCAGCTTCTCGATGACCGTCAGCGGTCCGGCGGAGTTCCTGCCGGTGCTGCAGGCCGGGATCGATGCCAAGAAGGCCGAGCTGCAGCGGCAGCGCCAGGCCGAGGCGGCGGCTGTCGTGGTCGAGGACGTTCCCGCGGGAACGCCGTCGGACGCCGATTTCGAGCCGGAGCTGGAGGCGTCCCCCGAGTCTGCATCGGAGCCGGAGCCGGATCCGGAGCCTGCGGACGTTCCCGCGGGAACGTCGTCGCCGGTGGACTTGGACGAGCAGGTGCCCGGCTGGCCGGCGGGCACGACCCGACGCGATGTCCGGGCGGCGACCGAGTCGTTCTTCGCGAACCTGCCTCGCTGGCGGGAGCCGGTTCCCGAGCTCGATGTGGATCTGAGCTCCCCCGAGGCGCGGGCCGCGCGCGAGGCCGCAGACGCCGTCACGCCCGCGCCGGACGTTCCCGCGGAAACGCCTGGTGGCCCCGGCACGGTGACCGACGCCGAGGCGCTGCTGGCACTCGCGCAGGACGCCCTCACCACCGAGCGC
>JAKFFB010000114.1:0-28499 GCA_036675425.1 Actinomycetales bacterium | reverse complement strand
CCGGCGGCGGCGTTCGCCGGAGGTTCACCTGTCGCTCACCGTCGCCGACCAGTCTGAAGGGATAGCCGAACCCCTGGAGCTCCTCGTGGACCGTCGTACCTTCCTGCGCAGCACTGCCCTGGCTGTCGGGGTCACCGCCCTGGGGCCGTCCTTCTGGGGCAGGGCGTACGCCGCGACGGCCCAGCCCGGTCCGGGCCCGTACGGCCCGCTCCAGGCCGTCGACGCCAACGGCGTGATGGTGCCCAAGGGCTTCACCAGCCGGATCCTGGCCACCACCGGCGACCTCGTACCCGGTACGACCTATCCCTGGCACCCGGCACCGGACGGCGGCGCGGTCTTCCCGCAGCCGGACGGCAGCTGGGTGTACACGAGCAACAGCGAGGTGCCGGCCGTCGGCGGCGCCGGTGCGCTGCGCCTCGGTCCTGACGGCGAGATCGTCGACGCCTACCGGATCCTCACCGGCACGAACCAGAACTGCGCCGGCGGACCGAGCCCGTGGGGCACCTGGCTCAGCGGCGAGGAGTACCCCAACGGACTGATGCACGAGTGCACCGTCACCGGCACCTCGCAGGGCACCCCGCTCCCGGCGCTCGGGACGTTCGCGCACGAGGCGGTCACCTTTGACGACGGACGAGGTCAGCTCTACCTGACCGAGGACACCACCGACGGGCGCTTCTACCGCTTCACGCCGACCGCCTACCCGGACCTGACGGCGGGACTGCTGGAGGTGATGAAGGTCGCCGCGGACGGGGCGGTGACCTGGCTCCCGGCGCTCAACCCCGACCAGCCGCAGAGCGCGAACCGGGTGGAGGAGTCGACGGTCTTCGACGGCGGTGAGGGCATCTGGTTCGACAGCGACCACGTCTACTTCACGACCAAGGGCGACAACCGGGTCTGGGACCTCGACGTGCCGGCGCAGCGGCTCAGCGTGCTCTACGACGCCGTGGCGATAGGAGAGGACGCACCGCTGACAGGTGTGGACAACCTCGTCGTCTCCCGCAGCGGCGACATCTTCATCGCCGAGGACGGCGGAAACCTCGAGCTGGTCATCATCACCCCGGACGGCGTGGTCGCTCCCGTGGTGCGCCTGGTCGGTCACGACGCCAGCGAGATCACCGGCCCGGCCTTCAGCCCGGATGGCCAGCGGCTCTACTTCTCCTCGCAGCGGGGCACGGACGGCCGTGGCGTGACCTTCGAGGTGGCAGGGCCGTTCCGGGTGACGAGGACCGCCGACCCGGTCCGCGGCGAGCAGCCCGTGCCCGCGGCGACCGCGAGCCCCGCTCCGACGTCGTCCGCGAGCGAGCCCGGCCCGGCTGCACAGCAGCTCCCTGCGACGGGCGCCTCCACGGTGCTGGCCGCCTCGGCCGCAGCCGCCGCACTCGGGGGGCTGGCCGTCCACCGCGCATCGCGCGCCGAGGGGGACGTCGTCAGCGGGTGACCGCCCGGTCAGGGACGACCTGGCGCAGCTCGCTCGGCACCCCGATGACCTGAGCCATCGACCGGTACTGGTCTGTCGGCGACATGTCGTGGAAGTGCAAGACGTGCGGGTCCGGAACCCGCGCCGTGCCCTCTGCCCGCGGACCCGCGAGCTGCTGGTTCCAGGACTGCGGCAACCAGCTCGTGCCCTTCAGGTGCGAGGTGCCCTGCCCGGGGCGGGACCAGCGGTAGTGCGCGTCGCCTCGTTCCCAGCCCAGCGCTACGAGAACGGCGCCCTGGACGGCCCATTGCCCGGTCTGCGGCCCGACGGCATGCACGGCGTCGAGGAACGCGAAGGCCTCCGGACAGGAGCGGACGAGCCACGCGCCCGTGGTCGGGTTGATGCGGTGCTCGGAGGGCACCTGCTCGAGGCCCAGCGCCTGGAAGTGGGCCGGGTGCAGGTGCTCGCTGACATCCTGGTCGTCGCGCAGCAGCAGGGTCTCCGCGTCCAGCCAGAGCACCTGCTCGTATACCTCCAGCGCCTGCCGGATCAGTCGCAGCTTGTCCCACTCGGCCGTCCCGCCGACGTCGGTGACCAGGTCCTCCACGAGCAGCTGCCACTCCCACCTCGACGCGTAGCGCGCGAAGGTCGGCAGCGACAGGTCGTTGAGCACCGGGCGCATCCGAGGGCCGGCTGCGGTCACGAGCGCGCGCGAGCGTCGTCTGCGCATGCGGGGCAGGTGGCGGTCGTCCATGGCGGGCAGTCCTCTCATCCTGCTGCGCGCAGCAGACCGGCCTGCCGTGACGGACAGGCGACCCCCGGTCGCACGGTCGGTGAACAGTCAGCGGCGAGCGGGGTGCGAGCGGCCCCCTTCTGCAGGTGAACGCTGCCGCAATCGGCTGCGCGGCACGGGACGGCCGGTCAGACTTGCCCGATGTCTTCTCCTCGCACGCTTCTCGTCCTCGGCGGCGGCGGCTCGCTCGGTGCGTTCCAGGTCGGCGGGATGCTCGCTCTCGCCGAGGCCGGGATCCTTCCTGACGCGCTGTTCGGATGCTCGGCGGGTGCCCTCAACGCGGCCTTCCTCGCGAGCAACCCGACGTTGGAGCGGACCCGTGCGCTCGCGGACTGGTGGGCGGGCGCATCCTCGCGCAACGCGCTGTCGCCGACCAGGTGGACCCAGGTGCGCGGCGTGGTCGCCGCAGCTGCCGGCCGCGCGGACGCGCTGCTCGACGAGCGTCCGCTGCGCGAGCTCGTGTCGACCCAGGTCGGCGCGCACGACATCAGCGAGCTCGCGGTCCCGCTCACGGTGACCACCACCTGCCTCGACTGCGGGATCGCCGTCCACGCCGACCGCGGTCCGCTCGCCGACCTGCTGGTCGCGTCCTGCTCCCTTCCGGGGCTGTTCCCCCCGGTTCGCCTGCCGGACGGCCATCTGCACGTGGACGGAGGCGTCGTCTGCGGCGTGCCGCTCGTGGCGGCGCTCGCGTCCGCGGGACCGGACGACGTCGTCTACGTCTCCGACTGCGCGCTCGCGCCCGTGACGGGTCTGACCGGGCACTGCAGTGCGCTGCCGTACGACGAGGCGACGCAGGGCTGCGGGCTCGGCGCGACCGGCCGCCACTGGACGCCGCCCGAGGAGCGGCGGCGCGGGGCGCTCGACGTCGTGCTGCGTTCGTTCACCGTGGCGCGGGCCGTCGCGAACCGAGCATCCGTCGACGGCCTGCTGCACGACCCGCGGGTGCGGGTCTTGCCGCACGTCGCCGATGCCTGGGCGCACGGCCTCCTCCCGCGACTGCCGGTGGGCCCGCGCGACTTCCGCGCGACCGCGGACCTGGTGAGGGCCGGCCGGCGAGGCACGTCTCGTTGGCTCGCGGGAGCGCTCAGCCCTGACGCGCCGGCCGGGCGGCCGTGATGAGCGCGGGCAGGACGACCTGCGGGACGTGCGCACCGAGCCACGGCAGCCCGTGCCGTACCAGCCAGCCGGCCTCTCGCAGCGGACCTGGTGCGGACGGCATCGCCGGCTGACGAACCGGGCCGACCGGGAACCCTGACGACCTCAGCACCCGTGCCGCTGCGTCGGCGATGAGGGCGTGGCCGGCGACGTTGGGGTGCACCCGGTCGACCTCCCACATCCTGCGCATCCGCAGGCCGGGCAGGGAGGCGAGGTCGAGCGGACGCACCCGGTCGTCGACGCAGGAGTCCACGGCCTCGTTCACGGCTGCCGTGCGGGCCCGGACCGCGTTGCGAAGCGACGGCGGGAGGGGAAGGACCGCCGTCACGTCGTGCAGCCTGCCGAGCAGCACCAGGGCCCCGGTCGCGCGGATCGCGCCGACGACGTCCTCGAGGACGCGCCGGAAGTCGCGGCGGTCGAAGCCTGCGCGCGCCACGTCGTTCAGCCCGATGAGCAGCGTCACGACGTCGGCCCGGCTTCGGACCGCCCGGGGGAGCTGCACCTCGTGGACGTCGCGCAGCCGGGATCCGGCGACCGCGAGAGGCAGCAGCTCGGCGCCGGGCGTCGCGGCAGTGAGGCGCGAGGGCCAGGTGCAGCCGGAGGGGATGCTCAGGCCGACGCCCTCGCCGCAGCTGGTGCTGTCGCCCAGGGCGACGATGCGCGGTCTCACGACGGCACCGGCACCGGCTCCGCCGCGCGTCGCGGTGCAAGCGGCAGGCGGTGCGCCCGGAGGAAGCCCTCGACCGTCGCGGACCAGGGGAAGCGCTCGGCCCGCGCCCGTGCGCGCGTGCGCCGTTCCTCGACCGGAACGGCCAGCAGCGCCTCGACTGCGTCGGCGAACGAGCGTGGCGTGCTCGCGGAGGCTCGACCGGCATCGGCGACGACCTCGGGAACGGCGGAGTGGATGTTGGACACCACCGGGGTCCCGCAGGCCAGTGCCTCGAGCGCCGAGAGGCCGAACGTCTCCACCGGGCCAGGGGCGAGCACCAGGTCGGCGGCGCCGAGCAGCGCCCGCATCGCGTCGGTCCCGGCGACGAACCCCAGCCAGTCCACGGGGGCCTCGGCGGACCGTCTCCGCAGCGCCGGCCCGAGCGGGCCGCTTCCGGCGACGGTGAGTCGGACGTCGTGGCCGCGCCGGCTCAGCTCCGAGGCAGCGCCGACGGCCAGGTCGGGCCGCTTCTCCTTGGACAGCCGGCTCGCCATGACCAGCCGTGTCACCGGCGCTTCGATCAGGATGTCGGCGGGCCGGAAGGCGTCCAGGTCCACGCCGAGCGGGACCTGGTGCACGGTGCAGCCGTCCAGCCGCGCGAACTCCCGGGCAGCCCAGTCCGTCGTGCAGACCACTGTCCCGAAGGCGCCGGCCAGCCCGCCGTTGCTGTGGTCGGCCATCCGGTCGAGCGGGAGGCGGGCCGACAGCCACTGCCGCAACCAGCGGTCGAGCCGCTCGTGGCTGACGACGACCGACGGGACGCCGGCGGCGTCGGCCCAACGCCCTACCGGGCGGAGCGTCGTGCGGTCGTGCACTTCGACCCGGTCCGGTTCGAGCAGCTCGAGCGCCGTGGTGACCTTGCGGACGTCGGTGAGCACCCGGTAGCCGGTGCCGGGCAGCTGCGGCGCGCGGAGCTCCACCCGTCGCCCCCAGGGCATCGGGTGCACCGCGTCGGCCCGGCCGGGCACGACCTGGACCACCTCGTGCCCGGCCCGGGCGTAGCCGTCCGCGAGGGCGGACAGGACGGTCCGGACGCCGCCGGAGGTCGGCGTGACGAAGTTGGCGAGCTGGACGATCCGACTCATGCGACCTCCTCGTAGTGGCCGACCAGCTGGTCGGCGATGACGTCCCAGGTGCGTGCGGAGACCGATGACCGGCTCGCGGCGGCCATCGCGGCGAGCCCGGTCCGGTCGTCCGCGAGGGACTGGACGGCGGTGCGCAGCGAGGTGCCGCTGCCCGGCTCGAAGCGCAGCCCGTTGACCCCGTGGTCGACGAGATCGAGCAGGCCACCGGCTGCCGGCGCGACCACGGGGACCCCGCTCGCGAGCGCTTCCTGTGCCGCCTGGCAGAAGGTCTCGGACGAGCCGGTGTGCAGGAAGGCGTCCAGCGAGGCGAATGTCCTTGCGAGCTGGGTGCCGCCCTGAAAGCCCAGGAAGGGCACACCCGGAAGTGCAGCCTGCAGCGAAGCCCGCTTCGGTCCGTCGCCGACGACCACCAGGCGCACGCCGGGCGCACCGTGCAGGGCGGTCAGCAGACCTACCTCCTTCTCCTGCGCAAGCCGTCCGACGTAGCCGACGAGCAGCTCGCCGCCTGGCGCGAGGCGGGCTCGGAAGGCGTCGTCACGTCGGGTCGGAGCGAACCGCTGCAGGTCGACCCCGCGGGCCCAGCGGCTGACCCGGTCCACCCCGTTGTGCCGGAGCTGCTCGACGGCGTGCCGGCTCGGTGCGAGCGTGCGGGCCGCTGCACCGTGGACTCGCCGCAGCCAGTTCCAGACGGCCCGCTCGCTGCCGCCGAGGCCGTACCTGCCTGCGAAGCCGGCCAGATCGGTCTGGTAGATCGCGAGCACCGGGAGCAGCAGGCGGCGCGCGGTGAAGGCCGCCTGGGCGCCGAGCGCCGCAGGGCTGGCCAGGTGCACGACGTCGGGGCGGAACCCCGACAGCGTGTCCGCCAGCCCGTGCCACGGTCGGCCGAGCCGGAAGTCGCGGTAGCCGGGAAGAGGAACGGACGGCGCTCGCACGACGCGAGCACCGGCGTACGAGGTGGGTCCGGGGCCGGGTGCGACCACCAGCACCTCGTGCCCACGCGAGTGCATCTGCTCGCAGACGCGCAGGACGCTGTTGGTGACGCCGTTGACCTGGGGGAGGAAGGACTCGGTGACGATGGCGATGCGCACACCTGCACGGTCGCGGGCCGAAACGGACATCAGGCCGACGGCGTGCAGGGTGTCCGGTGAACGCTCCGGAAAGGTCCGGGTGGGCTCAGCTGCTCCGGCGACCGCGATCACGCAGCCGAAGGGCGCCGGCGGCGAGGGCCACTGCGGCGGTGGCGGCGACCGGGAAGCCACCGCCGCCGGTCGCGGGAAGCGTCGCTGCTGCGGACTGGACCTGCACGCCAGCGGGGGCGTCCGACGGAGGAGCCGGCGCAGGGGGTGTCGCGTCGGTGCGCTGCGGTGCGACCTGCTCGGCGGCCCGCGTGACCGTGCGGCTGCCCTTCGCGCTGACGAAGCCGCGGTAGAAGGCGGCCGTCGCGGCCGGGTCCTCGCGGTCGGACACGAAGAAGGTGTCGAACTGGATCCGCTCCGGCGTCACGTCGACGACCGAGAAGCCGTGCGAGTCGAACTCCAGCTCCTTGATGTGCCGGTTCGCTCCCTTGATCGCCTCCTCCACCGCGATCGACGAGGTGCGCGGCGGGCTGCCGGTGATCTCGTCGAGGTTGTCGGACGTGACCGAGGGGCAGACGAACTCGATCCCGGCGCTCGGCGACAGCTCGGTCGGTGAGCCGGTGTAGCTGCCCGCGTCCAGCGGCAGGTCCGCTGCCCAGGTGGAGTGGATGTCGCCGGTGAGGAACACCGGGTCGCCGGCGGAGGTCGCGCTGACCTCGAGGACGCGCTGACGGTTCGCCGTGTAGCCGTCCCAGGGGTCGACGAGCAGTGCGAAACCGCTGGCGGGCAAGGAGGCCGGCTGCGGCCCTCCCTGTAGGGCGGCCAGCGCCGCGGCGGTCGCCGCGGGCAGCGGCGGCGCCTTGACCTGCATGATCTGGACGCTGTTGCCGACCAGCCGCCAGGCGGGGCCGTCCGCGGACATGCCCTGCTCGAAGAAGGCCTGCTGCTCGGCGCCCATCATGGTCCGGTCCGGGTCGTCGATGGTCGCGCCGTCTGTCGGACCGACCTGCTCGTCGCGGTACTGGCGCAGGTCGAGCATCGTCAGGTCAGCGAGAGCCCCGAAGCGCAGCCTGCGGTAGATCCGGGTCTCCTCCGCCGTCCGCGCCTCGGGCAGCCGCACGGGCATCCACTCGTCGTAGACCTGGTAGGCCCGGTTGCGACGCGGCCGGTAGTCGCCCTCGGAGTCGGGCTGGTGGTTCTGGGCGCCCTCGCGCCAGGTGTCGTTGGTGACCTCGTGGTCGTCCCACGTGGTGATGAACGCGTAGCGCTGGTGGAGCAGCGCGAGGTCCGGGTCCGCCTTGTAGAGGGCGTGCCGGCGGCGGTAGTCCTCGAGCGTCACCATCTCGGTCGCCGGGTCGTGATCGCGCACCCCCACCAGGCTCGCCGGGCCGTAGCGGTCGTCGTCGTTGCCGTACTCGTAGAGGTAGTCGCCGAGATGCAGCACGAAGTCGAGGTCGTCGCGTGCCGCGAGGTGCCGGTAGGCGGAGAAGAACCCACCGGTGTAGTTGGAGCAGCTCACCATGCCGAAGCGGAGCAGCGTGTTCGCCGCGTCGGGCGCGGGCGCCGTCCGCGTGGTGCCGACCGGGCTGGCAGCACCGCCGGAGAGGAAGCCGTACTCGTAGGTGGTCGCAGGTGACAGGCCTCGCACGTCCACCTTGACGGTGTGGTCGCTCGTCGGCGAGGTGCGGACCTGACCGCGCTTGACGACGCGCCCGCCGACCTCGCGGACGAACCACTGGACGGTCGTCGGCGCGCCCTTCCCCGATCCGGGCGTCGCGTCGGGAGACGGGGTGAGCCGGGTCCAGATCACGACGCCGTCGGGAAGCGGGTCGCCGGACGCCACGCCGTACTGGAAGCGCGCGTCCGGCTCCACTGCCAGCGCCGAGGAGAAGGCGGGGCCGGTCAGTGCGGAGCCGGCGGTCACGGCGGCAGCGCCCTTGAGGAAGGTGCGTCGATCGAGTGTGGTCACGCCCGACGAACGTAGGCAGGTCGGGCGACCCGTCGGTGACACGAGCGTGCCGCGCAGGTGAACGCTGCGGAACGCACGAAGGAGCCCGGCCGTCGGACGGCCGGGCTCCTCGAGGGGTGGCTACAGCGCGCCGCGCTCCCACGGACCGCGGATGGCGAAGCTGATGCCGGGGGTCTGGATGTTCACGAACATGACGTCGCCGTCCGGGCTGAAGCAGGCGCCGGCGAACTCCTTGTCCTGGTCCCCGCTCACGTCGTTGAGCGCGAAGTCGAAGATCCGGCCGCGCTCGTCGAGGCCGCGGACGTACTGGTCGGCATCGCCGTCCTCGCAGAGCACCAGGCCGCCCCGCGGGCTGACGCAGAGGTTGTCGGGAGCGTCCAGCAGGTCGGCGGACGGCGACTCGAAGAGCAGGACGAGCTGCCCGCCGGCCCGACCGCGGGGGCGGTACTCCCACACCTGCCCGAGCCCCTGGTCGCCGCCGCTGGTGGCGTTGAAGAAGATGCTGCCGCCGTCGTACCAGCAGCCCTCGAGCCGGGCGAACGCCGCGCCGCCCTGAGCGCGGCCCTGCTGGAAGACCGACGTACGGCTGATCAGATCGGGATCAGGGTCGTCGATGGTGACCCACTCGACCGGCAGCGGCGCCCCGACGCTTCCGGACATGCCTGTGTAGGTGTCGAATCCCGGCCGGTCCTTGATGGCGAGCATCTGCAGGGTCCCCCCGGAGCTGAGCCGTCCCATCTCCCGGGGGATGAAGCGGTAGAACCCGGAGGTGTTCCCGTTGTCCTCGGTCTCGTAGACGATCCCGCTCGCCGGGTCGACGGCCACGGCCTCGTGCGCGAAGCGCCCCATCTCGGTGTAGGGCTGCGGGGCCGTCACCGGGCCGCCGTCCGCCGGCACCTCGAAGACGTAGCCGTGGTCCTTCGGGAAGCCGTTCTGCGTGCCGTTGACGGTCTCCTCGCAGCTCAGCCACGAGCCCCACGGCGTCGCGCCGCCGGCGCAGTTGACGGACGTGCCGTTGAGCGAGACGAAGCTGTCGGTCAGCGTCATCCTGCGGGTGTCGAAGGTCAGCGTCGTGGTGCCGCCGGCCGCCTTCGGGTCGTAGGCGTTGGCGGGGTCGCCGATGACGGCGCTGTCGTACGGCCGGGTGGCGCGGTCGGTGGTCGAGTAGCCCTGCTCGTGGTTGCGGACCAGGCGGACGACACCGTCGGTGCTCGTCGGGAAGGCGGCCATCCCGTCGTGGCGCCCGGGCGTCGGGTAGCCGTCGGAGCCGGTGGTCGGCAGCCCGAGAGTCGCGGCGTAGGCGGCGGAATGGCCGAAGGAGGCGTACTCGAAGCCGGCCGGGAGGTGAAGGAGCGGCAGGCCGGTGGTCCGGTCGTCGACCGGTCCGATCGGGCCGTAGCCCCCGTTGTCCGGTGCCTGCAGTCGCTCACCACGACGACCGGGTGCGGCGAGAGCGGCGCGCGCCGCCAGGCTCTGGGTGCCGGCGCCGGCCAGCAGCGTCCCGGCGGTGATGGCGGCGCTGCGCTTGAGGAAGCTGCGGCGGTCGACTGTCGTCATGTGCTCTCCGTGGTCGGGTGTCGTGACCCACGAAGACTTGCTCCCGCATCGGACGCAGCGGACGCCTACGGGTGAACCGCGCGAGAACAGCAGGTTTCGGTCTCTCAGGCCACCTCGACGGCGATGTCGAGCGACGCCAGCAGGGCACGCACGCGGGCGTCCACGTCGTCGACGATCCGCCGAACGGTCTCCAGGTCCTGGCCCTTGGGGTCGTCGACGGTCCAGTCCTCGTAGCGCTTCCCGGGGAAGACAGGGCAGGTCTCGCCGCAACCCATCGTGACCACGATGTCGCTGGTCTGGACCGCCTCGTAGGTCAGCATCGACGGCTGGTGATCGGCCGTCGACATTCCTCGTTCCGCGAGAACCGCCGCCACAGCCGGGTTCACGCCGTCTCCCGGCTCCGATCCGGCGCTGCGGACGTCGACCTTGCCGGCCGCGTAGTGCTCGGTCAGCACCTTCGCGGCGACGGAGCGGCCGGAGTTGTGGATGCAGGCGTACATGACGACGGGCGTGCTCACGAGGACTCCTCGCTCAGGTGGGTCAGGTCCGCAGCCAGCTCGGCCGCGCGGGGGTAGAGGGCGAGCACCGCGCCGAGCGCCAGCGCGCCGCCGACCAGCTGCATGGCGACGAAGCCCGGCACCGACGCCGGCGCGATCCCGGCGAAGGTGTCCGAGAGGGTTCGGCCAGTGGTGATGGCCGGGTTGGCGAAGCTCGTGCTGCTGGTGAACCAGTACGCGGCGGTGATGTAGCCGCCGACGGCGTACGCGACGTGGACGGCTCGTCCCGAGCGCACGACCCCGAAGACCACGACCACCAGGCCGAAGGTCGCGACCACCTCACCCAGCAGCAGGCCACCGCCGGTGCGGTCGGTCCCGGCGACGTCGACCGCAGGCAGGTCGAACATCAGGTTCGCGACCACGACACCGATGCAGCAGCCGGTCACCTGGGCCGCGACGAAGACGCAGGCCGCTGCCGTGCTGATGGCCCCGAGCGCCCGCTCGACCAGGGTCACCACGGGGTTGAAGGCGGCGCTGACCGGCCCGAGCGCGAGGATCAGGGCGACCAGCACGGCGCCGGTCACGAGGGAGTTCTGCAGCAGCTGGAGGCCGACGTCGTCGGGGCTGAGCCGCTGCGCGGCGATGCCGGAGCCGACGACGGTCGCAGCGAGGAAGGCGCTGCCCACGAGCTCGGCGAAGGCCTTGCGGGCGAGTGGGGTGAGCGTCAGCGGAACACCCGGTGCCGCAGGTGCTCTCGCGTCTGCCGGTGCACCAGCACCGGGACGAAGCTCCGCACGGGGGCGGTGGCGAACTGGTTGACGCTGGTCGTGAAGCGCTGCTCGACCTGCTCAGCCGGCACCTGCTCGGCGAACTCCTCGATGAGCGCACGTCGTGCGTGCTCGAGCTGCCGCTTCTCGTCGTCGACGTCCACCGAGGCTCCCCAGGTCCCTTGCCGTCGCGGGCAGCCTGCGCCTTGCGGGTGAACGCCGGGTGAACGACGCCCGTCGGTCGGGCGACGGATCACCCGAAGCGACCAGTGATGTAGTCCTCGGTGCGCTGTTCGTGCGGGTTGGTGAAGATCTTCGCGGTGTCGTCGATCTCGACGAGCCGACCGGGCTGCCCGGTGGCCTCGATGGTGAAGAAGCCGGTGCGGTCGGAGACGCGCGCCGCCTGCTGCATGTTGTGGGTCACGATGACGATCGTGTAGTCCTGCTTCAGCTCCTCCATCAGGTCCTCGATGGCGAGCGTGGAGATGGGGTCGAGCGCCGAGCAGGGCTCGTCCATCAGCAGGACCTCGGGCTTGACCGCGATGGCGCGCGCGATGCACAGCCGCTGCTGCTGCCCGCCGGACAGGCCGGCGCCGGGCCGGTCCAGCCGGTCCTTGACCTCGTTCCAGAGATTCGCGCCGCGCAGCGACCGCTCGACGACCTCGTCGGTCTCCTTCTTGGACACCCGGCCGTTGAGCTTGAGCCCGGCGACGACGTTCTCGTAGATGGACATGGTCGGGAACGGGTTGGGCCGCTGGAAGACCATGCCCACCTTGCGTCGCACGTCGACGGGGTCGACGGACGGGGCGTAGACGTCCTCGTCGTCCAGGAGGATCTTGCCCTCGACGCGGGCGCCCGGGATGACCTCGTGCATCCGGTTGATCGTCCGGAGCGCGGTCGACTTCCCGCAGCCCGACGGTCCGATGAAGGCGGTGATCGCCCGCTCCTCGATGACGAGGGACAGGTCGTCGATGGCGTGGAACTTGCCGTAGTAGGCGTTCACGTGGTCGAGGGTGATGCGCTTGGCCACGGGGACCCTTCCGAGGACGAGGGGACGGCCGCCGCCCCTGTGGGCGTGCGGCATCGTCGCTACGGAGGGAGAGCGTACGGCGTGGTCGACGACGCGCACCGGCCCGGAGGGGTCGGTTCGACCGCCACCACGGGGTGAACCCGGCGACGGATGCGCACAACTGCCCGGTTCTCCGCGGTCGTTCACCCTGCGTTCACCCGGCGGTCGTCTCTGCGTCTGCGGAGCACCTGCTTGCCGTTCGCCCAGCGTTCACCTGGACCCGCCGGTTCCTTCACCTTGCCTGCCTAGCGTGATCGAGCGACACCCCGAACACCCCGAGAGAGGGACCCGACTGTGAAGCTCACGCGCACCAGCCGACTGGTGGCCGTCCTGGCCGCCGGCTCCCTGGCGCTCACCGCCTGTGGCGGTGACTCCGACGAGCCGAGCGACGGCGCCGCATCCGACCTGAGCGGCACGCTCGCCGGCGCAGGTTCCAGCGCGCAGGCTGCGGCCATGGAGGGCTGGATCGCCGGCTTCCAGGACGCCAACCCGGACGCCACCATCAACTACGACCCGGTGGGATCCGGCGGCGGCCGCGAGCAGTTCACCGCGGGCGGCGTCGACTTCGCCGGCTCGGATCGCGCGTTCAAGCCGGAGGAGGCCACCGAGGCGGCCAAGCGCTGCGCCGGCGGCACCGTCGTCGAGCTGCCGCTCTACATCAGCCCGATCGCGATCGCCTTCAACCTCGAGGGCGTCGACTCGCTGAACCTCAAGCCGGCGACTCTCGCCAAGATCTTCAACCAGAAGATCAAGAAGTGGAACGACCCTGCGATCGCCGCGGACAACCCGGACGTCGAGCTGCCGGACCTGGCGATCACGCCCGTGAACCGCAGCGACGACTCGGGCACCACCGAGAACTTCACCGACTACCTCGCGGAAACGGCCGCGGCCGACTGGCCGTACGAGGCGGACGGCGTCTGGCCGGTGGCCGGTGGCGAGGCCGCGAACGGAACCTCCGGCGTCGTGGCTGCCATCCAGGCCGGAGAGGGTGCGATCGGCTACGCCGACGCCAGCCAGGTGGGCGAGCTCGGCACCGTGGCCGTCGGCGTCGGCGACGAGTTCGTCGAGTACTCCCCTGAGGCTGCGGCGGCCGTCGTCGCAGGCAGCCCCCGCGAGGAGGGCCGGGAGGAGGGCGCCATCGTCGTCGAGCTCGAGCGCGACACGACGGAGGGCGGCGAGTACCCCGTGGTGCTGGTCAGCTACTCCCTCGCCTGCACGCAGTACGAGGACCAGGCGCAGGGCGAGCTGGTCAAGGCCTTCCTCAGCTACATCGCCAGCGAGGAGGGGCAGGCTGCGTCGGCGGAGAGCGCCGGCTCCGCGCCGATCTCCGAGGAGCTGCGCACCGACATCGTCGCCGCGATCGACCTGATCGGCGCTGCGTGACGCCTCGCTTCGCGGCATGACGGGTCCGGGCGGCCACCACCTCGGTGGCCGCCCGGACCCGTGCTCGTAGCGTGTCCCCCGTGACCGCCCCCGTCCCGAGAGGCTCCCGGTGAGCTCACCGACCCCCAGCCCGACGACCGGCGTCCTGCCGGAGTCCCGCCCGGTCCCGCACGGCGATGCTGCGGCCGTCCGCACCCGCCTCGGTGACCGGGTCTTCTCAGGGCTGTCCACCGGCTCGGGCATCCTGATCCTGCTCGTCCTTGCCGGCGTCGCCGGCTTCCTGGTCATCGAGTCGCTGCCGGTCCTGGGCGCCGACAGCGCCGACCTGCCGGGGAAGAAGTCCTTCCTCGCCATCCTCGGTCCGCTGGTCTTCGGGACCCTGCTGTCGGCCGGTCTCGCCCTGCTCATGGCGGCGCCGATGTCGATCGCCATCGCGCTGTTCATCTCGCACTTCGCCCACCGCCGGCTGGCCCGCACCCTGGGCTACCTCGTGGATCTGCTGGCCGCCATCCCGAGCGTGATCTACGGCGCGTGGGGCTTCCTCGTCCTCGCGCCGTACCTCGTGCCGACGTACAAGTGGCTCGGCGAGAACCTGTCCTTCATCCCGTTCTTCGCCGGGCCCGGTTCCTCGACCGGCCGCACGATCCTCACCGCGTCGATCGTGCTCGCCGTGATGATCCTGCCGATCATGTCGGCCATCAACCGCGAGGTCTTCCTGCAGACGCCGAAGCTGCACGAGGAGGCGTCCCTGGCGCTCGGGGCCACGCGCTGGGAGATGATCCGGATGACGGTCCTGCCGTACGGCCGGAGCGGCATGGTCTCCGGCGCGATGCTCGGCCTGGGGCGGGCGCTGGGGGAGACCATCGCCGTGCTGCTCGTCCTGTCCGCCTCCGGCGGGGTCAGCTTCAACCTGATCAGCCGCGACAACCCGACGACGATCCCGGCCAACATCGCCGCGCAGTTCCCCGAGGCGACGGGCATCTCGGTCAACGTCCTGATCGCCACGGGGCTGGTGCTCTTCGTCATCACCTTCGCGGTGAACTTCCTGGCCCGCAGCCTGCTCGCGCGCCGCGCCGAGTTCGACGGAGCATCCGGATGAGCACCCCCATGACTGCACCCCGGACCCCCAGCCCCTCAGCGACTCTGGCCGGATCGACCACCCCGCTGCCGGCGTGGGCCCCGTACGCCCTGGCGGCAGGTGCCCTTGCGCTTGCCCTGGCGCTGCGTGCCGTCCTCGGCGGAGGACCGGTCACGACGGCGATCGTCACCGGTGTCCTGTTCGTCCTCGCGCTGCACGCGGTCTCGCGCGCGGTAGAGGGCCGCCGCCGAGCCGCCGACCGCACCGTGACCGCGATCGTCTCCGGTGCCTTCCTCGGCGCCCTCGCACCGCTGGTGTCCCTGCTCTACACGGTGGTGACCAAGGGGGCTGAGCGCTTCGACACCGAGTTCTTCACCTCGACGATGCGCAGCGTCGTCGGTCCCGGCGGCGGTGCCGAGCACGCCATCGTCGGCACCCTCATCATCACGGGCCTGGCGACCCTCATGTCGGTGCCCGTAGGCCTGCTGACCGCCATCTACCTGGTCGAGTACGGCCGGGGCCGTCTGGCGCGCGCCGTCACCTTCCTGGTCGACGTCATGACCGGCATCCCCTCGATCGTCGCCGGCCTGTTCGCCTACGCCTTCTTCGTCATCTTCTTCGGGCCGGGCGTGCGCTTCGGCATCGGCGGCGCCTTCGCCCTCTCGGTGCTGATGACACCCGTCGTGGTCCGCGCGTCGGAGGAGATGCTCAAGCTGGTGCCGGCGGAGCTCCGAGAGGCGTCGTACGCCCTGGGTGTGCCGAAGTGGCGCACGATCATCAAGGTCGTCCTCCCCGTCGCGGCCGCAGGCATCGCCACCGGCATCACCATCGCCATCGCCCGCGTCATCGGTGAGACCGCGCCGCTGCTGCTCATCGCCGGGACGTCGAAGAGCATCAACACAGATCCGTTCGACGGTCGGATGGAGACGCTGCCGATCTTCACCTTCTACTCCTTCACCCAACCGGGCGCGAAGGGGTTCGGCATCGACCGCGCCTGGACGGCGGCGCTGGTGCTGATGGTGATCGTCCTGCTGCTCAACCTGGTCGCCCGGCTCGTGTCGTCGCTGTTCGCCCCGAAGACCGGACGCTGACAGGGCGGTCCCCCCTGTGATCAACGCCGGACTTCCTCACTTCTCGCGGCGCTGAGAAGTGAGCGACCCCGGGGTTGATCAGCCCCGGGGAGCCACCCCGTACGACCGCTCGGCTCCGACCAGCAGCGCGCCCGCCGCCAGCGAGCAGACCGCGACGGCGATCATCGCCGGGTCGTAGCCGACGGCGCTGATGACCAGCCCCGCGGTCACCGGCGCCACGACCCGGCCGGCGCCGATCGCCAGCGCCTGCCGGCCGGAGACGGAGCCGAAGACGCGCAGCGGCACGTAGCGGCCGAGCAGCGACGGGCGGGCGATCGTCATGACGCCGAAGCCGGCGCCGAACAGCAGCACGAAGAGCACGACCCCCGGCCCGCGCGGGAGCGTGAGCAGCGCGACCACGCCGAGGGCCTGGCCGCCCACCATGACCGCGGCGAGCGACGCGAGGCCGACCCTCCTCGCCAGCGACGTCACGACGACCCGGCCGGCCACGGACAGGATCCCGATCGCGCCGGCGGCCGTCGCGGCGAGCCCCGCCTCCGCGCCGGTGTCGCGCAGGTAGGCCACCAGGTGCACCGCGACGACGGTCACCGCGAGCGTCTCGAGCACCGACGCGAGGGTGAGCAGCCGAACAGCCGGGCGGCGCCACGAGCTCTGCAGCAGCGGGCCGTGCTCCTCGGTCTCCGCCTCGACGTGCACGACCGAGGGCGGGTCGCCGTCGACCCCGAGGCCGAGGTCGGCGGGGGCCCGTCGCAGCAGCACCGCCTGCGGGACGGCGCACGCCGCGAGCAGCCCGGCCAGCACGAGAAGCGCTGACCGCCAGCCGATCCCGTCGACAAGTGCCTGGGAGAGCGGCAGGAAGATCGTGCTCGCGAAGCCGGCGACCACGGTGAGCGTGAGCAGCGCCGCGGGGCGGTCCCGGTCGAACCACGTGGTCACCAGCGCGAACGCCGGCTCGTACATCACCGCGGCGCCCGCCAGGCCGACGCCGACGAAGGCGAGGTAGAGCGCCGGGAGGCTCTGCGCCTGCGACCAGCCGACGACGGAGGCCGCGCCGAGCAGGCTGCCGCCGGTCATCAGCCAGCGCGCGCCGTGCCGGTCGAGGTGCTTGCCGACCCAGATCGCCGCGGCGCCGTTGACGGCGATCGCGAGGCTGAGCGCCCCGGACAGCTGCCCGGTGCTGACGCCGAGGTCCTCCCGCATCGGCACCACGAACACGGCGAAGGCGTAGAACAGCACGCCGTAGGCCACCGTGCACGTGGCCGACAGCGCCCAGACCATCCGCCACCCGGGGAAGTCCCGCCTCCTCACGCCACGCAGCACCCCTCGGTGAGCTCCTCCCCGGTCGGGCCGATCGAGCAGACGCCGGTCTCGGGCAGCACCAGCTCGACGGCGTCGGCCGCCGTGAGGTCCCCGGCGAGAGCGGCGACGACGCTGCGCACCTGCTCGTTGCCGGTGGTGACCAGGAAGGTCGGCGCCGTGCCGTAGGACTTCATGCCGACGACGTAGAAGCCGGGCTCGGGGTGCGCCAGGTCGCGGTGCCCGTGCGGCGGCACGGTCCCGCAGCTGTGGAAGCGCGGGTCGATGAGCGGCGCCAGCCTGGCGGGTGCCTGCACGAACGGGTCCAGGTCGAGGTCCAGCCCGGACAGCATCGACAGGTCGGGGGAGAAGCCGGTTGCTGCGGCCACGTTGTGCAGCCCGCTGATCTCGCGGTCACCGGAGCGGACCGTCGCGGTGTCGCCCGCAACCGCCACCTCGTCGATCGCGAAGCCGGTGTGCAGCTCGACCGCGCCGGTGTCGACGAGGTGCTGCAGGTCGCTGCCGAGCCGGCCGCGGGCCTCCAGCTGGTCGGCCTCGCCTCCGCCGTAGACGCGCTCCGGGCTGCCGCCGCGGACCGCCCAGACGACCTCGGTGCCGGGCTCCTGCCGGGCCAGCTCGCCGAGCGCGAGCAGCGTGTTGGCGGCCGAGTGCCCGGCGCCCACGACCAGCGTGCGGCGGCCGGCGAAGCGCGCCCGGTCACGGCCGAGCACGTCCGGCAGCGGTCCGACGAGGAAGGCCTCCGCCCGGTCCTCACCAGCAGCGCCCAGCCCGTTCTGGCCGCTCCAGGTCCCGGAGGCGTCGATGACGGCCGAGCCGCGGAGCTCCTCGCCGTCGCTGAGCCGGACCACGAGGTCCGCGCCGTCGCGGGTCACCGACGACACCCGCGCGCCGGTCCGGACGGCGTCGCCGAGAGCGGCGGCCAGCGGCTCCAGGTACTCCGACGCCAGCTCGGCACCGGTCGGCGGCACCGGGGTCGCCGGCCGGGTCCAGCCGGTGGCTCCCAGCAGCCGCTCGGCGGTCGGGTCGACGATCCACTGCCACGGGGTGAAGGTGCGGATGTGCCCCCACTCGCGGACGGCCGCCCCCACGGCGTCCCCCGCCTCGAGCACGACGACCGGCAGCCCGCGGTCGCGCAGGTGGGCTCCGGCGGCGAGCCCCACCGGGCCGGCCCCGATGACGATGACGGGCAGTGCGCTCACAGCAGCCTCCATTGATCGATGTCGATACGGCAAGAGTGCCGTACGCATCGACGTCTGTCAATCAACCGCGGCTGTACATCACGTCCACCGCGTGCCGGGTGAAGCCCAGCCGCTCGTACGTCCTGACGGCCGCGGCGTTGCTCTCGTCCACGTAGAGCAGCACGGAGGTGAGCCCCCGGTCCCGCAGGCTGTGCAGCCCGACGAGCGTCAGCCACGGCCCCAGCCCGCGGCCCTGCTCCGCGGGGTCGACGCCGACGATGTAGACCTCGCCGATCGGCGGGTGGTCGTGGTGCTCGTGCGCCGGGTGGTCCTGGTCGTGCTCGTGCGGGGTGTCGCCGCCGTGCCCGCCGTGCACCTTGGTCCAGTGGAAGCCGACCAGCGTGCCGTCGCGCTCGGCGAGGAAGAACCCGCGCGGGTCGAACCACGGCTCCTTCTCGCGCAGCTCCACCTCGTGCACCCCCCAGCCGCCCTGGTCGGGGTGGTCGGCGAAGGCCCGGTTGTTCAGCTCGGTCCACGCCTGCTCGTCCTGACCGGGGACGAAGGTCCGCAGCGAAACCCCTTGCGGTGCAACGGGTTCCGGCAGCGGCAGCTCCAGCGAGCGGCGCATCTGGAAGAGCACGCGGCTGCGCGCGAAGCCCATCCGCTCGGCCATCGCAGCGGCCGCCGGGGAGTCGCCGTGCGCCCACAGCCGCAGCCGCCCGTCGGGGGTCTGCCGGAGCAGCTCGGTGACCAGCGCCTTGGCCAGCCCCCGGCCGCGCGCCGCCGGCGCGACGGCGAGCTCCGCGCTCGACCCCTCGACCTGGTCGGTGACGTCGAGATGGGCGTACGCGAGGACCGTCCCGTCCTCCCGCACCAGCAGGTTGCGCACCTCGGTGTCACCGCCGTGGGGCAGGTGCAGCAGCACGTGCTCGGACAGCGGGGCGGTCCCGTCCGCGGCCTCCACCTGCTGCACGAGCGCGTGCACCGCCTGCACGTCCGGCGGCGAGAGGCGGCCGAGGACGTCGCAGGTCGGGGACATGGGCCGACGCTAGTCCGGTGCGGTCAGGACGGCGCGGGAGAGGGCGTCCCCGACGGCCCCGGGGTCTGCAGCAGCAGCAGGTCCGCGTAGTCGGACCGGTCGAGCGGGTCGCTGGTGAGCGAGCCGTCGCCGCGGGGCACCGGCAGGTCCTCGCCGTCGAGCCGGAAGCGGACCGAGCGGGCCCGGCCCGGGGCGGTCAGCGTCGCGACGATCTGCGCGAAGCCGAGCGGCGACGTGCCGACCTGGTTGTCGCCGACCGCCAGCGTGACGACCGCGACGTCGCGGCCGGAGACCTCGACGTCCTCCACGCGCACGTCGGGCGGGATCTCCGAGCGCGTCCCGGCGGCGACCTGCTCCGGGGTGGGCCCCTCGAGCAGCAGGTCCAGCAGCTGCCGGATCGTCGTCGACCGCTCCACCGGCCGCGGCTGCAGCACCACCCGGTCGCCGCGGACGAAGTAGAGCGCCACCCGGCCGTCGCCCTCGGGCGCCGTCGTCGGCTCGCCGAGCACCCCGAACGGCGCCGCCTCCGGGTCGAGCGCCCGCGGCGACGGGTCGGTCGGCACCCCGCACGCGGTCACGAGCAGCAGCGCCACGAGCGCCCGCTTCACGGCGCCTCCCCCGGGATCACGACGCGGAAGCGCGCGCCGCCGCCCGGCCGGTCCAGCACCTCGACCGTGCCGCGGTGGGCCTGCACGTGCTGGCCGACGAGCGCGAGCCCGAGGCCGGTCCCCTCGCTGCCGCCGCGCATGCTCGCCGCCCGTCCGCGCGCGAAGCGGTCGAAGATGAGCTCCCGCTCGTCCACGGGCACGCCGGCGCCCTCGTCGTCGACCTGGAGCTCCAGCTCGTCGTCGGCCACCCGCAGGCCGACCCGGAGCAGACCGCCGCCGTGCCGGGTCGCGTTGTCGACGAGGTTGGCCAGGATCTGCTCGAAGCGGCGCGGGTCGACGTCGAGCACCTGCGCCTCGCCGGAGACCTCCAGCAGCCGCTCGGGCAGCCGGCGCGACGTGAGCAGCCCGCGGGTGAGCGCCACGACGTCGGTCGGCCGTCGCTCCGCGGGGCGGTCGGACTTCGCCAGCTCCAGCAGGTCGGTGACCAGGGACTCGAAGCGCGTCACCTCGTCGGTGAGCAGGTCGACGGCCGCGGCGGTCCGGTCGTCGAGCGAGTCGCGGCGGCGGGCCAGCACGGTCGTCGCCGCCGACAGCGTCTGCAGCGGCGAGCGCAGCTCGTGGCTGACGTCGGCCGCGAAGCGCCGGTCCGCCTCCGACCGGGCCGACACCTCGTCGACCATCCGGTTGAACGACACGGCCAGCTTGTCGAGGTCGGGGTCGGTGTCGCGGGCGACCCGTGCGGTGAAGTCGCCGGACGCGATCGTGCCGGCGGCGGCGGCGACGGAGGCGAGCGGCCGCAGCACCCGGCGCGAGGCCCACCAGCCGACGAAGGCGCCGGCGAAGGTCGTCACGAGCGCCACCGCGGTGAGCGCGCGCCACAGCACCCTCAGCGTCCGCTCGAGCTCCATCAGCGGGCTGATCTCGTAGTACGACGCGCCCACCGACGTCAGCGGCACCCCGACGACCAGCGCGGAGCTGTCGCGCAGCGGAACCCGTTGCACCGCAGGGGTCCCGTCGTCGACCAGGCGCTGCAGCTCCCCGGGGATCGCGCCGGTGAGCCCGTTGTCCGCGGTGCGCGCGAACCACTGCCCGTCCCGTCGTACCAGCGGGCGGCGCACCTCACCGGTGTCCAGGTTCTGCAGCGCCGCGACGATGTCGGGGTCCGCGCCGCCGAGACCGGTGCGGACGAACGACGCGTCGAGGTACGCCGCTCTGACCGCGGCGCGCTCCCGCTCGTCGAGCAGGTTGCTCCGGGTGAGCTCGTAGGTCGCGAAGGCGAGCGAGGCGGAGAGGGCGAGTGCGCCGGCGGCGAAGACCGCGGTGATGCGGGCCCGCAGGCCGAGCGCGACGGGCCTCAAGGCGCGAGCTTGTAGCCCAGGCCGCGGACGGTGACGAGGTGCTGGGGGTTGGCCGGGTCGCGCTCGACCTTGCGCCGCAGCCGGCCCATGTGCACGTCGACCAGCCGTTCGTCGCCGTAGACGTCGTAGCCCCAGACCCGGTCGAGCAGCTGCTGGCGCGACAGCACCCGGCCGCTCTGGTCGGCCAGCTCGCAGAGCAGCCGGAACTCGGTGCGCGTGAGGTGCACCTGCTCCTCGCCGAGGAGCACCTCGCCGGCCTCCGGCCGCAGCTCGATCTCACCGAACCGCAGCACCTTCGGCGCGTCCTCGCCGCTGCCGCTCGCGCGTCGCCGGAGCGCGCGGAGCCGGGCCGAGAGCTCCTTGACCGCAACCGGTTTCACGACGTAGTCGTCCGCACCCGCCTCGAGAGCGGCCACGACGTCGTGGGTGTCGTCGCGGGCGCTGACGACCACGATCGGCACGTCGCCGAGCTTGCGCAGCGACCGGATGCAGTCGAAGCCGTCCATCCCCGGGAGCATCAGGTCGACCAGCACCAGGTCGGCCGGCGTCGCCTTGTGCTCGGCGAGGCCCTCCTCGGCGGTCGGCACGTCCTTGACCGTGTAGCCCTCGTCCTCGAGCGCGAGCTTGAGGGACAGGCGGATCCGGTCGTCGTCCTCGACGATCAGCAGGCGGGGCACGGGACCATCGTGCCAGGGGCGTGCGCTTCGGCGGGGTGCGGCGGCACGCCGGCCGTGTCGGCGAGCGCCTCGCTCGCCTCCGAGCCGGTGAGCACCGCGACCCCCTCGGGGACGTAGCGGCTGAGCTTGGAGCAGCCGACGACGGCGTACGCGGCCTCCGGTTCGAAGCTCTCCAGCTCGGCCATGTCGACCACC
The DNA here is from genome assembly GCA_036675425.1 of Actinomycetales bacterium. Lineage (GTDB taxonomy): Bacteria > Actinomycetota > Actinomycetes > Mycobacteriales > SCTD01 > SCTD01. The sequence continues at coordinate 6,478 of JAKFFB010000114.1, read as the reverse complement.
AGGCTGGAGCAGCCGCACTTCACGACGTCGGCCGCGGCGTGCAGCACCTGGCGCGCGGCCGCGGAGTCCAGGTGCCCGGACAGGCGGAGCCGGGCGGCACCGGCGGTGGGCGCGTCGAGGGAGAGGTGGAACACGCCGGGGATGGTCCCCGGAGCATGCGACGGAGCACGGGCTGTGACGTGACGGTCCGATGACACCGGACGGAACGGGGCGTTCCGTGCGCTGACCGTCACCGCTTCGTCACGGGACGGCGCGCGGACCGCCACCATCTCCGGCCACCGTGATCACCATGACGACGATGACCGGACCCGGGGTGGTCGTGGTGGAGGTGGTCGGCGATCTCGACCTGGGATCGGTGGCCCGCGTCCGCGAGACGCTGCACGACGCCCTCAGCGTGCATCCGCAGCAGCTGGTCGTCGACCTGTCCAGCTGCTCCTTCGTCGACGCCAGCGCGCTCGGGATGCTGCTCGACGTGCACCGGCGGGCGTGCCGCACCGGCGGGGTGCTGACGCTGCGCGGCTGCTCGCCGCGGGTGCTGCGGCTGCTGTCGCTCACCGGCCTGCGTCGCGTCTTCGACCTCGACCTGGCCGAGACCGCCTAGAGCCGGGACCGCCTAGACCAGGGCGGGCTCGTCCTCGGCCAGCGCGCTGATCGGCGGCGTGACGAACTTGTAGCCGACGTGCCGCACAGTGCCGATGAGCTGCTCGTGCTCGGCGCCGAGCTTGGCGCGCAGGCGGCGCACGTGGACGTCCACGGTGCGCGTGCCCCCGTAGTAGTCGTAGCCCCACACCTCCTGCAGCAGCTGGGCGCGGGTGAAGACCCGCCCCGGGTGCTGCGCGAGGTACTTCAGCAGCTCGAACTCCTTGAACGTCAGGTCCAGCACCCGCCCGCGCAGCCGGCAGGTGTAGGTGCCCTCGTCGATCGTCAGGTCGCCGGCGCGCACGACGCCGGGCTCGGCGGCCGGCGCGACCTCGGCCTTCTTGCCGGTCGCCAGCCGCAGCCGCGCGTCCACCTCGGCCGGCCCCGCGCTGTCGAGCAGCACGTCGTCGACGCCCCACTCCGCGGTGAGCGCGACCAGACCGCCCTCGGTGAGGACGGCGAACAGCGGAGCGGTCACGCCGGTCGTACGAAGGAGGCGGCACAGCGACCGCGCTCCCGCCAGGTCCTTGCGGGCGTCGACCAGCAGGGCGTCCGGGGCGGGCGTGCCCAGCAGCGCGGAGACCTCAGCCGGGGCGACCCGCACGGAGTGGCCGAGCAGCGCGAGCGCGGGCAGCACCTCGGAGGAGGGCGTCATCGCGTTGGTCAGCAGCAGCAGACTGGCCATGGGGCTGCCTCCTCCTCGGGCCTGTGGGGCGGTCCTGGGAGAGGCGCCGTTGCCTCGCGGAACACGCCCAGCGTAACCCGGGCGATGCAGGATGGAGAGGTGACCGCCACCATCCGCTACTGGGCCGGCGCCCGCGCCGCGGCCGGCGTCGCGGAGGAGCAGACCTCGGCGCGCACGCTCGCGGAGGCGCTGCTGCTGGCCCGGTCGACCCGCGACGACCGGTTCGGGAAGGTGCTCGAGGTGTGCTCCTTCGTCGTCGACGGCGACCCGGTGGGCGGGCGGGACCACGTCTCGGTGACGCTGACCGACGGGGGGCTCGTGGACGTGCTGCCGCCGTTCGCGGGCGGTTGACCGCTCTCTGGCACGATCGCCGGGTGACCGACGAGCAGACCGGGGCGCCCCCGGCCGGACCTGACGCGGCCCGCCGCGGCAAGACCGGCGAGGACCGGACCGCTCGCGACTGGGTCGGCAGCGACGAGCCGGAGGCGCCGGAGGAGGCCCCTGAGGTGGCGCCGGAGCCGGTCGTCGACGAGCCCGCGCCCGAGGAGCCGCCGCGGCAGATCGTCCGCGCCACCGGCCCGCCGCGCCGCCCGCCGATGATCGTGCAGGGCCTGTGGCCCGCGCTGCTCGCCGCCGTGCTCGTCGGCGCGACCGTCGTGGGCCTGCTGCCGCTGGCCGTCGCGGTCCTCGGGGTGCAGGTCTTCATGGTGCTGGGCGCCCTCGCGCTGCTCGACGCCCCGGCCTCCGGTGGTGCCTTCCTCGTCGCCACCGGGACGATCGTGGCCGCCGACGCGGTCGTGCTCATGGACGACGGCCGGATCAGCGGTCTCGCCGGGGTGGCCGGCGTCGGCTTCATCGCCTCCATCGCCCACCAGCTGCTCCGCAAGGGCCGCAGCCGGGTCACCGAGTCGCTGGCCGACACCCTCGTCGTGATCGTCATGGCGGTCGCCGCCGCCTGCCTGCTCGCGCTGCGCCAGGTCGACGGCGGCGAGCAGGTGCTGCTCGTGGCGCTCGCCGCCGCCGGGGCGGTGCTGCTGGCCGGTCGGATCGGCGACCAGCTCGCCCCCCGGCCGATGCTCGCGGCCGGGTCGACCCGTGGCTGGCCCGGCCTGCTGCTCGGCCTCGGCGCCGGGGTCGCGATGGCCGTCCTCGTCGCCGACTCCGGTCTCGGTGACGGCAACCTGCCCCTGCGCTCCGCCGCGCTGCTCGGCCTGGTGGTGGCCTCCACGGTCGCCACAGCCGATCTTGCGGTGGACCTCGGTGCCGCCGAGCTCCGGGCCGGCTGGCGCGACGCCCGCCGGGTGGCAGCCCTGCGCCCCACGGCTCTGCTCCTGCCGTACGCCGTGCTCGGTCCCGTCGCGCTCCTCGCCGGCCGGCTCGTCCTCGCGTGAAGCGCCTGCTCGTCACCCTCGTCGTGCTGGCGGGGCTGCTCGCCGTGGCCGACCGGGTCGCCGCGTCGGTCGCCTCGCGCGCCGTCGCCGACCAGGTGGTCGCCTCGTCGTCGCTCGCGTCCGCCGACGTGTCGATCGGCGGCTTCCCGTTCCTGACACAAGCGATCTCCGGTCGCTACGACTCCGTCTCCGTCGTCGCGCGCGGGGTCGCCGCCGGGGAGGTCACGGTGGACCGGCTCGACGCCACCCTCACCGGCCTGGAGGTGCCGCTGTCGGAGGCGCTGTCCGGCTCGGTGAGCGAGGTGCCGGTCGCGTCGGTGCGGGCGACCGCCCTGGTGGCGTACGCCGAGCTCGCCCGGCGCTCGGGCGACCGGCAGCTGACCGTCGCACCGGCGGGTGACCGGCTGAAGGTGACCGGGTCGGTGTCGGTGCTGGGGCAGACGGTCACGGCCAGCGCCCTGTCGTCCGTGCGCGTCGAGCGCGGCGCGATCGTGATCACCGGTGAGAGCTTCACCACCGGCGGCAAGGCGGCGTCGGAGGCGATCTCCCGGGTGCTGGGTCAGCGCCTGGACCTGCGGATCCCCGTGACCGGTCTGCCGTACGGCCTGCAGGTCTCCGGCGTGAGCGTCGATCCCGCTGGCGTCGCGGTCACCGCGGAGGCCGGGGCGACGGTGCTCGTGCCCGGCAGGACTCCGGCGGCTGCCGGCGAATAGCACGGGGACGTCCCTCCGACCCGGGAGCTCCGATGTCCGTGCCGATCCGCCTGCGCGCTGCTGCGCTGCTCGCCGTCACCGCGCTGGTCGCCGGTGGTGCCGTGGCGACCGCCGCCCCCGCGCCGAAGGCCTTCGACTACACGAAGGTCGCCGGCCTGTCGAAGCCGACGTTCGGCAAGGTCGAGAAGACCGAGCTGACCGTGCCGGCGCACGACGGCAAGGAGCTCTACCTCGAGGTCACCAAGCCGACCGGCAAGGGCCGCTTCCCCGTGATCCTGGAGGCGAGCCCCTATCACGGGCCGATGGGTGACCGGGACGGCACGCGGATCCTGCCCGACCCCAAGGACTCCGACGGGAAGTCCCTGGGGCTCACCGGGTTCTTCGCGCCGCGCGGCTACGCCGTCGTGATGATGGACCTGCGCGGCACGGGCCGGTCGCAGGGCTGCCTGGACCACCTCGGCCCGAACGACGCCAAGGACCTCAAGACCGTCGTCGAGTGGGCCGCGTCGCAGCCCTGGTCGAACGGCAAGGTCGGCATGACCGGCCACTCCTACGTCGGCTCCACCCCGTCGGTCGCCGCGGCGCAGAACCCTCGCGGTCTGGCGACCATCGTGCCGAGCGCGGGGCTCGCGTCGATGTACGACCACCAGTTCCAGGGCGGCGTCCCCTTCAACCTGCAGTACTCCGGGCCGCAGTGGGCGTACGAGCTCATCGCCCTCAACCGCAGCCTGCCGCCGGGCATCAACACGGTGCTGGCCGGCACGACGGGCGACAACTTCGGCAACGACCCGCAGGAGACCGGCTGCGGCCTGCAGAGCTCCGCGCTGCTCGCGGGCAGCGGCCAGGTCACCGGGCAGTACGAGGCGTGGCACGCCGCCCGCGACCACTCCGCCGGAGCGACCGCGTCGAAGGTCCCGGCGTTCCTCGTGCACGGCGTGAACGACAACGCCGCGCGGGTCACGGCCGCCGACTGGTTCATGGACCGCGGCGCGCGCAAGGGCGACAAGGCGTGGATCGGGCAGTGGGACCACGGCTCGGGCTTCGCGCCGACCCGCCGCGGGATCCAGTGGCCGTTCGCCCTGCTGGGCTGGTTCGACAAGCACCTCAAGGGCAAGAAGGTCGACACCGGTCCGGCCGCCGAGGTCTTCCTCAACGACGCCGCGACCCTGGCCGACGCCAAGACCGACGCCGGCGAGCGCGAGGTGCTCGTCGCGAAGGGCTTCCCGGTCGCGAAGCCGTCACTGCGGATGTTCCCGTCGGCGGACGGCACGCTCGGCACCGGCAAGCCTTCCGAGGGGTCGCTCGCCTTCGCCGGCGACCCGCGCGGGATGCAGAACCAGGCGACCGGCAACGTCTCCTTCGCGACCGCTCCGGTCACCCGCGACCTGGTCATGGCCGGCGTGCCCGAGCTGACGCTGGTCGCGTCGGTGACCTCGCCGCAGGTGCACCTGATCGCCAACCTGCTCGACCGCTCGCCGGACGGCTCGACCCGCCGGATCTCGCAGTTCGCGCTCAACCCGATGCTGCGCGAGGGCGTCGACACGGTCACCCCGGTCGTGCCGGGCGAGGCGATGACCATGACGCTCCCCGCCATGGCGATGGGCCACCGGCTGGCCAAGGGCCACAGCCTGGTGCTGGAGATCAAGACCAGCGACCCGGACAAGGTCGCGCTCACCTCCGTCGACCCGCGGATCACCGTCTTCACCGGCCCCGAGGGGACCTCGCTGGCGCTCCCCGTCGTGAAGGCGCCGGTGATCGCTCGCGACGGGCTCGTCACCACCGACTACGAGGAGTAGGCCCCGTCGCCCCCTCCCTGCTCTTCCTGTCTGCTGAACGCCCTCAGCGGGCGAGAATCGAGCAGGACCATCAGGGAGGGGGAGCGGTGCGACGGGCGACCAGCTGCTCCAGGGTCGGCGTGCGGAAGGTGACGCCTGGTACGGGCGGCGTTCTCGCCGCGAGCGCGAAGGCCAGCCTCATGCGGTGGCCGAGGTCGCGGCGTCCGGTCTCCCGCCAGGCGTCGTCCCAGACGTTGCGCACCACCTCGAAGCCGCACCGGCGCAGGCCCATCTCCCGACGCTTCTCGGCGCGCAGGGCGCCGTCGCTGTCGTACTTGCCCATGCCGTCGGCCTCCCCCATGACGCGCTGCTCCCGGAAGAGGAAGTCGACCAGCCCGAGGAAGAGCCCCTCCGGTGACCAGATCTCGACCTGCGTCTCCGGGTCAGGCAAGCCCTGCTCGCGGTAGGCGACGCGGGTGATCGACTCGAGCGGACCGTCGGTCCTGCCGTCGGCGAAGCGCACGACCTCGAGACCGCGGCGACCGCCGGGCCAGTCGGCGCAGCGCTGGGCCACCGCCACCAGGTCCTCGGGGGGAACCAGCCGCCCGAGGACCGCGTCCGCCACCACGACGCCGTCGCGGAACGGGTTCCGGCGCGCGACGTCGCAGGGCGTGCGCGCCAGGCTCGTGACCGGCACGCCACCGGCGGTGGTCGTGCGGTCGGTCTCGGCCAGCGTGGCGACGTAGAGACCGGGACTGCGGGAGGTGTCGCCCGCGCATCGGGGGGACTGGGTCACCTGCGGTACGGCCGGAGCCTTGCCCAGCAGCGGCAGCTCGTGGGCGAGGGCGCCGGTGCGGTGGCTCGCGACCAGGTCGAGGTCGGACGCCAGGACCCGGCCGGCTGCCTGCAGCACGTGGCGTGCGTTGCTGTCCTTCAGCAGCGCCGTGACCAGCGTGCGCTCGGCGTACACGCCGCGGTAGAGCTCGAGCCACTCCCGCTTGCGCATGCCGCGGATGGCCCCGTCGGAGTACCCGCACAGCACTGCCTGCGCCCGCGTGAAGGCGCCACCCTGGGCCGCGGCCAGCGCGGCGAGCTCGTCGTTCATGGGCGGCAGCGTGATCGCGATGCGTGGCCGTGCTGCCGTCGTCCACATGAAGCTCCTATTGCTTGTCAAGGAGGAGCAGTGAGCGGTCGTGCTGGAGCGCGGCGTAGACCTCGCGGGCGACGTAGCGCTTGAGGCAGCGCATGATCTCGGGCTTGCTGAGACCTTGCGCC